>CALGVD010000092.1 GCA_937920275.1 uncultured Pseudomonadota bacterium
TCCGGGCCGTGCTTGAGTCGGCCATGCGCGAAGGTGCGATGGAGGTCGCGATCGTCGGCGATGTCGATGTCGACCGTGCGATCGCCGCTGTAGCGGCCACGCTCGGCACGCTGCCGCCGCGCCGCGGGGACTTCGACCGCAGCCGTGGCGTTTCGCCGATGCGATTCCCCGCCGCCCCCACGGCGCCCGTGGTGCTGCGCCACGGCGCTGAGGCCGACAAGGCCGTGCTCGCGGTCGCCTGGCCGGCGGGTGACAGCTTCGATCGACGCCGTTCACGCGTGCAATTTTTGGTCGGCGAAGTGCTGCAGATCAAGATGACCGACGAGCTGCGCGAGAAACTCGGCGCGACCTATTCGCCGGGCGTCGCGGTCGACGCCTCGGATCTCTACCGCGGCTACGGCACGATCTACACGAGCCTCGATGTGAAGCCTGCCGAGATCGATGCGGCGAACGCCGCGATCGATCGCGTGGCTGCGCAGATGCGCGCCGGGAGCATCAGCGCTGATGAGTTCGAGCGCGCGCGCAAGCCCGTGGTGGAGGGGCTCAAGTCGCGCTTCGAGAACAATGGCTTCTGGTTGGAAGCGATCTCGCAGTCGCAGTCGCGTGCGGAATGGCTCGAGTGGACGCGCACGCTGCGCGCCGATTTCGAGTCGATCACGCTCGATGAGGTGAAAGGCGCGGCGGGTGGGCTCTTCGACCCCGCGAGGGCGCTGCGGGTACGGGTGGTGGCTGAGGGCGCTGCGAAGGCACCGTAAAGTGCCGACCGGCCGGCTTTGTCCACTAGGTGGTCGTCAGGCCCTGAACAGACGGCCACGATGCGGTCATTTGTCTGGTTTTTAGTCCGTAATACGTTACTTTCGGCAGGTAGTACCCTTAATTACGTCGCGATTACAGTGTGACTGTGATCACGGCTTTTCTGGGGGCATACCGCCTTCGATGCCTGTTGGTCGGAGGGGTGTCATGCGTGCAATAGCTTTGGTGGCGACACTACTGGCTCTGGCGTATCTGTTCTACGCTGCCGTCAACATGCTCGGGCAGGCGTTGGTGTTTGCCTGATCCTAGGGCCGCCCCCCGGGAAACGCCCCCCGGAAACGTTAAGACCCCGCGCTCACGGCGCCGGTCTGGCCTTATAGGAAAACTTTTGGCCGGCGAGCGCCGCCTCGTACATGAGGCCGCCCTTCGCGATCGTGAACACCGCCATCCCGCGGTAATACTCGCCTGAAGTCGTGGCGTCTTTCTTGCCGCCGCTGACGCCTGCCGTGGCGCCCGTGGTGCTCGCGCTCGCACTTGCGGCTGCCGTGATCGCCACCGCACTCACCCCCGCCCCGAAACCGAATTGGCCGGAACTGAACTCGCGGAAGGCGCGCTCATCCTCGAAGAACACGATCTGGCTGAAGGCCTGACCGCCCGCTTGGAAGCCGATGCTGAGTTGCGTGAGCGTGGTGTCGCCGACATGACGCCCTTGCACATAGACGCGCCCCTTGCCGCGCGCGCCGCCGATGCCGAGCGCGCCCTTGCCGATGGTCGGGAACACGGCATACCCATGGGCTTTGTTGAAGAAGGTCCCGCTTTGTCCCGCGTTCTTGAAAAGCTGCACCGTGTCGGCGTAGTCGTCGGCGCGGGCAGGCGTCGGCGCCGCGGCGAGGCCCGCCAAGGCGATGGAGGCCGCGAGAGCGGGCAGTAAAGCGCGGAGAGGTCTGATCATGCGGGGAGCTCCATGGGTCGAGTGCGGCGATGCTAGCGCGTTTGCGCAGCGGGTTACACTGGAACCACCCTTTGACCGCACACCGCGTGCGCAGGTTCCCCGACATGACTGAGCCCGGTATCTCGCAGGAAGGTTCGACCCGTTCCACTCGGCGTCTCCCGCCAGGGGGTCCGCCTTCGCCGTCCCTGTCAACGGCGTCAGTGCTCGAACTCGCCGCGCTCGCGGGCATCCCGATCGATGACGAGGCGATGGCCCTGCGTATCGCAGTCGGAGCGGGTGCTGCCGTGACGGCGGTCGCAGCCGCGCGTACGGCCCTGCAGGCGGCCGATGCCTTGGATGATGCGCTGCTTGGCGGGGAGGTGGCCGATCATCTCGCGTTGCTCGAGTCGCTGGCCGGAGACGGCGCACGGTGAGCATCCCGGCGGTCGTCGACCCTTGTGATCTCAGTCTGATCGAGGCGGCGACCCGCCTCAGAGAGGGGCGGTTGACGAGCACGGCGCTCACCGAGTCGGTGCTCGCGCGCGCGGTTTGGGCGCAGGCGCGGACGAACTGCTTCCTGCGTCTCGACGCCGATGCTGCGCGCCGTGCTGCAGCGCTCGCTGACGAGCGTCTCGCCGCAGCCCGCGCTGCGGGTGTCGACCTCGCCGCCACCTTGCCCTTGCTCGGTGTACCGCTCGCACACAAAGACATGTTCGTCGGTACCGGGTCGTCCGCCGGCGCTGCCGGCGGTCTGCTGCCGTCCTGCGGCTCGCGGGTGCGCGAGGTGGTCGCCTTGCTTGCCGCGGAGCGGTCCGGCGCCGGTATGGCGGCACACCCTCCGGCTGCCACGGTGCTCGCGCGTCTCGAGGCGGCCGGGGCACAGGCCATCGGCGCACTCAACATGGCGGAGTTCGCGTTCGGTGCCACCGGGCACAACGCCGCCTTCGGCGATTGCCGCAACGCCTGGCAGCCCGAGTTCGTCGCCGGCGGATCCTCCAGCGGCAGCGGTGCTGCTGTGGCCTGTGGCGCGACAGCGCTGAGCATCGGCTCCGACACCGGCGGCTCGGTGCGTATACCCGCTGCAGCGAACGGTGTGCTCGGCCTCAAGCCCACCTACGGCCTGCTACCGCGCACCGGTAGCATGAAGCTCTCGCCCTCGATCGATACGCTCGGACCTATCGCGCATTCCGTTGCCGACCTCGCGGCCGTGTTGCAGATCATCGCGGGGGCGGACGGCGGCGATGCGCTCGCCTCACGCCGTGTTCCACCCGACTATGTCGCCTCGCTCGGGCGCGGCATCGAGGGTCTGCGCATCGGTGTGCCGCGCAACCATTTCTTTGATGTCGCGACGCCCGAGGTGCGTGCGGCCATGGAGCGCTGCCTTGCTGCGCTCGAAGGCGCCGGCGCGCGCATCGTCGAGGTGACGGTACCGGATGCCGCGCCGCTCGCCGAGCTCAGCCGAGCGGTGGTCTACTCCGAGGCGACGGCACTGCATGCGCCGCAGCTCCGTGTCGAGGCCGAACGCTACACGCCGCAGGTGCGCCTGCGCGCCAGCACCGGTCTGGCCATCCCCGGCACCGTCTATCTCGAGGCGCTGCGCCTGCGCCTGCCGTTGCTCGGACGGTTCGTGCGCGAGGTGTTCGATCGATGCGATGTGCTGCATACGCCGACGCTGCCGATCCCGGTTCCGCGTCGTGACGAGACCGATGTCGGCGCCGGCAGCGGGCTGTGGGAGATCCTCGCCAAGCTGGTGCATTGCACCGCGCCGTTCAATTATCTCGGTCTGCCCGCCATCGCCGTACCGGCGGGGCTCGATGCGCGCGGCCTGCCGTTCAGTGCGCAGTTCGTGGCCCGTCCATTCGCAGAGGCGACGCTCTTGAGGGTCGCCGCCGTGCAACAGCGGTTGCTGCCGATGCCCCGCGCGTCGGGATCCCGACATGCAAGCTGAAGATTTTCCCGTGCCGATGCGTGATGCGGCGCGACAGGTGTCCGCCTGCAGCCCGTTCGTGGCGGAGGCCTTCGCGCGTGATCCGGCGCTCTGGTCCGACCTCGCACGAAGTGATGCCCTGAACCGCTTGCGGACGGCGGGCGGCGAGGCATGCTGGCCTGCGGGCCTTGCGCCAGAGCCCGGCGCATCCGAACCCGAGTGGCAGTCGTGGCTGCGCCGCTGGCGGCGTCGCGAGATGGTGCGTATCGCTTGGCGCGACCTTGCGGGTGCGGCCTCGCTCGAGGAGACCCTCGAGGACCTCTCTGCGTTCGCGGACGATGCCGTCGCGCTCGCGCTGCGTGAGGCTTGGGCGCTCACCACCGCCCGTTATGGCAGCCCCGCCTACGCGGACGGCGAGCCGATGCCGCTCGTGGTGGTCGGCATGGGCAAGCTCGGCGGCCGCGAACTCAACTTCTCCTCCGACATCGACCTCGTATTCCTGTTCCCCGGGCACGGGGAGACGCAAGCTGCGGCGCCGGTCAGCCACGAGGAGTTCTTCCTCAGGCTCGGGCAGGCGCTGATCCGGCTGCTGGCGGCGGTGACGGTCGACGGATTCGTGTTCCGTGTCGATATGCGGCTGCGGCCGTTCGGGGATTCCGGGCCGCTTGCCTGCAGCTTCGCCTCCTTCGAGGGCTATCTGCTCCAGCATGGACGCGACTGGGAGCGCTACGCTTGGGTGAAGGCGCGCGCGATCACGGGTGCCGAGGCCTATGCCGATCTCTACGCCGAAGCGGTGCGTCCCTTCGTATATCGCCGCTACCTCGACTTCGGGGTCTTCGACAGCCTGCGCGAGATGAAGGGGCTCATCGAGAAGCAGGTCGCCCGCAAGGACCTCGTCGATCACCTGAAACTCGGCCCCGGCGGCATCCGTGAGATCGAGTTCATCGTGCAGGCGTTGCAGCTCATACGGGGTGGGCAGGACCGTCGCCTGCAAGGATCGCGGCTGCTCGAGGTGCTGCCGCAGCTCGGCCGCCAGAAGCTCCTGCGCCCGCAGGTGGTACAGGATCTCGATGCCGCCTACCGCTATCTGCGCACGATCGAGAATCGCCTGCAGATGCTGCGCGACGCGCAGGTGCATGCGTTGCCGCAGGACGAGATCTCGCGCATCCAGCTCGCGGGTGCGATGGGTGAACCGGACTGGGCAGCCCTGTGCGTGACCTTGGGCGCGCACCAATCCAAGGTGCAGCGCGCATTCCAGTCCTTGGTGTTCAGACCGACGGACGCGGATGGTGGGCGCGGCGCGGACGAGGCGGCGGCACCGCGCCCGGTGGGCGCTGCCGGCGATGCCGCGGCGCTCGCCGGGATCTGGGATGATTCTTTGGGCCTCGAAGGGATACGCGACCTGCTTGCGGACCGCCTCGTCGGCCACGGCAGCGAGTCCGCGGGCGAGATCGCACGGTTGGTGCTCGATCTGCGCGACGGTGCACTGCCGCGGCGGCTCGATGCAGCGGGGATGCGGCGCCTGCAGCAATTGCTGCCTTCGTTGCTCGCCGCGCTCGGGGCCGATGACGACGCGCTCGTGATGACGCGGCGCATGCTGCGGGTCATCGAGGCGATCGGCGGGCGTTCGGCCTATTTCGCGCTGCTCAATGAAAACCCCGCAGCGCGGGAGCGTTTCATGGCGGTCTGTCGCGGCGGCGATTTTCTGGTCGCACAGCTCGCCGCGCATCCCTTGCTGCTCGATGAGCTGCTCGATGAGCGTTCGCTCCTCGAGACGCCGGACCGTGCCGAGCTCGCCGCCGACCTCGAAGACCGCCTTGCGAGGGTGTCGCCGGACGACCCCGAACAGTCGGTCGAGGCCTTGGCCCAGTTCAAGAATGCGGCGGTGTTCCGGGTGGCGATCGCCGAGATCACCGGACGCCTGACCGTGATGCATGTCTCGGATCGTCTGACCGACATCGCCGAGCTCGTCATCGAGCAGGCGTTGCGCCAAGGATGGGCGCAGATGACCGCGCAGTTCGGTGTGCCGACCTGGCGTGAGCGCGAGGATGGGGTGCCGCAGGATGTCGAGGTGTGTGCGGTCGGATATGGGAAGTTGGGCGGGATGGAACTCGGCTACGGCTCAGACCTCGACCTTGTTTTCCTCCATGACTCCCACGGGCTGGTGCAAGAGACCCGTGGTGAGCGCCCGCTCGATAACCAGGTCTTCTTCGTGCGTCTCGCACAACGCATCGTGCACATCCTCACCGTACATTCGCGCGCCGGTCGGCTCTACGAGGTCGACACGCGGCTGCGGCCGAGCGGCAAGGGCGGGATGCTCGTCACCGGGATCGGGGCGTTCGGTGACTACCAGCGCGGCGAGGCTTGGACTTGGGAGCACCAGGCGCTGCTGCACGCGCGGGCGGTGGCCGGTGCGCCGGCTTTGCGGGCGGCCTTCGAATCGCTGCGCATCGACCTGCTCACCCACCATGTACGGCGTGACACGCTGCGTGAGGAGGTGACCTCGATGCGCACGCGCATGCGGCGCGAGCTCGACCGCTCAGGCACCGACGGTTTCGACCTCAAGCAGGGTCGCGGTGGCATCGCCGATATCGAGTTCCTCGCACAGTACTGGGCGCTGCGCGAGGCGGGGCGCCACCCGGCGGTGGCGATGTACGCCGACACCATCCGCCAGCTCGAAACGCTGGCCTCGGGTGATCTGGTGCCGCAGGCGACGGTCGATCGGCTCACCGACGCGTATCGCCTCTACCGCGCACGCGGCCACCAGCGTGCCTTGCGCGGCGAGGGTGCGGTGATCGACGGCAGTGAGTACCGGGAGGCGCGCGCGGCGGTGGCAGCGATCTGGGACGAGGCGTTGGGGAGTCCGGAGGTATAATCGGGGCATGAGCGCGCCAAACCTGCTGCAACCGAACGCCCAGAACCAGTACGAAGTCTCCGTCGAGGACCTGCCCCTCTCCTGCCCGATGCCGCAGATGTCGCTCTGGAACTCACACCCCAAGGTCTATCTGTCGATCGAGCAGACCGGCGAGGCCAAGTGTCCGTATTGCGGCGCGGAATACACGCTGCGGCGCTGAGCCCGGTCGGGCTTCGACCTCAACGATACGGCTGGTAGGACTTCTCTTCGACGAGACGCGAGCCGAGCGTCATGTTGATGTTCTTCTTGAAGCGGGCACGCTCGTCGTTCGTCACATATACCGCCCGTGCCAGCTCGATGAACACGGCGTCGAATTCGCCGGCCCGCTCTTTGTCGCGGATACGGTCTTCGATGTCCCAAAGTTCTTCGTTGACCTTCTGCAGGGCGGCCTCGTCAGCGGCGACCGCCGGGATCGCGGCGCCGCTTTCGCGCCAGGTCTGCTCGAGGGCGTCGAGTTCGACCCGCACATTGCGTAATTTGGTCTCGTCGGTCATGCGGGCCGACTTGATGCGCAGGATGGTGATCTTGTCGAGCAGCTCACCGGGCGAGATCGGCACGAGGATATCTTTCATGGATGAGATGCTAGCAGGGCGTCGAGCCGGTTGCAGGTGTCCTCGACGCTGATCAGCGCCATCACGCCCGGTTCCTCGATCTTGGTGGCCCAGGGCAAACGCTCGGGTGTCGAGCCACGGAACTTCGCGGTGGCCTCTGGGAAGGCGTCGACGCACCATCGCCGTGAGAGGTACGGCCCGCTGCGCGCGGGGTTCGTACAGGCGTAGAGCCCGACCACGGGCGTGCCGACCATGGTCGCCATGTGGGCAGGACCGGTGTCCGGGGCCAAGAGCGCCTGCGCACGCGCGAGCAGCGCGAGCATCTGGGGCAGGGTGTCCTTGCCGACCTGATCGGTGAGCGGTTCGTGGCAAGCCGCGATGATGGCGTCGGCCATGGCGCGTTCCACGGGTCCGGGGCCACCGGCGAGGATGACCTTGAGGCCATGGCGGCGCACGGCATGCGCGGCGACTGCGGCATAGCGCTCCGGCAGCCAGTTGCGACCCTCATGGCTCGAGCAGGCGCTGATCACGAGGGCACGCGTGCCATCGGGGATATGGGTGCGCGCATAGTCCAGCGCATCGGCGGGCAGCGGCAGGTCCCAGGCCAGCACGCGATCGTGCACGCCGCAGGCGTCGGCGAAACCGAGGAAGCTGTCGAGCACATGCTCGCGTTGCCGCGGTGCGATCTTCGCGTCGGTGAAAAGCCACTGCAGTTCACGGGCGCGAGCCCGGTCGAACCCCAGCTTGCGCCGCGCCGGCACCACGGCGGCCACGGCGCTGGCGCGCAGCGAGAGCTGCAGGTGCAGCAGGAGGTCGAAGCGTCGGTCGGCGAGGCTCCGGCGCAGCGCGCGCAGTCCGGTAAGCCCGGCACGCTTGTCGACGGTGATAAACTCGACCTCGGGCAGCAAGGGCAGCATCAGGCGTGCCTCGGCCCGGCCGATGAGCCAGGTGAAGCGGGTCTGCGGCCACGCGCGCTGCAGCGTGCGCAGCAACGGTACGACATGGCAGGTGTCGCCGATGGCAGACAGCCGCAACAGGCAGACGGTCGCGGGTGGGGTCATGGCAGGGAGGGTGTCGGGCATGTTCGATTGGCGCGTGATCGGTCCCGGCATCCGGCGGGAGCAGGACGGTGCATCGGTCATGCTATACGAGCCCTTGAGCGCCGACAATTTGAGCGCCTTCTGGTTCGAGCCGGCATGGTGGGCGGCGCGTGGTGCGATCCGCGGTGCGGCACATGGCCGCGGCACGACGCTCTTTTTCGAGGACGGTGGCCGGCGATATGCGCTGCGGCACTATCGGCGCGGTGGCCTCATGGCACGCCTGTCCTCGGATCGTTATCTCTTCCGTCGGGAGATCTCGACCCGACCGGTACGCGAGTTCTTGTTGCTCGTCTATCTGCATGCGATCGGCCTCCCGGTGTCGGTGCCTGTCGGTGCGAGGGTGGTGCGTGATGGCCTTTTCTATCGCGGCGATCTGATCACCGAGATGATCCCCGACACCCAGACCTTCGCCGAGCGTTTGTCGATGGGCGCGCTGCAGGTCGCCGATTGGATCGCGGTCGGGCGCTTGATCGCGCAGTTCCATCGTAAAAACGTTTTCCACGCCGACCTCAACGCCCACAACATCCTGGTGGACGGCACGCAGCGCTGGTGGCTCATCGACTTCGACCGCGGCGACCTGCGTGAACCCGGTCTTTGGTGCGACGCCAATCTGGTGCGGCTGCGGCGCTCGATCCTGAAGATCTGCGATGCGCTGCCTGCGGGGCGGTTCAATGAAACGCTGTGGACGGCGCTGCTTGCGGGTTATCGGGACGGCAAGATGCGGGCCGACGCCGCGGCCGCCCCCGCGCAGCGATGATGCAGGTCGTCTACCAGTCCATCGTCTACCTCCTCGCGCCGATCGCTTGCCTCGTGCTGCTGTGGCGTGGCCTGCGGGACCGCAGCTATTGGCAGGGCCTCCCCGAGCGCTTCGGTTTCGGTGCGACGACGGCGGAGCCTGCGATCTGGGTGCATGCGGTGTCGGTCGGGGAGGTGCAGGCGGCGGTCGCGTTGGTGCGGTCACTTCAGCGGCGCTACCCGGGCGTGCCGCTCGTGCTCACGACCGTCACGCCGACCGGCAAGGCGCGCGCGCGTGCCGCGTTCGGTGACACCATCGATGTGCGCTACCTGCCCTACGACCTGCCAGGCAGTGTCCGGCGGTTCTTCGACCGCGTCAGGCCCCGCGTCGCGGTGATCCTCGAGACCGAACTTTGGCCTAACCTGTTCCGCACCTGCGGCCGGCGCGGCGTGCCCCTGGTGCTGGCGAGCGCCCGCATCTCGCCGCGTTCCGTGGGGCGCTACCGGCTGTTGGCCAGCCTTTTCCACGAGACCCTCTCGCACGGTATCGTCATCGCGGCACAGGGTGAGGACGACGCCGAGCGCTTCCGTGCCATCGGCGCCAACCCCGCGAAGACCCATGTGGTGGGCAACATCAAGTTCGATTTCGAGCTGCCGGCGGACATCCTCGAGCGTGGTGCCGCGCGGCGCGTGGCCTGCGCCGCCACCGATCGGTTCCTGTGGATCGCGGGCAGCACCCACGAGGGCGAGGAAGACGCTGCGATCGATGCGCAGCGCGCGCTCGAGGCTGCGGGTATCCCGAATCTGCTGGTGTTGGCGCCACGACATCCGCCGCGTTTCGCTGCGGTGGCCTCGGCGCTCGAGGCGCGCGGCGTACGCCATGCAAGACGATCGGCGGGTTCTGCGGTGGCCGTCGATACCCAAGTGTTGCTGCTCGACAGCCTCGGCGAACTGGTCGAGTGGTACGCCGCGGCGGATGTGGCGTTCGTCGGCGGCAGTCTGGTGCCGGTCGGCGGTCACAACCTGCTCGAGCCTGCCGCGCTTGCGGTGCCGTCGCTGACGGGACCGTATGTGTTCAACGCCGAGGAGATCGCCCGAGCGCTCGTGTCGGAGGGCGCAGTGGAGATGGTGGAGGACGCGAGCGGGTTGGCTGCCGCGCTGCTTGGGCTCGCAAGGGACCCCGCGGAACGGCGCCGACGCGGTGCGCTAGGTCAGGCGATGGTGGCGCGCAACCGCGGCACGCTGCAACGCCTCGAAGCGCTGATCGAGCCGCTTATCGGACCGGCACAGACTCCGTCAGCCAACCGTTGACCTCTTCGAGCGCCGCACGGTCGAGCGTGCCCGATGCGAGGCGCAGTTTGAGCACGTTCAGGATGTAGTCGTAGCGGCTGCGGGAGTAGTTGGTCTGCGCCTGCACGAGACTGCGACGCGATTCGAGGACATCCACGGTGGTCCGGGTGCCGACCTCGTAACCGGCTTCGGTCGCCTTCAGCGCCGTCTGGTTCGATTCGAGCGCTTGCCGCAGAGCGGCGACGCGCGACATCTCGCTCAACACGCCGAGATAGGCATCACGCGATTGACGCTCGGTCTGGCGCGAGACGCGTGCGAAACGCTCGCGCGCAGCTTGCCACTGGTACTCGCTCTGGCGCACCCGCGATTGCGTGCCGCCGCCGGAGAAGATCGGCACCGACAACTGCAAGGAGTAGGTGGTGTCGTCCGTGTCGCTGGTGCGGAGACCGGTGTTGCCGCTCGCGAAATCGATGGGGCTTGTCTGGTCGCTGTTGCTGCGGCTGGCGACAAGGTCGACTTCCGGCAGATGCCCGCCGAACGCCGAGCGGACATTATCGCGCGCGATATCGGCGGCGAGACGGCTCGAGATGAGCGAGAGGTTCTGCTCCATGGCGCGTGCCACCCATTGGTCCTCGTCGGCCGGGTCCGGGCTCTTGAGCGGCATCGCATCGCCCGGCTTGGCGAGCGTCGAATATTTCTCGGCGGTGATCTCGCGCAGCAGCTCCTCGTTGGAGGCCAGCTGACGCTTCGAGGCGATGACGGCGGCAGCGGCGCTGTCACGCGCGGCCTTGGCTTCCTGCACATCGGTGATGGCGATCAAGCCGACCTCGAAGCGCTTCTCGGACTGCTCGAGTTGGCGCGTGATCGCCTCGAGCGCGGAGTTCTGCGCCGAGACCTGGTCTTGGGCGGCGAGGACGTTGAAGTAGGCTTCGGAGACCCGCAGGATCAAAGATTGCTGGGCGACCGCGTAGTCGGCCTCAGCCTGTGCGACCTGACGGTCGGCTCGCTTGAGGTTCATCCAATCGGACCAGGAAAAGACGCTTTGCCGCAGGTCCAGGCTCCACCGGTCGGTCTCCGGCTCGGAGTCGCTCGAGGAGATGAAGTTGACGACCACGCGGTTGCCGGATCCCGTGGGCTGCTCGATCTCTTGCGGGAACTGACCTTCGGTACGGTTATCGGATCTGCTGCGGCTCGCGGAGCCGGAGATCTGCGGCAGCAGTGCCGCCAGTGCCTGGGGCTTGGACTCCCGGGCCGCCAGACGCAAGGCATCGGCCTCGCGGATCTGAGGGTCGTTGGAGAGGGCGCGTTCGTAGACGGCCTTCAGATCCTCCGCGTGGGAGGCGGACATCGAGACGAACAGACCGAGCGTCAGCACCAAAGCGCGCTTCATAAACAAGACCTCGACGGGGTGTTATAGGTAAGTATAACAGTTGGCGGAAGGCGGGAAGACTCAGGCCGCTAGTATGGACGCAATGAGGGGTCGATTCGTTCCCCCCACGCCAATATTCCCCCGGTCAGATTGCTGACCGAGCGGAATCCGCGGCTCTCCAAGAAGCGGGCGACCTGCATGCTCCGAGCACCGGAGCGGCACATCACCACCGTGGTGGCCGCTGGGTCGATCTCGCTGAGGCGAGTCGGGATGTCACCCATGGGGATGTGATGTGCAAAGGGCAGGCTCGAGACCTCGAGTTCATGGGCTTCGCGCACATCGATGACGACCAATGATTCGCCGGCCTGGAGGCGGGCTTGCAGCGCTTCGGGGGTGATGTCGTGGACCATGGCCGTCAGAAACTGAATGAGGAGGGTACGGGCGCGCCTGACAACGGCTTGAGCGCGGTCTCGAAGAGCACGCTCCATTGCAGCGTACCGTCAGCGCCGCGCTCGCCGAGGCTCGCGTGCAGGGTGGTCCCGGTACCGAGCACCACGAAGAGGCGGCCGCCGGGTGCAAGCCGCTCCTCGAAGCGCGCATCCCGCGCGGGCAGCGAGCCGGTGAGCACGATGACCTCGTACTCGCTGCTGCCGAGTGCTTCCCGTGCATAGGCGTCGCGATGCTCGACGGTGGCATTGCGCACTGCGACAGTCCGGAGGTTCGTCGTCGCCTGCTGCGCAAGGTCCGCTCGGATCTCGAGCGATCGTACCGAGCAAGCGTGCGCCGCCAGACAAGCGGTCAGGAAACCCGATCCGCTGCCGATCTCGAGCACGCGGTCGGTCGGCTTCAGCGCGACCGCCTGCAGGATGCGACCGCCGATCTTGGGTGTCAGCATGTGATCGCCGCCGCCCAAGGGGATCCCGGTGTCCGCGTAGGCCACCTCGCGGAACGCCGGCGGTACGAACGCCTCGCGAGGGATGCGCGCAAAGGTGTCGAGCACCGGCTGGGAGAGCACATGCCAGGCGCGCAATTGCTGCTGGACCATCTGATCGCGGGCAGTGTCGGTGTGCATGGTGTCCAGCATGGGGTGGAAGCGGGTGGGCGGGGCGGAAAAGTACTGCTTTTCCACCCCGCTGCCAAGCCTTCAGATCCGGAACGACGGATCTGGTCGGGTCGTGGTCAGGGCTTCGTCCGGAAATCGCCCGCCTCGACGATCGTGAGGTCTTGCGGACGGATCCAGCGCTTCACCGCGGCATTCACATCAGCCACGGTCAGCGTCGCTACCCGGGCCTCGAGGGCCTCATCCCAGGCGAGCGTCCGATCGAGGAACCTATAGGACTGCAGTCGGCTGACCAACTCGCGATCCTGCGAACGGCTGACGCTGCGCCCCTGCAGCCAGCCGCTGCGCGCGTCCTTGAGTTCGGCCTCGGTGAAGCCCTCAGCCAGCATCTTGGCGAGTTCTTCACGATAGGCCGCGATCAGGCGGGCTGAGTTCTGCGGGTTGTAGATCGCGAAGGTGCCGAAAGCGCCGTCCTTGTCCAAGGAGGACGCCTGCAGGAAGGACGACACGCCGTAGCTGATGCCCTCTTTCTGGCGGATGCGGGTGGCGAGCCGCGAGTTTAGGAAGCCGCCCCCCAGCATGTAGTTGGCGAGGGTGAGCGCAGCGAAGTCCGGATCATCGTCGCGCAGCGGCAGGTTCAGCCGCGCGATCATCACTGCGTTGGTCTTGTCCGGCGTGATCAACTGGCGGCTGCTCCCCGGGATGTCGAAGCTGTTGCCCGGTGCGCGCTCGTAGACCTGTTCGGCAGACCAGCCGGCCAGCATCGCACCGAGTGCGGCGCGCGTGGTGGTCTCGTCGAAGTCGCCGACGACCGCGGCGGTAGCGTCCGAGGCACCGTAGAAATCGGCATGGAACCGCCGCAGGTCGGCGACCGAGGTGCCGCGGATCGCGACGGCCTCTTCCTCGAAGCTGCGCACCCGACGGAAGTCGTCGGCGGGCCAGGGCGAGGTGATGCGGGCGCTCTCACGCGCTGCGATGGCCTGCGGTTCGCTGCGTTGCTGATCGAGACCGGCGAGCGTCTCATCGCGCAGCTTGACGAATTCGGTTTCCGGGAACACCGGATTGCGCAGGAGGTCGGTGACGATGTCCAGTGTCGGTACGAGATTGTCCCGGGTAGAGACCACCGAGACGTTCACGGTCTGTCCGCCGCCGCCGATGCTGACCGTGGACTTCAGCTTGTCGAGTTCGTCGTTGATCTGTTGCAACGAGCGGTTCGCGGTGCCGCGACGCAGCATCGCCGCCGTGAGTTCGGTCACGGTCGACCGACCGGCTAATGAATTCCGGTCGCCGAGACGCAGCACGATGTTCGCCGTCACGGCGCCACCGCGGGTGGATTTGGCGAGGAAGCTGTACTTCGCGCCGCCGGGCAGCGTCTCGCTGCGGGTGCGTGCGTCGATGTTGGCCGGCGAGGGATCGAAAGCCTCCGCCTGCTTGAGCATGGCGCGACCGGTGTATCCGGCGAGCATCACCGAAGGCTCATCCGCGGTCGGGATCGTCGCCCGTACGGGGGCGGCATCCGGGACGAACAAGCCGGTGGTGCGGTTCGAAGGCTTGAGGTACGCCATGGCGACCCGGTTGACGTCGGCGGCCGTGACCTTCTCGAGGCGGTCGCGCGACAGGAACCACAGCCGCCAGTCACCCTTCGCGACATACTCGGAGAGTCCGAGCCCGACGCGCTCGCTGTTGTTGTAGGTGAGCTCGAAGTCTTTCAGCAGGGTGTTCCGTGCGCGGGTGACTTCATCCGCGGTGACCGGATTCGAGGCGAGCGTATCGAGCAGCTCGAGCATCGTCTGCGTGGCATCCGCCACCGGTTTGTCCTTGAGGACCTCCGCCGAGAAATACATGTAGCCCGGGTCCTTCAGTTCGAAGGCGAAACCGCCGACGCTGCTCGCCTTGCCGGTCTCCACCAACGCCTTGTACAGGCGCCCCGAGGGCTCGTTGGTGAGCACCTCGGCCAGCACCTCCACGGCGACGAAGTCCGGGTGGGCGCCGGCCGGGATGTGATAACCGGCGGCGGTGACCTGAAGATCGCCGACCCGGCGCAGCACGGCGTGGCGCTCGCCATCCTGCGTGGGTTCGACGGTGTAGGTCGGCTGCAGGATGCGCTGCGGACGCGGGATCGGGCCGAAGAATTCATTGACCCAAGCGAGCGTCTTGGCTTCGTCGATCTTGCCGGTGACGGTCAGCACCGCGTTGTCGGGCTGGTAGTAGTTGCGGTAGAAAGCCCGCAGGTTGGCGACCGGTACGCGCTCGATGTCCTCACGCGATCCGATGGTCGTCTTGCCGTAGTTATGCCAAAGATAGGCGGTGGACATGACCCGCTGCAGCAGCACGCGCGAGGGGTTGTTCTCGCCGGACTCGAACTCGTTGCGCACCACGGAGAACTCGCTCTTGAGGTCTTCCTCCTTGATGAAGGAATTGATCATGCGGTCGGCTTCGAGGTCGAGGGCCCAGCGCAGGTTGTCGTCGGTTGCTGCGAAGGTCTCGAAATAGTTGGTGCGGTCGTACCAGGTGGTGCCGTTCGGGCGCGCCCCGCGTGCGGTGAGCTCCTGCGGGATGTTGGGGTGCCGCGGTGTGCCCTTGAACACCATGTGCTCGAGCAGATGAGCCATGCCGCTCTCGCCGTAGCCTTCGTGGCGCGATCCTACGAGGTAGGTGATGTTCACGGTGATGGTCGGCTTGGAACCGTCCGGGAAGAGGAGTACCGTCAGGCCGTTGGCGAGGCGGTATTCGGTGATCCCCTCGACCGAGGTGATCTTCTGCGGCGCGGGCAGCGTGGCGGCGCTCGCGGCGGGTTTTGCGGCCTTCTCGGCGGCCAGGGCCGGCGCGGTAAGCGGGGCCGTCAGGGTCAGAAACAGGGCAGCGGTCAGGCAAGCGGTCCGGGACAAAAGATGACGCACGACGGGTACTCCGGCAAGAGCAAAGAGACCATGACTCTATACGGCCTGTCTGGGCGCGCAAGGGCTTGCGCCGCTGCGGGAATGGTGGTTGCCCTGCTGGGGGGAAGCCCCGCGATGGCGACCGGTAGCGACCCCTCCGAGGTGGCGGATGCCACGGCCGCGGGCGAGGCCGCGCCGCCGCGCCTCGATCTGCGTCCCGGCGATCTGCGTCGGCATGTGCCGCGCGACGAGCTGGATGCGCCTTGGACGGCAGAGCTCGACGAGGTCGTCATCCGTCCGCGCCGCCCGCCGCCCGATCTGCCCGAGCGCCGAGCGGTACCGCAGGGCCTCGGAGGCCTCCTCTGGGCTGCGAAGCGCCCCACCCAGGCTTGGCGGCTGCTGGTGCCCGACCCCAACGCTCCGCCGGTGCAACCGCGCAGCGCCGATGATCCACGGGAGCCGCCTGGTGCGTACCGGTCGCGCATCGGCGAACCGGGTAAGGTGTTCTGAGAAAAATTCTCTGAGCCAAAAAAAAGGCCCCGTTTCCGGGGCCTTCTTCGCTGGTCGATGGCGGGGCTGCTCAGAGCAGCGGCACCAGCAACAGCGCCACGATGTTGATGATCTTGATCAACGGGTTGATGGCCGGACCCGCGGTGTCCTTGTACGGATCGCCGACGGTGTCGCCGGTGACCGCGGCCTTGTGGGCCTCGGAGCCCTTGCCGCCGAAATGACCTTCTTCGATGTATTTTTTGGCGTTGTCCCAGGCACCACCACCCGTGCACATCGAGATGGCGACGAAGAGGCCCGTGACGATGGTGCCGATGAGCAGGCCACCGAGCGCCCGGATGCCGGCGCCGTCACCCATCAGCGCGTTCATGCCGAAGGCCACCACGACCGGCACCAGGATCGGCAGCAGCGAGGGCACCACCATCTCCTTGATCGCCGACTTGGTGAGCAGGTCGACCGCCGTGGAGTAATCGGGCTTGCCCGTGCCGTCCATGATGCCGGGGATCTCGCGGAACTGGCGCCGCACTTCGGTGACCACCGAGCCCGCTGCGCGTCCGACGGCTTCCATCGCCATCGCGCCGAACAGGTAGGGCACGAGACCACCGATGAAGAGGCCGATGATCACGGCCGGATCCGACAGCGAGAACTCGACCATGGGGCGCCCGGTGGCGGCCAGATGCGCCTCGAGCTTGAGGGTGTAGTCGGCGAACAGCACGAGTGCCGCAAGACCCGCCGAGCCGATCGCATAGCCTTTGGTCACCGCCTTGGTGGTGTTACCCACGGCATCGAGCGGGTCGGTGATGTTGCGGACCTTCTTGTCGAGCCCCGCCATCTCGGCGATGCCGCCTGCGTTGTCGGTGATCGGACCGTAGGCATCGAGCGCCACGATCATGCCGGTCAGCGACAGCATCGAGGTCGCCGCGATGGCGATACCGTAGAGACCGTGACCGGCCTCGCCGTTCTCGCCGAGCGTGTAGGAGCCCCAGATCGCGGCGCAGACCGCGAGCACCGGCAGTGCGGTGGACTTCATCGATACACCGAGACCGGCGATCATGTTCGTCGCATGGCCCGTCTGCGAGGCCTCGGCGATCTTGCGCACCGGGCTGTATTCCGTGGCGGTGTAGTACTCGGTGATGACGATCATCGCCGCCGTCAGCGCGAGGCCGATCAGCGCACAACCGAACATCGAGGTGAAGTGCGCGGGCATCAGCGACTCGGTGATGAACCAGAAGGCGACCGCAGACACCACGCCCGAGACGATCACGCCCTTGTAGAGCGCGTTCATGATCTTGCCGCCGTCGCTCACCCTCACGAAGAAGGTGCCGACGATGGAGGCGACGATCGAGGCGGCGCCGAGCGCAAGCGGGTAGATGATCGCCGCGCTGCCGACGCCCGTCAGCATCAGGCCGCCGAGCAGCATGGTGGCGACGAGGGTGACCGCATAGGTCTCGAACAGGTCGGCGGCCATGCCGGCGCAGTCACCGACATTGTCACCGACGTTGTCGGCGATGACCGCGGGATTACGCGGATCGTCCTCGGGGATGCCCGCCTCGACCTTGCCGACGAGGTCGGCACCGACATCTGCACCCTTGGTGAAGATGCCACCACCGAGACGCGCGAAGATGGAGATCAGCGAACCGCCGAAGGCGAGACCGACCAAGGAACGCAGCGCCTTGTCATCGCCCACGACCGGGATCATGAGCATGTAGTAGAGGGCGACACCGATCAGACCGAGACCCACCACCAGCATGCCGGTGATCGCGCCGCCCTTGAAGGCGACCTGCAGCGCGGCGTTCAGGCCGTGGTTGGCCGCTTCGGCGGTCCGCACGTTCGCGCGCACCGAGACGTTCATGCCGATGTAGCCGGCGATACCGGAGAGGATCGCGCCGACCGCGAAGCCGCCTGCGGTCGCCCAATCGAGCACGAAGCCGAGGACGACGAACAGCACCACACCGACCACGGCGATGGTGGAGTACTGGCGGTTGAGGTAGGCCTGCGCGCCGGCTTGGATGGCGGCGGCGATCTCCTGCATGCGGGCATTGCCGGCGGGCAGGTTGTTGATGGCGATGGCCGAGATGGCCCCGTAGACGACTGCGAGCACTCCGGCGCCCACGGCGATCCAGAGCCAAGTATTAAAGTCCATTTTGATCTCCCCCTAGGAAAAAAGGCGCCGCATCATACCATGGCGGCTCGTCATGGCCGCCCGGGCGGCAGCCGTGAGGGCGACATCGATCAAGCCTTGAACGGCGGCAGTCGCTTGCGGACTTTCGCGCCGCGCAGTCTGACGTAGACCGGCAATCCGTCCCGGAAGGGCGGCGGCGCTTCGCCGTCGATCAACGGCAGCAGGTGGCGTCGGCATCGTTCGGTGATGCCGAAACCGTCGGTCGTGATGAAGTCGCGTGGCAGCTTGTGCTCGACGTTGGCGACTTTGGCGAGCTCGACATGACCCACCGTCCAGCGATAAGGCCGCGAGGACTTGCGGACCACGATCGGCATCACGGCGTTGTGTCCCTGCACGGCGAGCTCGACGGCGGCCTTGCCCATCGCATAGGCCTGCTCGACATCCGTCTTCGAAGCGATGTGGCGCGCCGCACGCTGCAGGTAATCCGCCACTGCCCAGTGGTACTTGTAGCCGTGGGCTTTGCGGATCATGTCGGCGAGGAACGGCGCGACGCCGCCCAACTGCGTGTGGCCGAAGGCGTCTTTCGTGCCGGCGTCGGCGAGGAAGCGTCCGTCTGCATAGGCCGTGCCTTCGGAAACCACGATCACGCAGTAGCCGACGCGCTCCACGGTCTCCTTGACGCGTGCCAAGAACGCCACCGGGTCGAAGGCGATCTCCGGGAACAGGATGATGTGCGGCGCTGCATCGCGGCCCTTGCCGGCGAGCCCGCCTGCGGCGGCGATCCAACCGGCATGGCGCCCCATCACCTCCATCACGAACACTTTGGTGGAAGTCCGCGCCATCGAGGCGACATCGAGCGAGGCCTCGAGTGTGGACACGGCGACGAACTTGGCGACCGAGCCGAAGCCCGGGCAGCAGTCGGTGAAGGGCAGATCGTTGTCCACGGTCTTCGGCACGCCGATGCAGGTGATGGGGTAGCCGAGCGTCTCGCCCATCTGCGCGACCTTGTGCGCGGTGTCCATCGAGTCGTTGCCGCCGTTGTAGAAGAAATATCCGATGTCATGGGCCTTGAAGACCTGGATCAGACGCTCGTACTCGGCGCGGTTCTTATCCAGACCCTTGAGCTTGAAGCGTGCTGAACCAAAAGCGCCGGCGGGGGTATGGCGCAGTCCGGCGATGGTCGCCTTGCTCTCCTTGGAGCAGTCGATCAGGTCCTCTTCGAGGGCGCCGACGATGCCGTGGCGGCCGGCGTAGACCTTGCCGATATGACGGGGATGCCGTGCGGCGGTCTCTATGACCCCGGCCGCTGAGGCGTTGATGACGGCGGTCACCCCGCCCGACTGGGCGTAGAAGGCGTTGCGGGGAACGGGCTTGCCGGTGCGGGCGGCGGGCTTGCGGACGGTCTTTTTCATGGGAGGTGAGGATACCGCAGCATTTGACCTGCCGGGAACGGGCGGGTACCGTTCGCCGTCACGTCTCTGTCATTCCGATGCACGGACGCTTGGAGTCCCCGTTCATGAGAATCGTTTTCCTCGGTGCGCCCGGTTCCGGCAAGGGAACGCAGGCCCAGCGCCTCGTCGAGCGTCATGGTATCCCGCAGGTCTCGACGGGAGACCTGCTGCGCGCCCATGTGCGCGACGGTACCGAATTGGGTCGTCGCGCCAAGGCCGTCATGGATGCCGGCCAACTCGTCGACGATGCAACCATCCTCGGTATGGTGCGCGAGCGGCTGGCCGAACCCGACGCCCGCGGCGGGTTCATCCTCGATGGGTTCCCGCGCACGATCCCGCAGGCTGAGGGCCTCGACCGCATGCTCATCAGCATCGGGCAGCCGCTCGATGCCGTGGTGCAGTTCAACATCGAACCCCAGTTGCTGGTCGAGCGCATCTCGGGCCGCCGTACCTGTCAGGACTGCGGTCGGGTGTTCAACATCCATACTGCGCCAGCCCCATCGCCCCCGCCCTGTGGCGGACAGTGCGAGACGCCGCGCCTCATGCAGCGGCCGGACGACAAGGAAGAGACCGTCGCGAAGCGGATCGGCGTCTATGAAGAGCAGACGCGGCCCTTGGCGGATTTCTACGCGGCGCAGGGTCTGTTGCGCAGCATCGATGCGGACGCCGGGCTGCCGGTGGTGACGGCGCGCGTCGAGGCGGCGATCGCGCCGCGCTGAGCTTTACCGGGTCACACCGCGGCGCGCAAACGGTCGGCCAATACGCCGGCGCGCCAACCGCCTAGCGCGGTCGCCGGGTCGTTGCCTCGGGCGATCTCTTCGAGCACACGCCGCGTCGCGAGCACTTCGGGTGCGATGTCGAGTTCCTGCGCGGTGGCCTGCGTGACCTCGGACAGCCGTTTCGTGCGTGCGATCGATGCCGGGTCGGGCCGCTCGCGTTTGGGCAGGGGTGGCGCGGGATCCGGCACCCGGGCCGCCTCGATCAAGCCGAGCAGCTCGTCGCCTGAATGTTTGACGACCGCTTCCGGCATGCCCTCGATCTGCGCCAAGCTGTCACGGCTGCGCGGGATGCGCAGCACGATCTCGCGCACGAGCGTGTCGTCGAGGATCCAGCCGCGTGGCCGGTTGCGTGCGACGGCGCGCCGTTCACGCCACGCCGCGAGCGATTGAAGCAGCCGGAGGCGACCTTCGTCCCAGCCCTCCACGCCGCGGAAGCGCAGCCAAGCCTTGTCGACATCGACGGCGAGCACATCGAGCCGTTCGAGTGCGGCGAGCTCTTCGGCCAACCAATCGAGTCGGCCGAGCTGCTCCAGAGCACCCAGCAACTGCTCGCGCAGCGGCAACAGGTGGCGCACATCATCGAGTGCGTACTCGATCTGCTCGATGCTCAGGGGTCGTCGCGACCAATCGGTGCGGGTCTGGCCTTTCGGCAGTTCGTGACCCAACAGGCGCCGTACCAACTCGGCGTAGCCGACCTGTGCAGGGTGGCCGCAGAGCGCCGCCGCGATCTGTGTATCGAACAGCGGCGTCATCGGCCCGAGCGTGGGTGCCAACACTTCGAGGTCCTGCCGACCGGCATGCAACACGACCGGTGGGCCGGCGGCACCGAGCGCTGCGGCGAGCGGACTCAGATCCGGGAGTGCGAGCGGATCGATGCAGATCGGGCCGTTGCGGGTGGTGAGCTGCAGCAGGCAGAGCTCGGCCCGATAGGTGCGTTCACGCATGAATTCCGTGTCGAGCCCGATCGCGGTCTCGCCCACGAGGTCGCCGAGAAGGTCTTGCAGGCCCGAAGCGGTGGTGATGATTTTTGCGTGCGACGACACCGCTCAACTATGCAAGAATCCGACCCTTCACGGGGGACTAAATCGGCATGATCTCCACGCTGCGTCTGTTCATCGGGTTGTTGCTGCGCAAGGCGGCTCCCTCGGACTTGCCGACCTCGCCGCGCCTGTTGGCCGCGACCGTCTTTGCACTCGCGGCACTGCAGGGGTTGTTCGCCGGCGCGTTCGGCGAAGACCCCGGTGCGGTGTTGTCTCGAGAGTTGTTCTCCGGGGTGCTGTCGCTCGGTTGGATCTACCTGCTGACCCGGATCCATGGCAAGCCGGAACGTTTCCTGCAGACCGCCACCGCGATGCTTGGGGTCATGCTCGTCGTGGCGCCCTTCACGCTGCCGCTGCTGGCGGTGGCGATGCCGCTCTTTGAGGCGGCGCGCACCGGTCAACCGGCGGTCGATGCCGCCGCGTTGCCCTTGATCGCGCTGGCCGCGGTCTTCGCGGCCGGCCTCTACCTGCTGGTCGTGCGGGGGCGCATCCTCGCCGAGGCGATCGAGCGCCCGTTCTTCCAGTGCCTGGTGCTGGTGCTGATCGGTGAACTGCTCGTGGTGATGGCGATGGTCGCGCTCGGGTTCGGCGGCGCGGCCCCGGCAGCCTGAGCGCCACGCCGTGCACCTGCACATCCTCGGCATCTGCGGGACCTTCATGGGTGGCATCGCCGCGATAGCGCGGGCCGCCGGCCACCGTGTCACCGGCTCGGACCACAATATCTATCCGCCGATGAGCACGCAGCTCGAGTCGCTCGGCATCGTGATCACCCAAGGGTTCGAGGCCTCACAACTCGATCCGGCGCCTGATGTGGTCGTGGTCGGCAATGTCATGAGCCGTGGTCATCCGGTCATCGAAGCGCTGCTCGAGCGCGGCTTGCCCTACAAGTCCGGCCCCGAATGGTTGGCACGCGAGGTGTTGCGCGATCGCTGGGTGCTGGCGGTGGCGGGCACCCACGGCAAGACGACCACCTCCAGCATGCTGGCTTGGATCCTCGAGTACGCGGGGCTCTCGCCAGGGTTCTTGATCGGCGGCGTGCCGCTCGATTTCGGTGTCAGTGCGCGTCTCGGCGAAGCGCCGTTCTTCGTCATCGAGGCCGACGAATACGACACGGCGTTCTTCGACAAGCGCGCCAAGTTCGTGCACTACCGTCCGCGCACGGCGATCCTCAACAACCTCGAGTACGACCACGCCGACATCTACCCCGACGTCGAGTCCATCGAGCGCCAGTTCCACCATCTCGTGCGCACCGTACCGGCCTCCGGCCTCATCGTGCACCACGCCGACGATCCGCATCTCAGCCGTGCGCTCTCGATGGGCTGTTGGAGCGCGTGCGAGGGTTTCGCGCGCGGTGGTGGGTCGAGCGGCGGTACTGCGCTCTGGAGCGCGCACTCCACCGATGAAGGGCGGCAGGACGGATCGTGCTTCGAGGTGCTGTTCCAAGGCGTTCCGGTGGGGCGGGTACGCTGGGGGCTGATCGGCGGCCACAATGTCGATAACGCACTGGCCGCCATCGCTGCCGCCCGCCATGCCGGGGTGCCGCCCGAGGTGGCTTGTGGAGCGCTCGGCGAGTTCCGCGGTATCAAACGCCGGATGGAGGTGCGCGGTGTGGTGGGCGGCGTGACCATCTATGACGACTTCGCGCACCATCCCACCGCCATCGCCACCACGATCGAGGGACTGCGCCGCAGGCTCGGTGCGGAAGGTGCCAGCGGCGCGCGCATCTTCGCGGTGCTCGAGCCACGCTCCAACACCATGCGCCTCGGCGTGCACCGCCATACGCTCGCGGGCTCGCTGTCCGCCGCGGATGAGACTTGGCTCTACGCGCCGCCTGACCTCGGCTGGGATGCGGCGCCGGTGATCGCGGCGCTCGGTGGTCGGGGCCGGCTCGCACAGGACATCGGCGATCTCACGCAAGGGCTGGTCCGAGCGGTGCGCCCGGGCGACCATGTGCTGATCATGTCGAACGGCGGTTTCGGGGGCTTGCACCAGCGTTTGTTGGACGCGCTGACAGCGCGGGAGGCGGATCATGGCCTTTGAAGAGGAACGCATCATGTCGGTGGGCATGACCGGCGCTTCGGGCGCGCAGTACGGTCTGCGGTTGGTGGAATGCCTGTTGCAAGCCGATTGGCAGGTCTACCTCACCTTCACCCGCGCCGCGCAGATCGTCATCGGTGGGGAGACCGATTGTCGGCTGCCGGGCCGTGCGACCGAGCAGACCCGGCATCTCTCGGCGCTCTTCAAAGCCCGCGACGGCCAACTGCGGGTGTTCGGTGAGGAGGAGTGGACCTCGCCGCTCGCCAGCGGTTCCGGTGCGCCGCGCCGCATGGTGATCTGCCCGGCGAGCATGGCGACGCTCTCCGCGATCGCCAACGGGGCCAGCGAGAACCTGCTCGAGCGCGCAGCCGATGTCGTCATCAAAGAGCGTGGCGATCTCGTGATCGTGCCGCGCGAGACGCCGTTCTCCGCGATCCACCTCGAGAACATGCTCAAGCTCGCGCGGCTCGGCGTGTGCATCCTGCCGGCCAACCCCGGCTTCTACAACCAGCCGACGCAGGTCGCCGAGCTCGTGGATTTCATCGTCGCGCGCATCCTCGACCAGTTCCGGATCAGGCACACGCTGGCGAAGCCCTGGGGCCGGGAGGCCTGATGTCCACGGTGGACTTCGAGCTGCCGCTGTTCCCGCTCAGTTCGGTGCTGTTCCCGGGCGGTCCACTGCGCTTGCGCATCTTCGAGCCCCGCTATGTCGACATGGTCAAGCGCTGCATGCGCGAGGGCAGTTGCTTCGGGGTGGTCTTGCTGCAGGGCGGCGGCGAGTCCGGTCCGATCGACGGCATCGCGGCGATCGGCACGACCGCGCGCATCGTCGACTTCAACCTCCTGCCCGATGGCCTCTTGGGGCTCACCTGTCACGGTGAGCGGCGCTTCCGCGTGCGGCGTTGTTGGCGCCAAGCGGACGGGCTCAACATGGGCGAGGCGCAATGGTTGGAGGATGCCGCCCCGAAAGTCGTCCCCGTGCCTCCCGAACATCGGCATCTCGCCGATGTCCTGCGGCGGGTGTTGCCTGAACTCGGCGAGGTCTACAACGGCATCGAGCCGCATTTCAACGATGCGGCCTGGGTCGGTGGGCGGCTGGTGGAGATCCTGCCGATCGCCCTCGGCGACAAACAGGCCTGCCTCGAGATGGACGATCCGCTCGAGCGGTTGGCCGTCGTCTCTCCGCTCATCCGGCGGCCTGAGGATCCTTCCGACGCTTGAGGGCGTCGTCCGCGACGCCGATCCCTCGGGCGGTGCGATGCCCGTAGAAGCGAAGCACCACCACGCCGATGACGAGCGTCCAGGCGAGCACCAGCCAGCCGACCACACCGTCGAATTCCGACAGCAGGAAGCGCCAAGGGCTCGCATCGTCCGGTCTTGACGACTCGCGCAGAACACTGATCACCCACACCCAACCGGCGTGCAAGCCGATGCAGCCGGCGACATGGCCGGTCCGCGCGCGCACGAGCCCGAGCAGCACGCCCACCGCTGCGAGCGCCAGGAACGCATCGAGGATGCCGAGGGGGCTCGCGAACGCCGCCAGCGTGCCGGCGATGTGCCGAAGTCCGCTGTCTGGACCGAGCTCCTCGACGGGGATGCGGTGGCGCCCCACGAAATGCACCGCCGAGTAGAGCAGGGCGGTCAGTACGATGGCGAGCCGATGACCCGACTCGCGCGCGATCGCGGTGTGCATCGCACCGCGGAAAAAAGTCTCTTCGATGAAGGCGACCGCGAGCCCCGTCATCAGGCCACCGGCCGCGAGCTTCAGGAGCAGTGCCCCATCGAGCGTGATGCCCTCGCGCAACATTCGCAGGTCGAACCCGAACATCAAAAATGCGATCGGCAGCATGGTGGCCACACCGAGCGCCAGCCCGATGGCGAGTTCGCGCAGGAACTCGATCCTCGGCAGGCCGTAGCCGAGGCTGCGACGGTCGGCCAGCGCCAACCGCCGTGCCAGCAACACGATGCCGATCAGCAGCGAGAGCTGCCCGATGCGGTTGGCGAGGCGATGGAACTTGACGTCGAGGTGCGGAGAGAGCCACTCATAGGCCGGCCACGCCAGCAGCGCCATGACCGTAAAACCGGCGACGAACAGGCCGATGAACCACAGGAAGGCGCGCATCGCAGAGCGCTCAGTCGAACCAGCGGACGCGGGTGTCCAGTCCGCCATCGGGATGCAGTTCGAACACCCGGCACCCAGGGCCGCGATCATCGATCTCGAAGCCGGCGGCCTGCGGCCGGAACTGCATGCAGGTGGAGGGCGTGGTGAACACCCGCACGGCACCGAGGCGCTGCTCGCTCTCCTGGTGCACATGGCCGCCGAGCAAGGCGCGAACCGTCGGCAGGCCCGCGATCATCCTCTGGAGCGCTGCGCTGTTGCGCAGACCGACGCTGTCGAGTCCGGCGCTGCCTACCGGAAGCGGCTGATGGTGCAGCACGACCAATGCGTGCGGTGGGCTGTCAGGCCCGAGCGCCGCCTCGAGGCGCGCCAACTCGGTGGCGGGTAATTCGCCTGCCGCCTCTCCGGGGAGGGTGCTGTCGAGCAGGACGATCCGCCACGCGCCAAGATCGTGGTGACCGAGATGCCGGAAGGGCGGCTCGCTGAGCGCATCGCGGAGCAGTTGCGGGTCGTCGTGGTTGCCCGGGATGCAAAGCACAGGCTTTGCAAGCGAGCCCAACTCGTGGCGCACCCAGGCGTAACCGTCGGGATCGTCGTGGACGATGTCGCCCGTCAGCAGCACCGCATCGGCCGCCTCGAGATCCGCGGCCGCGCCCCGCAACACCTTGCGCAGCGTTTCGAGGGTGCGCACGCCGCGCATCTCCCCCAGGGGATCACCCACAAGGTGGGTGTCGGTGAGCTGCAGAAGGCGGATGACGACCATGGCGCCTATGCTAGCGCCACGGCCGTCCCCAAGTCAGTACCGGTAGGCGTCCGGCTTGTAGGGGCCCTGCTTGGTGACCCCGATGTAGTTCGCCTGTTGGTCGGAGAGCTCGGTCAGCCGGGCGCCGAGCTTCTGCAGCTGCAGCCGCGCGACCTTCTCGTCGAGGTGCTTGGGCAGCACATGGACGCCGACCGGGTACTTGTTGTGGTTCGACCAGAGTTCGATCTGGGCGATGGTCTGGTTGGCGAACGACGAGGACATCACATACGACGGATGCCCGGTGCCGCAGCCGAGGTTCACGAGCCGACCTTCCGCGAGCAGCGTGATGCGCTTGCCGTCGGGGAAGATGATGTGGTCGACCTGCGGCTTGATGTTGTCCCACTGGTACTGCTTCAAGGAGGCGCAATCGATCTCGTTGTCGAAGTGGCCGATGTTGCAGACGATCGCCTGGTTCTTCATCGCCCGCATGTGGTCGTGCGTGATGACATGGTAGTTGCCGGTGGCGGTGACGAAGATGTCGGCCTTGTCGGCGGCATATTCCATCGTGACCACGCGGTAGCCTTCCATCGCCGCCTGCAACGCGCAGATCGGGTCGACTTCCGTGACCCACACCTGGGCTGACAGCGCCCGCAGCGCCTGCGCTGAACCTTTGCCCACGTCACCATAGCCGCAGACCACCGCGACCTTGCCGGCGATCATCACGTCGGTGGCGCGCTTGATCGCATCGACGAGCGATTCGCGGCAACCATACAGGTTGTCGAACTTGGACTTCGTCACGGCATCGTTGACGTTGATGGCGGGGAAGGCGAGCGCGCCGTCCTTCGCCATCTGATAGAGGCGCTTGACGCCGGTGGTGGTCTCCTCGGTGACGCCGCGGATGTGCTTGATGCGGGTCGAGTACCACTTCGGGTCGCGCTTGAGCGTCTCGCGGATCGAGTCGAAGAGGAAGGTCTCCTCTTCGCTGCCCGGGTTGGTCAGCAGCGAGGCGTCCGTCTCGGCGCGGGTCCCGAGGTGCAGCAGCAGCGTGGCGTCGCCGCCGTCATCGAGGATCATGTTCGAGAAGCCGCCGTCAGGCCACTCGAAGATGCGGTGGGTGAAGTCCCAGTATTCTTTGAGCGACTCGCCCTTGTAGGCGAACACCGCCGTGCCTTGGGCGGCGATGGCGGCGGCGGCATGGTCCTGCGTCGAGAAGATGTTGCAGGAAGCCCAGCGGACCTGAGCGCCGAGCGCCTGCAGCGTCTCGATCAGCACGGCTGTCTGGATGGTCATGTGCAGCGACCCGGTGATGCGGGCACCGCGCAGCGGCTGCGTCGGGGCGAACTCATCACGGATCGCGAGGAGGCCCGGCATCTCCGTCTCGGCGATGCGGATCTCCTTGCGGCCCCAATCGGCAAGGGCGAGGTCGGCGACATGGAAGTCGCGCGTGGCGGTATCGGTCATGGTCGGCTCCGTTATCTTCGGAAGATGAACGGGCGCCGTTGTGCATCCTGCCGTGCCGCGAGCCTCGCATCCGATCGATGCTGCAGCGCCCCTCGCGTCACGCGGCCCGGTCGCCTTTGCGGGCGATCGGGCCATCTACGGTGGTGGATTGTAGTCGAAACCCGGCTCGCTCAGCGCCGGGACTTCGCACCGGCGTCGGCGGCGAGCGCTGCGGCCTTGTCGGTGCGCTCCCAGGTGAAATCCGGGTGCTTGCGGCCGAAGTGGCCGTAGGCCGCGGTCTTGAGGTAGATCGGACGGGCGAGGTCGAGCATCTCGCGCAGTCCGTAGGGGGTCAGATCGAAATGCCGGCGCACCAACGCCGTGAGTTTGTCGCGCGACAGCGTCCCGGTGCCGAAGGTCTCGACCATGATCGAGGTCGGTTCGGCGACGCCGATGGCGTAGGAGACCTGCACCTCGCAGCGTTCAGCGAGGCCCGCAGCGACGATGTTCTTGGCGACATAGCGCGCGGCATAAGCGGCCGAGCGATCGACCTTCGAGGGGTCCTTGCCCGAGAACGCGCCGCCGCCGTGGCGGGCGAAACCGCCGTAGGTGTCGACGATGATCTTGCGGCCGGTGAGGCCGCAGTCGCCCACCGGACCGCCGATGACGAAGCGGCCGGTCGGGTTGATATGGAACTTGGTGCCCTTGTGCAGCCACTTTTTGGGCAGCACGGGCAGCAGGATCTCCTCCATCACGGCCTCGCGCAGCGCCTTGGTGGAGATGTCGTTCGAGTGCTGGGTGGAGAGCACGACGGCATCGATCGCGACCGGTCGGTCGTTCTCGTAGCGCAGCGTGACCTGGCTCTTGGCATCGGGGCGCAGCCAAGCGAGCTTGCCGGACTTGCGCACCTTGGCCTGACGCTCGACGAGACGATGCGAGAGGGTGATGGCGGCGGGCATCAGCACATCGGTCTCGCGGGTGGCGAAGCCGAACATCAGGCCCTGATCGCCGGCGCCCTGCTTGCGCGGGTCCTTGCGATCGACACCCTGTGCGATGTCATCGGACTGCTTGCCGATGATGTTGAGCACGCCGCAGGAGGCGCCATCGAAGCCCATCTCGGAGGAGTTGTAGCCGATGTCGAGCACGGTCTTGCGCACCACGGCTTCGATATCGACCCACACATTGGTCGTGACTTCGCCGGCGACGATGACGACACCGGTCTTGACCAGGGTCTCACAGGCCACGCGGGCGCTTTTGTCCTCGGCGAGGATGGCGTCGAGGATGGCATCTGAGATCTGGTCGGCGACCTTGTCCGGGTGGCCTTCGGAGACGGACTCGGAGGTGAAGAGGAAATCGTTCGCCATGGCAGTGTCTCGCTCTCGTGAGGGGTATACGAAGCCCCCTATTATAACGATGTCCGGCGCGCAGCCGCCGCCTTGGGCCGTCATTTTCGTTGGATATTGGCGCCGCTGTGGGCGAGAATTACCTTTTCCTGCAAGCCTTCGGATGTCCTCATGAGCCAACGCCGCCGTCTCGCAAATGCCATCCGGGCGCTCTCCATGGACGCGGTGCAGCAGGCGGCCTCCGGGCATCCGGGCGCCCCGATGGGGATGGCGGACATCGCTGAGGTCCTCTGGCGCGAGGTCATGGATTTCAACCCGACCCATCCACGCTGGGCCGATCGTGACCGCTTCGTGCTCTCGAACGGCCACGCGTCGATGTTGCTCTACTCGGTAAATCATCTCTGCGGCTATCCGCTCTCGATCGACGATCTGCGTGCGTTCCGCCAGATCGGTTCACGCACCCCGGGCCACCCCGAGAACGATCTCGACATCGGCATCGAGACCACCACCGGTCCGCTCGGTCAAGGCCTCGCCACCGCGGTCGGCATGGCGCTCGCCGAGCGGCTGTTGGCGGCGGAGTTCAACCGCCCGGGCCACGACATCGTCGACCACCATACCTATGTCTTCGTCGGCGACGGCTGCCTGATGGAAGGCATCTCGCACGAAGCCGTTTCGCTCGCCGGCACGCTCGGGCTCGGAAAACTCATCTGCGTCTACGACGACAATGGCATCTCCATCGACGGTGCGGTCAGCGGCTGGATGGCCGATGACACCCCGAAGCGATTCGCCGCCTGCGGTTGGCAGGTCATCAAAGATGTGGACGGTCATGACGGCGACGCGGTGCTCAAGGCGCTACGGCGCGCCAAGGCCAACCGCGGCCAGCCGACGCTCATCTGCGCCCGCACGGTGATCGGTTTCGGCGCCCCGAACAAGCAGGGCAGCAAGTCGACGCATGGCGAGCCGCTCGGCATCGAAGAGGTCGCAGCCGCGCGCGCGGCACTCGGTTGGACGCACGCGCCGTTCGTGGTGCCGGAGGACATCCGCGCCGATTGGGACCAGCGCTCCCGCGGTGAGCGCGCCGAGCGCGCCTGGAAGCGCCGCTTCAACCGCTACCGCCGCGAGTTCCCCGATCTCGCCGCGGAGTTCACCCGCCGCATGGCGGCTGCGCTTCCCACTGATTGGCCGCAGCTGCGCGACGCCGCCTTGGCCGCCGCCGCGGCCGTCGATGCCCCTCAGGCGACCCGTGCCTCGTCGCAGGTGGTGCTCAACGCGCTCGGGTCGGGGATGGGCGAACTGTTGGGCGGTTCGGCGGACCTCACCGGCTCGGTCAACACCTTCCGCAAGGATTCCAAGCCCGTGATGGGCCATGAGGGCGGCGGCAACTACGTCTACTACGGAGTGCGCGAGTTCGCGATGACGGCCATGATGAACGGCCTCGCGTTGCACGGCGGATTCGCGCCCTATGCCGGCACCTTCCTCGTGTTCTCCGACTACGCGCGCAACGCGGTGCGGCTCGCCGCGCTCATGCATCAGCGCATCCTGCTCGTCTATACGCACGACTCGATCGGCCTCGGCGAAGACGGACCCACGCACCAGCCGATCGAACATCTCGCCTCGCTGCGTGCGATGCCGAACCTCAGCCTCTGGCGTCCCTGCGACGCCGCCGAGACCGCGGTCGCGTGGTGCGCGGCGATCGAGCGCCGCAACGGTCCGACCAGCCTCGTCTTCACGCGCCAAGCCCTGCCGCAGCAGCCGCGCGATGCTGCGCAACGCGCCGCGATCGCGAACGGGGGCTATATCCTGCTCGATGCCCCCGAGGTCGCCGCGGGTCGCGCGCAGCCGGAGGCCATCGTGATCGCGACCGGTTCCGAGGTCGCTCCCTGCGCCGAGGCGGTCCGGGCACTCAACGCCGCCGGCCGCCGGTTGCGCCTCGTCTCGATGCCCTCGTCGGATGTGTTCGACGCCCAGGACGAGGCTTGGCGCGAGGCCGTGCTGCCGAAGGCCGTGCGCCGCCGCCTGGCCGTCGAGGCGGCCGCGTCACAGAGCTGGTGGAAGTATGTCGGTGGCGGCGGTTGCGTCATCGGCATCGACCGCTTCGGCGCCTCCGGAAAGGCCGCCGATCTTTTCAAAGAATACGGCATCACGACCGCGCACATCACGCGTGCGCTCGAGAGCCTGCTCGAGAGCTGACAACGGAAAGACAACGGAAAGGGGATACGCATGACGATCAAGGTGGGCATCAACGGCTACGGCCGCATCGGGCGCAATGTGCTGCGCGCACTCTACGAAGCGGGTCGCACGGGCGAGATCCAGATCGTGGCGATCAACGACCTCGGCGACGCGGCGACCAACGCCCACCTGACCCGCTACGACACGGCGCACGGCAAGTTCCCCGGCACGGTCGCGGTCGATGGCGATTCGATGGTGGTCAACGGCGACCGCATCAAGGTGCTGGCGCAGCGCGACCCCGCGAAACTGCCCTGGGGTGAACTCGGGGTCGACACCGTACTCGAGTGCACGGGCCTCTTCACCAGCAAGGCCAAGGCGGGTGCGCACCTCGCGGGCGGCGCGAAGAAGGTCGTGATCTCCGCACCGGGCGGCGACGATGTCGACGCCACGGTGGTCTACGGCGTCAACCACGATGTGCTGCGCGCCTCACACACCGTGATCTCGAATGCTTCCTGCACCACCAACTGCCTCGCGCCGGTCGCCAAGGTGCTGCACGAGCATATCGGCATCGTGGGCGGTCTCATGACCACCATCCACGCCTACACCAACGACCAAGTGCTCACCGATGTCTACCACTCGGACCTGCGCCGCGCGCGCTCAGCCACGATGTCGATGATCCCGACCAAGACCGGTGCGGCCGCGGCTGTCGGTCTCGTGCTGCCTGCGCTCAAGGGCAAGTTCGACGGCTTCGCGGTGCGCGTGCCGACCATCAATGTGTCGCTGGTCGATCTCACCTTCACCGCAGCGCGCGCGACCACGGTCGCGGAGATCGATGCCCTGATGAAGGCCGCAGCGGCCTCGGGTCCGCTCGCCGGCGTGCTCGCCTTCACCGAAGCGCCGCTCGTCTCGATCGACTACAACCACGACGCGCATTCCTCCACCTATGACGCCACCATGACCAAGGTCACGGGCGGCACGCTGGTGAAGGTCTGTGCTTGGTACGACAACGAGTGGGGCTTCTCGAACCGCATGCTCGACACGACGCTAGCCTGGTCCAAGGCTCCCTGAGGCGGCGTCGATGACCGTGCTGCGCATGACCGACCTCGACCTGCGTGACAAGCGGGTCCTCATCCGCGAGGACCTCAACGTCCCGGTCGAAGACGGCGTCATCTCGAGCGATGCGCGCATCCGCGCGGCGCTGCCATCGCTGCGCGCGGCCGTGGGCGCGGGCGCCCGGGTCATCGTGATGTCGCATCTGGGTCGTCCCAAAGAAGGCGAGTTCTCGGCCGAGGACTCGCTCGCGCCGGTGGCGGCGCGGCTCGGGGAACTGCTCGGGCAGCCGGTGCGTCTGCAGCGCGACTGGCTCGACGGCGTTGAGTGCGCGCCGGGCGAGGTCGTGCTCTGCGAGAACGTGCGCTTCAACAAGGGCGAGAAGAAGGACGACGAGACGCTCGCGCGCCGCATGGCCGCGCTTTGCGATATCTTCGTGATGGATGCTTTCGGCACCGCTCATCGTGCTGAGGCGAGCACCCACGGGGTGGCGCGGTTCGCGCCCATCGCCTGCGCGGGCCCGCTGTTGGTGGCTGAACTCGGCGCGCTGTCGCTTGCGCTCGCCCAGCCCGCGCGGCCCCTGGTCGCGATCGTCGCGGGCTCCAAGGTCTCGACCAAGCTCACCGTGCTCGAGTCCCTGCTCGGCAAGGTCGACAAGTTGATCGTCGGCGGCGGCATCGCCAACACTTTCCTCGCCGCCGACGGCATCGCGATCGGCAAGTCGCTGTACGAGCCCGACATGCTCGACACCGCGCGTGCGCTGCTCGCGCAGGCGGTCGCGCGCGGCGCTGAGATCCCGCTACCCACGGATGTGGTGGTCGCGGAGGCGTTCTCGCCGACCGCGGTCGCGACGGTACGGCCGGTGGGCGAGGTCCGTCCGGACGAACTGATCCTCGACATCGGTCCGCAGACCGCGGCACGGTTCGCCGGATTGCTCGCGGGCGCGGGCACCATCCTCTGGAACGGACCGGTCGGCGTGTTCGAGTTCGACCCGTTCGGGGGCGGCACCGAGACGCTCGCAAAGGCGATCGCCGCGAGCCCCGCGTTCTCGCTTGCGGGCGGCGGCGATACGCTTGCAGCCATCGAAAAATATGGCGTGGCGAGCGGGATCTCCTACATCTCCACCGGTGGCGGTGCTTTCCTCGAATTCGTCGAGGGCAAGACCTTGCCGGCGGTGGCGATGCTGGAGTCGCGTGCCGCGGCGGCCCGCTGAAAAGTGGGCCTGAAAAGTGGGCGTGAAAAGCGGGGGAAGTTGAGCGCCGCGGCCTCCGGCCCCACAATGGGCCCATGCAACGCCGTACCAAGATCGTAGCGACCCTCGGGCCTGCTACCGACGATGATGATGTCCTTTCCGAGATGTGCCGGGCCGGTCTCGATGTCGCCCGCATCAACCTCTCCCACGGCTCCCAAGCCGACCACCTGCGCCGCTTGGGCAAGCTGCGCGAGGCCGCGGCGCGCGCGGGTCGCTGCGTCGGCGCGCTGTTCGATCTCGCCGGTCCCAAGATCCGCATCGAGAGTTTCGGTGAAGGTCGGGTACAGCTCATCGAGGGTGCCGAGTTCACGCTCGACACCGCACTCGACCCGGGCGCAGGCACGGTCGATTCGGTGGGCGTGGCCTACAAGGAACTGACCGCCGATGTCGTCGCCGGCGATACTTTGCTGCTCAACGATGGGCTGCTCGTGCTCGAGGTGCTCGAGCTGCGGGGCAGCCGTATCCGCACCCGCGTCGCCGTCGGCGGCGAACTCTCGAACCGTAAAGGTGTGAACCGAAAGGGCGGTGGCATCTCCGCGCCGGCGCTCACCGACAAGGACCGCGAGGACATCCGCTTCGTCGCGGCGCAGGGCGCCGACTATGTGGCACTGTCGTTCGTCCGCGATGCAGAGGACATCCACCTGGCGCGACGGCTGCTGCGCGAAGCCGGTGGCGGCGATGTGCGCATCGTCGCCAAGATAGAACGGCACGAGGCGGTCGCGCAGCTCACCGGCATCATCGATGCCGCGGACGCGCTGATGGTGGCGCGCGGCGATCTCGGTGTCGAGATGGGCTACGCCGCGCTGACCGGCCTGCAGAAGAACATCATCCGACAGGCGCGGCATCGCAACCGGGTCGTCATCACGGCGACCCAGATGATGGAGTCCATGATCCAAAGCCCCGTCCCGACCCGCGCCGAGGTCAGCGATGTCGCCAACGCGGTGATGGACGGGACGGACGCGGTGATGCTGTCGGCGGAGACCGCTGCCGGCAAGCATCCGGTGAAGGCGGTGGCCGCGATGGCGGATGTCATCGTGGGTGCGGAGTCCTATCAGATCACACAGCATCGGCCGCGTGAGCGTGCCGGGGTCATCTTCACGCAGACCGAGGAAGCCATCGCCAACGCGGTCATGTACACCGCCAACCACATGAGCGTGCGCGCCATCGTCGCGCTCACCGAGAGCGGGGCGACGCCGCTGTGGATGTCACGGCTGCGCTCGGACATCCCCATCTACGCCTTCACGCGCCACGATCGTACGCGTCGGCGCGTGACGCTCTATCGCGGCGTGCAGCCGGTCACCTTCGATGTGACACCCGGTGACCCTGTCGCGCTGCACGATCGGGTGTTCGCCATGCTCCTCGATCAGAACCTCGTCGATGAGGGGGATCTCGTGATCCTCACCAAAGGCGAGTTGACCGGTGTCCAGGGCGGAACCAATTCGATGCAGATCGTGCAGGTGACACGGCCATGAAGCGTCTGCTGGGTGGCTTGCTGGCCACCATCGCTGCGGTGGCCTTGCTGGCATTCCTCTTCGGCGGCTGGCTGTTGCGAAGTTCGCTGCCGCAACTCGACGGCGAGGTGGCGGCGGCGGCGGGGGCCCCTGATGCTGAAGTCGTGATCGAGCGCGACGCGGGCGGTGCGACCACGGTGCGTGGTGCAGACATGGCAGCGGTCGCCTACGGGCTCGGATTCGCCCATGCCCAAGACCGCTTCTTCCAGATGGACCTTTCCCGGCGCCTCTCCTCGGGCGAATTGTCGGCTTTGTTGGGTGAGCAGATGCTGGCGCAGGACCGCAAGGCGCGTCCGTTCCGTTTCCGGCACGTCGCCAAAGGCGTCGTCGCTGACGCGACACCGGCGCAGCGTGCCGTGCTCGAGGCCTACACGCGCGGCGTGAACCGCGGGCTCGAAAGCCTGCGCGTCAGACCTTGGGAATACATCCTGCTGCGCGCCACGCCGCAGCCGTGGCGGCCGGAAGACTCCATCCTCGTCGTGCATGCCATGTGGTGGCAGCTGCAGTACGCCGATGTCGGCAGCGACATGTCGCGACGCGCGGTGGTCGCGCGCCTCGAGCAACGGGCCACCGTCGCCTCGCGAGCCGAAGCGGATGCCAGCCTCGCCGCGAGCGTCACGCGCTTCCTTTACCCGCGCGGCGATGACTGGGACGCGCCGAACCTCCCCGAGTCCGTGGGCGGGGTGTTGGTGCCGGCGCCGGCTGATGCACCACCGGTGCCCTCACCCGAGCAGCTCGATCTGCGTGCCGAGCGGGCAGGCGGGGCGGCGTCGCCCTCGCCGAGCAAGCCGGGCAGCAACGCTTGGGTGGTCGGCGGCGCGCACACCGAGAGCGGCGCCGCGTTGGTCGCGGGCGATATGCACCTCGGATTGCGCGTGCCGACCGTCTGGTATCGCGCACGCCTGCAGACCACGAGCGGCGATCCTCCCGAACTCAACGGCGTAACGCTGCCCGGTGTGCCAGCGGTGGTCGCAGGTTCGAACGGTCATGTCGCGTGGTCGTTCACCAACAGCTACGGGGACTGGGTCGATGTACGCGGATACAGCTGCGACCCGAAGTCCGATCTCTACTACACCAGCACCGGGGAGCAGCGTTTCAAGGTCAGCCGCGAACGCATCGAGGTGTTGCGTGGCGCCCCGGTGATCGAGGTGGTGCGCGAATCGCCGCTCGGCGTGCTGGTGAAACGAGAGCCGGGACCGGCCGGTACCGGGGAGATCTGCTGGCTGGCGCGCTGGCTTGCGACCGAGCCGGGTGCCACGACGCTCGGCAGCCTGGATCTGCAACGGGTGCGCTCGGTACCCGAGGCATTGGCCATGGTGCCCACGGTCGGTATCCCGCATCAGAATCTGCTGATCGGCGATCGTGAAGGCCGGATCGCCTGGACGATCGCGGGTCGTATCCCCCAGGGCGACCGCGGGCCCGAGACGCCGCGGCCGATCGCTTGGCTCGAGGCCGAGCAGGTTCCGCGCATCCTCGATCCCGAGGTCGGCCGGCTGTGGAGCGGTAACGCGCGGCAGATCGAAGGTGAGATGGAGCGCGTGCTCGGCAACGACGAGACCGAGAGCGGCATGGGCTACGAGCACGGTGCGCGCGTGCGTCAGATCCGTGATGGATTGCTGGCGATCAGCGGCAAAGCGACGCCTGCGGACATGCTCGCCATCCAGCTCGATGACCGCGCACTGTTCCTCGAGCGTTGGCAACGGCTGTTGCTCGCCACGCTCGATGAGGATGCGGTGCGCAACCAGCCTAAGCGTGCCGAGTTGCGCCGATTGGTCGCAGGCTGGACCGCGCGCGCGGCACCGGAGTCGGTCGGTTACCGATTGGTGAGGGAGTTCCGCAACGACACCCGTGATGTCGTGTGGGGGATGCTCACCGGCGCCCTCGACATCAAAGAGGGCACGCGCCCGGTGGCGCTGTTCGAGGGCTCGCTCTGGCGGCTGGTGACCGAACAGCCTGCGCACATGCTGACCGCCGAGCATGCGGATTGGCGCTCGTTCCTGCTGGCCCGCGCCGATGCGGTGATCGCCGGTGTGGAGGAGAAGTGCGGGCGTTTCGAGCGTTGCACCTGGGGCGCTCGTAATACGGCCCGCATCCGTCATCCGCTTTCGGCCTCGCTCGGTCGGTTCGGCGCTTGGCTCGACATGCCGGCGGTGCCGCTGTCGGGCGATGACGATCTGCCGCGGGTGGCCGGACCGTCCTTCGGGGCGTCCGAGCGCTTCGCTGTCTCGCCGGGGCGCGAGTCCGAGGGCTATCTGCACATGCCGGGCGGGCAGGCGGGACACCCGCTCTCACCGTTCTATCGTGCGGGGTTCGACGACTGGGCGCTGGGAAGACCGCGCCCGCTGTTGCCGGGACCCGTGGCACATACTTTGACGCTGCAAGCCGCCCCGGAGGGCACGCCATGACCGGAAGATTCGTCGGTACTCAAAGCTACATCGCCACACCGGACCTCGAGATGGCGGTCAATGCAGCGGTCACGCTCGGTCGCCCGCTCCTCATCAAGGGGGAGCCCGGCACCGGCAAGACACAGCTTGCGCTCGAGGTCGCTGCATCGCTCGGCCGACCGATCTTCGAGTGGCATGTGAAATCCACCAGCAAGGCGCAACAAGGGCTCTATGAGTACGATGCCGTGTCGCGTCTGCGGGATTCACAGCTCGGCGAGGCCCGCGTCGCCGACATCCGCAACTACATCGTGCGCGGTAAGCTCTGGGAGGCGTTCGATTCACCCGAGCCGCCCGTGCTCCTGATCGACGAGATCGACAAGGCCGACATCGAGTTCCCGAACGATCTTCTGCGGGAGCTCGACCGCATGGAGTTCTATGTCTACGAGACCCGTGAGCTCGTCAAAGCGCGCCACCGGCCGGTGATCATCATCACCAGCAACAACGAGAAAGAGCTGCCGGATGCTTTCCTGCGCCGTTGCTTCTTCCACTACATCCGGTTCCCGGATGCCGAGACGATGCAGAGGATCGTCGAGGTCCACCATCCGGGCCTCAAGCGTGAGCTGCTCGCCGAGGCGCTCGGTGCCTTCTATCGCGTGCGCGAGACGCCCGGTCTCAAGAAGAAGCCATCGACCTCGGAGCTGCTCGATTGGATCAAGCTGCTCCTCGCCGAGGATCTGCCCCCCGAAGCGCTGCGCGGCGATGATCCGAAGAAGTCGATCCCGCCGCTCTACGGTGCGTTGCTCAAGAACGAACAGGATGTGCACCTGTTCGAGCAGTTGGTGTTCCTCAACCGCCGGGCGCGCTGATCGTGTTGGTGCGCTTCTTCCTCGGCTTGCGCGAGGCGGGCGTGCCGGCGTCGGTGACCGAGTTGCTGTCTTTGCTGGGTGCGCTCGAGGCCCGTGTCGCCGCGCTCTCGGCGCAGGAGTTCTACTGGTTGGGGCGGATGGCGCTCGTCAAGGACGAACGGCACTTCGACCGCTACGACCGCGTCTTCGCCGAGCACTTCGCCGGTGCGGAGCGGGCGTTCGCAGCGCTGCTCGCCGATGTGCCGCCTGACTGGCTCAAGTCGCTCGCGGAGCGGCTCTTCACCGAAGAGGAGCGGCGGAAGGTCGAGTCGCTCGGCGGTTGGGACAAGCTGCTTGAGACCTTGCGCGAGCGCTTGGCCGAACAGAAAGAGCGGCATGAGGGCGGTAACAAATGGATCGGCACCAACGGCACCTCGCCGTTCGGCTCCGGGGGCTTCAATCCCGAGGGTGTACGCATCGGTCCGCAGGGCGCGCGACAACGCCGTGCCGTGAAGGTCTGGGAAGCCCGCGAGTACCGTAATCTCGACGATCGCCGGGAGCTCGGCACACGCAACCTCAAGATGGCGCTGCGCCGTCTGCGGCGCTTCGCGCGTGAGGGCGCTGCCGATCAGCTCGATCTCGATGGCACGATCGAGGCGACGGCGCGCAACGCCGGGTGGCTGGACCTCAAGCTGATCCCTGAGCGCCGCAATGCGGTGAAAGTGCTGTTGCTGCTCGATATCGGCGGTTCGATGGACGACCATGTCCGGGTCTGCGAGGAACTGTTCTCGGCTGCGCGCAGCGAGTTCAAACACCTGAAGTCCTGGTACTTCCACAATTTCCTCTATGAGCATCTTTGGCAGGACAACCGTCGCCGGCACGCCGCGCGTACCACCACCTTGGAACTGCTGCGCACCTTCAATCCCGACTACCGCGTGGTCATCGTGGGTGATGCGACCATGAGCCCGCACGAGATCGTCCAGCCCGGTGGCAGCGTGGAGCATTGGAACGACGAATCGGGGGCGGCTTGGATGCAGCGCTTGACCGCGCATTTCCCGCGGCTCGTCTGGCTCAATCCCGAGCCGGAGGAACGCTGGGAATGGACGCCGTCGGTGGGCATGGTGCGCACGCTGGTCGGTGGCCGGATGTTCCCGCTGACGATCGAGGGTCTCGATCGGGCGATGCGCGCGCTGCGACGGTCGGGCCCAGCCTCGGTCTGAGCGAAGTCGCGCTAGAGCTGCAAGAACGCCTGCAGCGGCCGTGATTGGGCCATCGTCTCTGCGTAGCCTTGCTCGATCATCACGCGGGTGTAGACGGACTCGAACAACAGATAGCTGGCGAGCAGGCCGCCCGCCTCGCCGCGGGCGCCGATGACCCCGAGCAGGGTGCGCAGCGTTCGGGGCAGCGCGTCGATATGTTGTGCGGCCGCGATCTGCGGGTCGGATGCCGGCGTCAGCCGCAGGGCCTCGATGCGCCGCAGCCCCGGGATCGGTTGCGCCGCGGCTGACAGGAACAGGTTGGTGCGGCCCAGCGTCTCGAAATCAGCATCGACGTGGTCGCCGAACAGCGTATCGAGCATGAAGCCGAAGATCTCGCCCGGCGAGGGTGCACGCCTGCGCCCCATCAACCGTTCGGCGCCGCCGCTGCCGGCCGCGCGGACGCCGAGCACCAGGATGCGGTCGGCGCCGAGCTTGATGGCGGGGGAGATCGGCGCCAACTGGCGCATCGCACCATCCCCGAAGTAGACATCGCCGAGCTTCACGGCCGGGAACAGGAACGGGATCGCCGAACTCGCCATGAGGTGGTCGAGCTCGAGGCGGGTACGGACGCCGTTGCGGCGTACACCTTGCCATGCTTGCACGCCCGGGGCGGCCTCGAAGAATACGCGGTGGTGGCCGCCGGCGTAGGTGGTGGCTGCCAAAGCGAGGGCGTGTAGATGGCCTGCGCTGATGTGCCCGCGGATCCCCTCCCAATCGATGTGCTCAGCGAGCAACCGGCGCAGGGGTCCGTTGTCGAGCAAGGCGGGCGGCGCTTGCGCGAGGCGTCCCCCGGACAACGCGGAGGCCACCCAGCGTGCACCGGCGCCCAGCATCGCGCCGACGCTGGTATCGAAGACCTGCGAGACCGTGAAGTTGCCCCAGACCTCCTCCAGAGCCCTCACGCCTTTGCGCCAATCGTCAGCGTGATGGGCGAGCACGGCTGCGCACACCGCTCCCGCAGAGGTGCCGACGATGATGTCCCAGGGCGGGCGTTCCTCAGGCCAGGTTTCGGCCAAGGCTTTCAGGACCCCGACTTGATAGGCGGCGCGCGCACCGCCACCGGCGAGCACCAACGCCGTCCTGCGGGGTGCCGACCGGGGGTCGTAAGCGATCAAAGGCTCGTCAATCCGATCCTGGCGCATCGGGCTATTGTGCCGCAGCCCGGGCGTGGTGATGATAGCGTGTGTCTGCGCGGCGCCGCCCCGCCATCTGAACTCCGGAGAATTTCCCATGCGTACGGTCCGAACCCTGTCCTCCCCCCTTGTCCTCGCGTGGTCAGCGGCCCTGTGGGTCGCAGTCGCGCTGCTGGCCTGGCCTGCACTCGCGGCCTCGCCCAAGGTCGGGGTCCCAGCGCCGGATTTCCGTCTGCAGGACCAGAACGGTGATTGGGTCACGCTGCAGTCCCAGCGCGGCAAGTGGGTGGTGTTGTATTTCTACCCGAAGGATGGGACCCCAGGCTGCACGAGTCAGGCTTGCGGTCTGCGTGACAACATCTTCGCTTTCCGCCGTGAGAGCGCCGTGATCTTGGGTGTCAGCGTCGATGATGCCGCGTCGAAGAAAGCGTTCGCCAAGGAGCACAGCTTGCCGTTCCCGGTGTTGGCGGATCCCACCAAGGCGGTCTCCAAGTCCTACGGCGTGCTCACCAGCCTGCTCGGCATGGTGGAGTACTCGCGCCGCGATACCTTCATCATCGACCCGCAGGGACGGGTGGCCCGTCATTTCGAGAAGGTCGACGCCGACGACCATGCCGAGCTCGTATTGGCCGAGATCAAGCGCCTGAAGGCGGCGTCTCCCGCCAAGGTCGGCTGAACGGCGTACCGCCGCATGTCCGATCACCCGGTTCAGCCCGCGCGCCGCGATTTCCTCACCACCGCAGGTGGCTTAGGTGGTGCGCTGGCCGTCGGCGGCGCGGGTCTCGCGGGTCTGAGTTTCGGGCCGACGGCCGGGGCGGCCTCGCTGCTGACCTCGCAGTACGGCAGGGGTCCGGGCCTCAAGGGGCCTTACCTCGATCTCACGACCGGTCGGGGCAACCAGCTCGCCTACGCGCGTATCCAAGGCGACCTCGATTTCGGCAAACCGAAGTTTTTTTGGTTCAAGGGCTATGTCCATGCGGTCGAGCCCATGAAGCGGGTCGTGGACCTGGTGGGCGCGTCGGGCTTCGGCGTGATCCGTTTGGCGCCGGGTCCTGACGGCTCGATCCGGCGCATGTGCCGCGAGGTCCTCCTCTACACCGACCTGCGCACCGGCGAAGTGCTCGATGAGTGGAAGAACCCGTTGACCACCGAGACGGTCAAGGTGGTGCATGTCGATAACGACCCGTTCAACTACCTCATCGAGGAGTGGTTCCCGGCACCGCCGCAGTTCGGCGGTCTGAACCAAGGTCCGTTGCCGCCGCGGGTGCCGTTCATCCTGCCGTGGCACCAACACGGTGAAATGGCGGCGATGGAGATCCACATCCACCTCGCCTACCCGAGCGCTTTGCAGCCGGACAAGTGGCCGCGCGAGTCGGCGGGCCCCATCGCTCAGGTGTCGGAGTTCTTCGCGCATCATGTGAAGGTCGCCGACCTTCAGGATCCGAAGTTGACGACGCTCGATTACACCGGCACCTGGAACCGCATCACGCCTTGGTTGCCTTGGATGTTGATGGGCCAGCGTACGGGCCAATGCCAGTACGCCTGCTTCATGGGTACCACCAAAGACCTGGAGTCGGTGCTGTCGCGACCGGTGCTCGACCACGCACAGAAGCACTATGCCAAGTACTTCGATGCGCCGACCGAGTGGACAGCGGGCCCGAGCCTGTCGAGCCTCGAGCACTACGCGCAGCGCGCCAAGCCCGCGCCGGTGAAGTGAGGGTCGCCGGCGCGCTCAGCGCACGCGCACCGGGATCCGCGCCGCGATCTTCGCACCCCACTCAGCGGGACCGCTCTGGTGCACCGATTCGCCGCGCGCGTCGACCGCCACGGTCACCGGCATGTCCTGCACGGTGAACTCATAGATCGCTTCCATGCCGAGGTCCTCGAACGCGACCACGCGTGAGGCGCGGATGGCTTTCGAGACCAGATAAGCCGCGCCCCCGACGGCCATCAGGTAGGCGGCCTTGTGCTTGCGGATGGCCTCGATGCCGACGGGACCGCGTTCGGCCTTGCCGATCATGGCGATGAGGCCGGTCTTCTCGAGCATCATCTCGGTGAACTTGTCCATGCGCGTGGCGGTGGTAGGGCCGGCTGGGCCCACCACCTCGTCCCGCACCGGGTCGACCGGGCCGACGTAATAGATGACGCGGTTGCGAAGATCGACGCCCGGCGGCAGGCCCTCGCCGCGGGCGAACAGGTCGGCGATGCGCTTGTGGGCGGCGTCGCGACCGGTGAGCATGCGACCGTTCAGCAGCAGACGCTCACCCGGCTTCCAGGCCGCCACTTGCTCCGGTGTCAAAGAATCTAGATCGACGCGGCGCGCTTCGGGTGAAGGTCTCCAGTCGACCTTGGGCCAGCGGGAGAGGTCGGGCGGATCGAGCCGCGCCGGACCGCTGCCGTCGAGCGTGAAGTGCACATGCCGCGTGGCCGCGCAGTTCGGGATCATGGCGATGGGCTTCGAGGCCGCATGGGTCGGGTAGTCGAGGATCTTCACGTCAAGCACGGTGGCGAGTCCGCCGAGCCCCTGCGCACCGATACCGAGCGCGTTGACCTTGTCGTGGAGCTCGATGCGCAGCGCCTCGATCGGGGTCTTGGGACCGCGCGCCTTGAGATCGGCCATGTCGATCGGCTCCATCAATGATTCTTTGGCGAGAACCATCGCCTTCTCGGCGGAGCCGCCGATACCGATGCCGAGCATGCCGGGCGGACACCAGCCGGCGCCCATCGTCGGCACGGTCTTCAGCACCCAGTCGACGATGGAATCGGACGGGTTCAGCATCGCGAACCTGGCCTTGTTCTCAGAGCCGCCGCCCTTGGCGGACACGGAGACCTCGACCGCGTCGCCCTCGACCAGTTCGACATGCACCACCGCGGGCGTGTTGTCACGGGTGTTGCGGCGCGTGAAGGCGGGGTCGGCGACGATGCTGGCGCGCAGCTTGTTGTCCGGATCCAGATAAGCCCTGCGCACGCCCTCGTCGACCATCTGCTGCAAGGTCAACGTCGCGTCCCAGCGCACCCCCATGCCCACCTTCACGAACGCCACCACGATGCCGGTGTCCTGGCAGATCGGGCGATGGCCTTCCGCGCACATGCGCGAGTTGGTGAGGATCTGCGCGATCGCGTCCTTGGCCGCCGGGGATTCCTCGAGTTCGTACGCACGGCCCAAAGATTCGATGTAGTCCATCGGATGGTAGTAGGAGATGTACTGCAGGGCGTCGGCGACGCTCTCGATGAAGTGCTGCTGTGAGATGACGGTCATGGGGTTGCTCGTGCCGGCGCGACACCGGCTGCAGGGTGGGTGGGACGAGACGCCAAGATTCTAGCCGGGCAGACGGTGCGACGCGCAGGGGACCTGCCAACGGCGTGAAGGGTCGTCAAGGGAGACGGCCGTCAGAGCGCCGCCCCACACACAACCGGTGTCGAGGGCGAGCAGATCGTCCCGCAGCACGAGGCCGAGCGTCGACCAGTGACCGATCACCACCCTGGCCTCGGCGCTGCGTCGGCCGGGGGCATCGAACCACGGGAACCAGCCGGGTGGGGTGTCGGCGGCGCTGCCTTTCCGCTTCAGGTCGAGGCGCCCCTCGCCATCGACGACGCGCATGCGGGTGAGCGCGTTGATGATGAAGCGTCGTCGCGCCGCACCGGTGAGTGCGGTATCCCAACGGTCCGGCTCGTTGCCATACAGGGTGTCGAACAACGCTACCGGATCGCTGCGCAGGGCGGTCTCGACCTCCGCGGCGTATTTGAGGGTCTCGGCCACATTCCATTGAGGGACCACGCCGGCATGCACCATGAGGTCCTCGCGGGCATCGCGGACGGCCGGCGCGTGTACGGCGAGCGGCCGCGTCATCAACCAGTCGAGCAGCAGCCTGCGATCCGGTGCCTCGAGCACGGCATCGAGCGTGTCATCCTTGCGCAATCGTCGGGCGCCGCTGCCGCAGGCCACGGCAAGGAGGTGCAGGTCGTGGTTGCCGAGCACCACGCGTGCGTTGTCGCCGAGCGCGCGCACGAAGCGCAGTACACCGAGCGAATCGGGTCCACGGTTGACGAGGTCTCCGACGAACCAGAGCTGGTCGCGGTCAGCCGAAAATCGCGCCGCCTGCAGCAGGTCGCGCAACTCATCGAGGCAGCCCTGGAGGTCGCCGATCGCGATCCGCGCCATGACCTCAGTCCCCGCTTACGGATGAGGTGAGCGGCAGGCAGAGCGCGAGTGCAGCGAAAGCCGCAGGCGCCAGCACCTCGGGGCGCGCGCCGGGGTCGATGCCGCAGGCGGCGATCGCTTCGGCGTCGAGCAGCGTCCGCAGGCCGTTGCGCAGCGTCTTGCGGCGCTGCGAGAACGCCGCTGCGACCACCCGGCCGTAGCGATCATCGACCGCGAACGCCGGGACCTCGCGCACCGTGAGGCGGGCGACCGCGGACCAGACCCTCGGTGCAGGACGGAAGGCGTCCGGTCCGACATCGAAGAGGTGTTCGGCCTGCACCCAAGGCGCAAGCATCACCGTCAGGCGCCCGTAGTCGTCGCTGCCGGGTGCGGCGCAGATCCGGTCGATGACCTCTTTCTGCAACATGATGTGCAGATCGTTTATCGCCTGAGGCGTCTCGAGCAGATGGAACATCAGCGGCGTCGAGATGTTGTAGGGCAGATTGCCCACGATGCGCAGCCGTTGGCCACGCAGCGCCGCCAGTGCGGCGAAGTCGAAGCGCAAGGCATCTGCTTCGTGCAGCATCAAACCGCGCGGCACGAGCCGACTGCGCAGTGAGGCGACAAGATCGCGGTCGATCTCGATCGCGTCCATCGTGCCTGCTGCGGCGAGCAAGCTCTCGGTGATCGCGCCATGCCCCGGACCGATCTCGACCATCGATGCACCCGGTCGCGCGCTGATCGCGGCGACGATACGGTCGATGACCTGCGCATCGTGCAGGAAATGCTGACCGAAACGCTTGCGTGCGAAGACCATGCCGGGTCAGCCGCGGAAGCCGTGAGGCGCGGTCGTGCGGCCCGCGATGCGCTGCGCGGCGAGCGATGCCGCAAGTTCCACCGCAGCACGCAGGCTGCCGGGGTCAGCCCGGCCGGTCCCTGCGAGGCTGAGCGCGGTACCGTGGTCCACTGAGGTGCGCAGCACCGGGAGACCCAGTGTGATGTTGACCGCGTGGCCGAAGCCCGCATGCTTCAGCACCGGTAAGCCTTGGTCGTGGTACATGGCGAGCACGGCATCGGCGTGCGCGAGTTCGCGGGGTACGAAGGCGGTGTCCGCCGGTACCGGTCCGTGCACGAGCAGTCCGGCGTCGCGGGCCGCTGCGATGGCAGGGGCGATCACCGCCCGATCCTCGTCGCCGAGCAGCCCGTCCTCGCCAGCGTGGGGGTTCAGCCCGCAGACCGCGATGCGCGGCGCGGCGATGCCGAACTTGTCGCGCAGGTCGGTGTTCATGATGTGCAGCACTTCGATCAGCAGCGCGGTATCGATCGCATCGGGCACGGCACGCAGCGGCAGATGGGTGGTCGCAAGCGCCACCCGAAGGGTCCCGGCGACCAGCATCATCACCGGCCGCGATGTCCCGCAGCGCTCGGCGAGATACTCGGTGTGTCCCGAGAACGGCACACCCGATGCGGCGATGGTGCTTTTCTGGACGGGTGCGGTGACCATCGCGTCCCAGCGACCCTCCCGCAGTCCTTGTAGGGCGGTATCGAGCAGCGCGAGCACATGGCCGGCGTTGCGCGGGTCGGGATGTCCCGCCGTGCAGGGGACGGCAAGCGGGTGATGTTCGATGTGGAGCCGTGCCGGATCCACACCTGCTGCCTGCGCGCGTTGCGCGATCAGCGTCCGATCGCCGAGCAGGGTGATGTCGCAGTCGATGGGCCCGCCGGCGTCACCGGCCGCCAACTGGGCGCAGATCTCGGGACCGATCCCTGCGGGCTCACCCGCGGTCAGTACGAGGCGCGGACGGTCAGGTCTTGACGTCGACATACGCCTCGTCGCGCAGTCGCCGCAGCCAGAGCTCGATCTCTTCTTCGGCCTTGCTTTCGCGGAGCTGCATGAAGGCGCGCTGGCGCCGCATCTCCTCGGTGTTGTCGAATTGCCGCCGGCCGAGCAACTGCACGATGTGCCAACCGAACTGGCTGCGGAACGGCTGGCTGATCTCGTCCTGCTGCAGGGCCGCCAGCACCTTCTCGAACTCCGGCACGAAGGCGCCGGGCGTGGTCCAGCCAAGGTCGCCGCCCTCGCTCGCCGACCCCGGGTCTTCAGACAATGTCTTGGCGAGACCGGCGAAATCCTCGCCCTTGAGGATGCGCTCGCGCACAGCGCGCAACCGCTGCTCGACCGTGGCGTCGTCCTGGATCTCGGTGGGCTTGAGCAGGATGTGGCGTGCGTTGGTCTGTTCCACGAGACCTTGTGCCGCTTCGCCGCGCAGTTCGTTGAGTCTCACGATGTGGTAACCGGAGGGCGTGCGCAGGGGCTCACTGGTCTCACCGGCCTTGAGTTGCACCACCAGGTCTGCCAGCACCGTGGGGATCTCCGGACCGCGACGCCAACCGAGCGAACCGCCCTCCAAGGCCGTTTGGCTGTTGGAGTTGGCGATGGCGAGCTGGGCGAAATCCTCGCCGGCGCGCGCCCGGCGACTGACATCCTCAGCGCGCCTCGCGGCTTCCTCGAGTTGCTGCGTCGAGGGGTCCTGCGGCACCACGATGAGGATGTGAGAGAGGTTGTATTCATTGGCCTCGGAGGGCCGGTTTTTTTCCTTGGCGATGAACTGCTCGATCTCCCGCGGGGAGACATTGATGCGTTGCAGTACATCGCGCTGCCTGAGCACCTGGGTGGTCATCTCGCGGCGCACGCTCTCGCGGTAGGCGTTGTAGTCGACGCCTTGCGAGGCGAGCGCCTTGGGCAGGTCTGCGAGAGGGATGCCGTTGCGCTGTGCGACATCGGCGAGCGCTGAATTGAGCGCCTCGTCGTTGATACGGATGCCGGCGCGTTGCGCACGCTGCATCTGGATCTCCTGCAGCACCAGCCGGTCGAGCACCTGTTGGCGCAGCACCGCGGCGGGCGGCATCTCCATGCCTTGGCCGCTGATGCGCTCGGTGATCTCGGCGACCTGTTCATCGAGTTCGCTGCTGAGCACCACGCCGTCGTTGACCACCGCAGCGACCCGATCGAGCATCTCGCCGCGGTCCGAGAGCGTGCGCGCTTGGGCGTGGACGGAGCCGCTCGCGAGCGACAGCGCCACCGCTAGGGTGAGCGCGCAGGCCAGCGCGGTCACGGAGTGGCGGGGCAGATGGAAAGTCGGTGCGGTCGGCATGGGCGTCGGTTCCGAAAAACGGTTGGAAGTCAGCGGGTTACGCTTGACCGTGAGTATCCACGAAATGCCTCGTCGAGGAAAGCGTCCGCCCCACTTCCGACACTCGAGAGGCCGTTCAGTTCAAGTTGCAGGTAGAACTGGGTGTCGCGCTCGCCCGTGCGGCTCGAGATGTAGCGTCGGCCGACCGCCCGCAGCCGCCAACAGCAGGAGCGGAACTCCAAGCCCGCGAAATGCTCGAGATCCGAATCTGATTGCAGATCGTGCACCAGCTTGCCGAAAGCGCTCCAGCGCTCGGTGAGCGGCCAGGCACCCGAGATCTCGGCTTGCTCCAGGCCACCCTGTTGGAAGTTGTAGGAGAGGTTCAGGGCGCGTACCGGGTCCGGGCTGTAGCGCAGCCGGAAACTGTTGCGCTCGCGACGCTCGTCGCGGGTGTTCCATTGCAGGCCGAAATCGGCCGTCCAATGGCTCCAGGCCGACACACTCACTTCGGCCACCAGATCAGATTCGCGGCGACGGGGGCTGGGCTCATCGGGGAGCCGCACGCGCGATGCCTCAAAATACCTGATCTGGCCGACCGTCGCCGACAGCAGTTGCCGCCCGCGATCGTCGTAGACGCGGGTGGTCGCGCCCAGGCTCAGTTGGTTCGCATCGGCGACCCGATCCGCACCGACATAGCGCTCGGTGCTGAAGAGCTGACCGAAGTCGAGATCGGGCAGGGCGGTGTCGAAGATCGGCAACGGATCCTGGTCACGGAACGGCGTCCAAAGATAAAGCATGCGCGGCTCGAGCGTGATCCGTCGCGCAGCCGCATCGACGGCCGGTCGCTCGAGACGCAATCCGACATCGACCCAGGCTGACGGCAGATCGCGACGCAGCGAACCCGGACCGTCGGTCACGCCGGCGAGATCGTAACGGGTATGACGCCAAGCGACACCAGGTCTGGCGAACCAACCCGGTCGATCGAACGAGAGCCCTAACTGGGGCCGGGCGTCGAGGCGCCAGCCGGTGACCCCCACATCGCGGTCGAAGCGGACCAACTCGGCGTCCATGCTTGCGAGCAGCCGCTGCTCGGGTCCGAAAGCCAGGTCGCCGCGGGCGAGCAGCCTCGGCAATGTGGCGTAAGGACGGTCGAGCGGCGCCAGCGCGCGGTCGATGGTCTGGAAATCCCTGATCTCGCCGAGCAACGCCCATCGTTCATCCTCGTACGAGACGCTCATCACCTGGTCGAGGAAAGTGGTGCTCGAGTCGGATCCGCCGTGGGAGAAATCCTCAAAATATTCGGCATCGCTGACCTGTTGCGCATCGACATCGATATGCCAGCCGGACCCGAGGTCGCCATCGTGCCGCCATTGCAGCCAATGACGTTCGCTGTCTTCGAGCCTGTCCGACGGCAGCAAGCGCGCCTGCAGCCGTCCTGCGTGGCGCTCGGTGAGGTAGCGGTAGCGGCCGCCGAGATCGACGCCGCGTCGGCCGTAGAACATCGGATCGAAGGTGAGATCGTGGTTGGGGGCGAGATTGAAGTAGTAGGGCACACCGACTTCGACACCGCTGCGCGAACTGAATCCAACGCTCGGGAAGAGGAACCCGCTCTTTCTCTGGTCGCCGACCGGGAACGAGATCCAAGGGAGGTAGAGGATCGGCACGCCCATGAACTCGACCGCGGCATCGCGGCCGGTGCCATTGCGTCCGACCATGTCGAGCTCGATGCTGCGGGCGCGTATCCGCCAGTCCGGGTTCGTGGCGGGGCAGGTGCTGAACCAGACTTCCTGCAGTCGGATGTCGCCGTCCGCATCGACCTCGAGGCGTTCCGCCGCGCCGCGGGCCGGGCGCTCGGGTAACTCGAAGGTCGTGTCCTCGAATGCGGCACCACCGGCGGGGTCGTAGCGCCCACTGCGGCCAGCGACCTCGAGCGAGGGGTCGGTGTATCGGACGGTACCGTCGACCTTGAAGAGGTTCGTCTTGGCGTCGTAGGTGACATCCTCTGCGGACAGGACGCGTTCGCCTTGGGTGACGCGCACATCGCCGGTAAGCACCGCGTCGCCGTCGGTACCGAGCACGGCGGAATCGCTGCTGATCTCGATGCGCGGCTCGGTGTCCGTCGTCGGCGTCGTCCGGGTCGCCCCGTCTGGCGCTCGCGGCGCGTCTGGGGGGGTGCTGGCGAGCAGTGCTTCGCGCACCGAAGAGGGTGCCGGGCAGCGCATCGGACGGCTCTCGCGGGGCTGCGGGGTGACCTCCTCGGCGTGCAGCGACGGTGACATCGTCGCACACGACACGATGACCAGCAGCGCATAGGGCAGGGCCGGAAGAAGGGTCGCGTGGCGGGGCGGCGGCGACATGGGTGTAACCATTATAATGTCAGCCCCTCCCGCACCCTGCGGATTTCATGACCTCTTCCGATCCGCGCTTGGCGACCCTCACCCGCTGGGTGGGCGAGGAACTCGGGCATCGCCTCGAGCGGATCTCCGTGGCCTCGGCAGACGCGAGCTTCCGCCGCTATTTCCGCGCCCATCTCGCCGACGGGCGCAGCTTCATCGTGATGGATGCCCCGCCCGAGCGCGAGGACATCAGCCCTTACTTGCACGTCACGGGTCTGCTCGCCGGGATCGGCTTGCATGTCCCGACAGTACACGCGGTCGATCGCGCGCGCGGTCTCATGCTGTTGGAGGACCTCGGCACCGAACAGTATCTTGCGGCGCTGCAGGATCGTTCCCGCGCCGATGCGCTCTATGGGGAAGCCCTCGGTGCGCTGTGCACCTTGCAGCTGCGCGGCGGTGACGCGGCCGCCCAGCTCTCGCCGTACGACGATGCGGTGTTGCAGCGTGAGCTCGAGCTCATGCCCGAGTGGTTCGCGGTGCAGCACCTCGACCTCGTGCTCACCGAAGAGGATCGCGGCGTGCTGGCAGCCTCATTCAAGGTGCTGAGAGAAGAGGCGCTCGCGCAGCCTGTGGCGTTCGTGCACCGGGATTACCATTCGCGCAACCTCATGGTGCTGCCGGCGGCAGGCCCCGGCATCATCGATTTCCAGGACGCGCTCGCCGGTCCCGTGTGCTACGACCTCGTCTCGTTGCTCAAGGATTGCTATGTCCGGTGGCCACGCGCGCAGGTCGAAGCGTGGCTGCGCGGACATCGTGCTGCGCTGCGTGCCGGCGGGGGTGCCACCCTCACCGGTTCGAGCGATCGCGAGTTCCTGCGGTGGTTCGATTTCATCGGCGTCCAACGCCACATCAAGGTGCTCGGTATCTTCGCGCGGCTCTGCTGGCGCGACGGCAAGCTCGGCTACCTCGATGACCTGCCGCTGACGCTCGGATACACGCTCGATGCCTGTGCGCGCCATCCCGAACTGTCGGACCTCGGCGCGTGGTTGCGACGACTGGCTTTGCCTCGGCTCGCGGCAGCCAACGATCGGGCGCGGCTCGCGGCCACCGTTCGGTCGGCGCCGTGAAGGCGATGATCCTCGCGGCAGGGCGTGGTGAGCGTATGCGTCCGCTCACCGACGATCGTCCGAAGCCGTTGCTCGAGGTGGGCGGTCGGTCTTTGCTCGAGTGGCATCTCGTCGCCTTGGCGCGCGCCGGTATCGTCGATGTGGTCATCAACCTTGCGTGGCAGGGCGAGCGGATCCGCGAGGCCTTGGGCGATGGCGCGGATCACAGTGTGCGCATCCGCTACAGCGACGAGGGTGAATCGGCGCTCGAGACCGGTGGTGGCATATTCCGCGCTCTGCCTCTGCTCGGTGCGGCACCGTTCCTCGTGGTCAACGGCGACATCTGGACCGACCACGACTTTGCCCAGTTGCCACCGCTCGACTCCGGTGCTCTCGCGAGCCTCGTCCTCGTGCCGAATCCGCCACATCATCCGCAAGGCGATTTCGGTCTCGTGGCGCGGGCCGAAGGCGGCTTCGATGTGCTCACCACACCGGGTGATGCACCGCGTCACACCTACTCCGGGATCGGCGTGTATCGGCCCGAGTTCTTCGAGGGTTCCACCGATGGCCGGTTCCCGCTGTTGCCGCTCCTGCGCCGGGCGGGGGCGGCGGGTCGGCTGCGGGGACGGCTGTATCAAGGGCTTTGGTGTGATGTCGGGACCCCAGAGCGGCTGCGGGAACTCGACGAACGCCTCGGAGGCGGTGCCGTCGGCTGACGGCTGACAGCGGACGAGCGACGAGGCGCGCCAGCGGCGCGTACACTACCCCCCATGGACGAAGACTCCCGCGACCCGGCCCCGCGCCCTGCGAGTGGCCTGAAATATCGCACCCCACAGGGCTTCAACGCGATCCGAGACGGCATCAAGGCGACCGCCGCTGCACCGGTCCGGGTGCCGGGGGGCAAGCCGCGTTGGCTCAAGGCGCCGTTCGCCGGGGGCGCCCGCTACGAGATCGTGCGCCAGACGGTGCGCGAGCACCGCCTCGCCACGGTCTGCGAAGAGGCGAAATGCCCGAACATCGGCGAATGTTGGAACGCCGGTACCGCGACCCTGATGCTGATGGGCGAGGTCTGCACGCGGGCCTGTCGCTTCTGCGCCGTCGACACCGGCAACCCGCGCGGCTGGCTCGATCCTGAAGAGCCGCGCAATGCGGCGCGTACCGTACAGCTCATGGGCCTCCGTTATGTGGTGCTCACCTCGGTCAACCGCGACGATCTGCCCGATGGAGGTGCTGCGCATTTCGCGGCCACGGTGCGGGAGATCAAGACGCTGATGCCAGAGACCGCCGTCGAGGCTTTGGTGCCCGATTTCCAAGGGGTGGCGGCTGATATCGATACCGTGGTCGATTCGGGTCTCGAAGTGTTCGCACAGAACGTCGAGACCGTCCGGCGCCTGACCCATCCGGTGCGCGATCCGCGCGCCGGTTACGAGCAGACGCTGCGGGTGCTGGCCCATGCCAAGCGGCGCCGCCCGGAGGTGCTCACCAAGTCGAGCATCATGCTCGGCCTTGGCGAGACCGATGACGAACTGCGCGAGTCGATGGACGACCTACGGGCACACGAGGTCGACCTGCTGACGCTCGGCCAGTATCTGCAGCCGACCGTGAACCACCTGCCGGTGGCGCGTTTCGTGGCGCCGGAGGAGTTCGATCGCTACCGGGAGTGGGCGCTGGCGCGAGGCTTCCGCGAATGCGTCTCGGGGCCGTTGGTGCGATCGAGCTATCGCGCTGAGCAGGCGCTTGCGGGTAATAACGCCGGTGTGGTGAATGCGGGATCTGCCCCTACGCGTCCGTGAACTCGGCCGCGCCCAGTACCTCGACACCTGGCGTGCGATGCAGGCCTTCACCGATCAGCGCGGAGCCGACACCCCGGACGAACTCTGGGTGCTCGAGCACGAACCGGTCTTCACGCTCGGCATGAACGCGGATCCCGCCCACCTGCTCGCGCCGGGTGACATCCCGGTGGTGCAGGTCGATCGCGGCGGGCAGGTCACCTACCACGGCCCTGGGCAGCTCGTGGTCTATCCGCTCATCGACCTGCGCCGTGCAGGCCTTGGCGTGCGCGATCTGGTCACCGCCCTGGAACAGGCGGTGATCGCCACCGCCGCCGCTTTCGGCATCGTGGCGGCCACTCGGCCGGGTGCCCCGGGGGTGTATGTGGAGGGCGCCAAACTGGCGAGCGTCGGTATACGGGTCCGCCGCGGGGCGAGTTATCATGGGGCAGCCATCAATGTCGACATGGATCTCGGCCCGTTCAGCAGGATCAACCCCTGCGGCTTCGAAGGGCTGGCGATGACCCAGTTGGCGGCGCTTGGCGGACCGCGTGGAATCGCAGCTGTGGCAGGCGTGCTTGTCCCGGAACTGCACCGATCTTTGGAGAGCCGTTGCCATGGATAGACCGACCCATACACCCGAAGATCTGGCCGCCGTCCGCCGGTTGCTCGGCTACATCGGCGAGGACCCCGATCGCGAAGGTCTGCTCGAGACCCCGGCACGATTCCTCAAGGCTTGGGAGGAATACACCCGCGGCTACCGCATGAACCCGGAGGATATCCTCAAATCCTTCGAGGACGGCGCGCAGAGCGTCGATGAGATGGTGATCGTCCGCGATATCCCCGTCTATTCTTTGTGCGAGCATCACCTCGCGCCGTTCTTCGGCAAGGCCCATGTCGGTTATGTGCCCGACAAGCGCATCCTCGGGCTCTCGAAGATATCGCGGTTGGTCGAGATCTTCGGCCGACGGCTGCAGGTCCAGGAACGGCTCACCAACCAGATCGCCGACGCGCTCGACCAAAATCTCAAGGCGCTGGGGGTGGCGGTGGTGATCGAATGTCGCCACATGTGCATGGAATCTCGTGGTGTCCGTCACACCGGCACCGCGACGGTCACCTCCGCCTTGCGGGGCAGCATCAAGACCAATGCCGACACGCGCCGCGAATTCCTCTCGCTGATCGGCCGCTGATCGGCCGGTCAGATCACCATCAAGACGCCTTCGGTGGCGGCGAGCTCGGCCACCAGTGCGGTGACCTGGGTCCGGCTCTGGGCGACGATGGTGTAGGTGATCGCGGTGAAGTTGCCGGCACCGCTGGCGCGTTCGCTGATGCGAGCAGGATCGAGGTCCGACACATGCGCTTCGAACACGCCGTCGATGCGCATCCGCAGGCTACGCTCGGATCGTCCGACCACCTTGATGGGGTAGTCGGTCGGGAACTGCAGCGGGCTTAGGGCCTCGTCGATCGAATCGTTCACCACGGCTGTTCTGCAAGATCGACGATCAACTCAGAGAATGCGGCGTCGATGCGGTGCCATGCAGGGCCCGGGCGACCGGTGCCGACCGGCGCGCCATCGAGACGCGTGACGGGCGAGGCCCGTCGTGTCGCCGACGCCAACCAGATCTCATCCGCCCCGCGCAGCTCGGCTTCGGACACCTCGCGGGTCTCGCGCGCCAGACCGATGTGGTCGGCCAGTTCTTCCACCACACTGCGGGTGGTCCCCGGGAGGATACGCTGCGACTCGGGCGGTGTGACCAAGCGACCGCCGCTGATGATGTGTACGGTCGAGGTGCTGGCCTCCATCAGCGCACCCTCGCGCAGCAGGATGGTCTCGTGGGCGCCCGCATCGACCGACAGTTGTCGCAGCAGCACATTGGCGAGGAGGGCGGTGGACTTGATGTCGCAGCGCGCCCAGCGGGTGTCCTCGGCGGTGATGCAGGCGAGGCCGTCGGCACGCGCTTCGGGCGACAGCTGCGGCAGCGGCGCGCAGAAAGCGAACACGGTGGGTGGGACGACCGGCAACGGCGCGTGGTTGCGGCCGAACTCCGCGCCGCGTGAGACCTGCACATAGGCGTAGAGATCACCGCCACCATTGCGGACCATGAGTTCACGCACCAGCGCCCGCCAACCGTCGCGGCTGTGCGGGTCGCGCAGCCGGATGGCGTCGGCGCTGCGCGTCAAGCGGGCGAAATGTTCGTTGAAGCGGAACGGACGCCCCGCGAACACCGGCACGACTTCGTACACGCCGTCGCCGAACAGGAAACTGCGGTCGAGCGGTGAGATCCGCGCTTCGCGCAGCGGCAGCCACTCCCCGTTGAGGTGGCAGATGGGCATCGGCTCAGCCATGAGGCTCTCCCATGAGAGATCTGGAACGCGGCATCACTGCCACCACAGCAAGACAGTATCGCGCAGCTTCGGCCAAAGGCCACCCTCGGCCACCGCCGACTGCGCGACCAACGGGATCCGCGCGATGACCTTCCCGTCCTCTTGGACCTGCAGTTCGCCGACACGCTGCCGTGCAGCGATCGGTGCGATCAACCGCGGTTCGAGCACCGGCACGGTGCGCAGTGCGCCGGCTCGGCCGCGCTGCGTGGTGACCGCCACCTCGGTGGCCGGCACCACCGCCAACTGGTCGCTGGCGCCTTTGTAGAGGCGGGGCCGCAGGATGACCTCGTCGGCTCGGCGCAGGCGCACGGTCTGGAAGTGCCGGAATCCGTGCTCCAGCAGCGTCAGGCTCGCCTCTTCACGCACTCTGGGGGAGACGGCACCGAGCACCACCGCGATCATCCGCGTGCCGCTGCGTTCGGCAGAGCTTGCCAGGCAGTAGGCGGCGCTCGAGGTGTGACCGGTCTTGAGACCGTCCACCCCCGCATCGCGCGTCAGCAGACCGTTGCGGTTCGGTTGACGGATGCCGCCCCACTCGTATTCGCGCAGCGAGTACCAGCGATAGTGGTCCGGGAACTCGCGTATCAGTGCCCGCGAGAGCAGGGCGATGTCCCGTGCGCTCGAATACAGGGCTGGATCCGGCAAGCCGGTGGCATTGGTGAAGTTCGAGTCCTTCATGCCGAGCCGCTTGGCCTCGGCATTCATCAGCGTCGCAAAAGCGGCCTCCGAGCCCGCGACCTTCTCCGCGAGGGCGATCGCGGCATCGTTACCCGATTGCACGATCATGCCCTTGAGCAGCACCTCGACCGGCACCTGCTTGCCGACCTCGACGAAGGTGCGCGAGCCCTCTGCGCGCCACGCACGCTCGCTGATCGTCACCGTCTCATCGAGGCGCAGACGGCCGGCTGCGATCTGTCGGAACACCACCATCGCGGTCATCAATTTGGTGATGCTGGCCGGTTCGGCGCGTCGGGCGGCGTCCTGCGCGGCGAGCGTCCGGCCATTGGCCTGGTCGATGAGGATGAACTGCCGCGCCGGTACCGGGCCAGGCAGCGCGGGCAAGGCCGTCGCAGCGCTGTGGGCCGTCGGCGTATCGAGCAGCAACAGTATGCTCGACAGCACCGCCAGGATGTGGCGGGCCGTGGACGGGGCTGGATTCAATGAAATCGTCAAGCGGTTCTCCGGTGGGGTGGGATCAGGGCCGCGTATTGTAGCGGCTGCGGGACGATCAGCTCACTCCGGTGCGAGGCGGGCGTCCGGGATCCCGGCATCGCGCAGCTGCGTCGTGAGCCGCATCGCCTGCCCGGCGTCGACCACGGGTCCGACACGGACACGATAGAGCAACCGATCTCCGACCCGTGCTTCGCGGACGCTCGCGCCAGAGATGCCCGCGGCGGTGAGCCTCGCCACCAAGGCCGAGGCATTGGCACTCGATGCAAAGGAGCCGACCTGCAAGTACCGGCTGCCAGTGATCGTGCCAGTGGCGAGCTGTGGGGGTGGCGTTAGGGCGATAGGTGGTGGGATGAGTGGTGCGCTGGGCGGGGCGCTCGATCGAGCGTCGAGCACGCGTATCTCGACCCTCGCCGTGCCTGCTCGCAGCATGTCGAGCTTCGCGGCGGCGGTGTAGGAGAGATCGATGATCCGCTCGTCCACGAACGGACCTCGATCGTTCACGCGTACCACGACCGATCGGCCGTTCTCGAGGTTGGTGACCCGCACATAGGCCGGTATCGGCAAGGTCTTGTGCGCGGCGGTCATCGCATACATGTCGTACGGTTCGCCGCTCGAGGTGCGTTCGGAATGGAAGCCTGGGCCGTACCATGAGGCCAGACCTCGCTCCACATGGCCCTTACCGGACTTCATGAGCTTGTAGCGTTTGCCGAAGACCTCATAGGTCTCGGGGTTGCCGTAACGGCTGCGGGGCTCGTCGCGCGGTACCGCGTCCGGGATCGCGTCGAGGTCGCGCGGCGGCGCGGGCACCGCCGTATCGGCAGCCGGGGGATCGGGTGTGCGTTGCAGCAGGCTGCATCCCGGGAGCACCGTGAACACCGGCAGCGCCCAGAGCCAGCCCCGACATGCCCTGCGCTCGCTGTGCATCAGGGTGCGGCGGCGCCCGTCCGTGCTTTCAGCGCATCGGCGAGGTCATGCACGGCCATCGCGTAGAGGATGCTGCGGTTGTAGCGGGTGATGACGCGGAAATTCGCGAACCCCACCCGCACACCCGGTCCATCGCGCTGCTCCGCCGGGATGAGGATCAGCGGCGTGTCGGCGGTGACGGCCGGATCGAAGCGGACACCGCGTGCCCGCAGGCTCGCAGCGGTGTCTTTGAGGTCGAGGTTGCGGCGGTCGAGGGCCGCGAAGACCGCCTCCGGGGCGGTGGCTTCTGTGAGCACCCGCGCACCGCGTTGCCAGCCGCTCGCGACGAAATAGTTGGCGACGCTGGAGAGTACATCATCCCAGTCCGTGAACAGGTCCCGCCGACCATCGCCCGAGCCGTCGACCGCCAAGCGGCGATAGCTCGATGGCATGAACTGGGGCGAACCCATCGCACCTGCGTAGGAGCCGAGCGCGGTCTTGGGATCGAGACGCTCCTCGCGCACCAGCAGCACGAACTGCTCGAGCTCTGAGAGGAAGAATTTGCTGCGTCGCGGGTAGTCGAAGCCGAGGGTCATCAGCGCATCGAGCACGCGCCAAGTGCCGGCACGGCGTCCATAGGAGGACTCGACGCCGATGATCGCGACCAGATAAGCCGCATCGACACCGGTGCGCGCGCTGATGGCGTCGAGCCTCTGGCGATGGGTCTTCCAGAACTCCGTGCCTTCGGCGATGCGCTGTTCGGAGACGAGCTTCTCGCGATATTGCCACCAGGTCATCACGCTCTCGGCTGGGCGGCTGATGGCGGCGAGGATCGCCGGCTGTCGCCGGCCGGTCGCGAGCAGATCGCGCAGATCCTTGGCGGGTATCGAGTGGCGTGTGGCGACGTCGTCGATCCAGCCGGCGATGTCGGTGCGGCCGAGATCGAAGGGCGTCGGCGGCTCGGGTGCGACCGCAGCCGGGGCAGTCGCAGGCGGGGGAGTTGCAGCCGGGGGAGTCTGCGCGATGCTGCTCGATGCGCTGCACACGCTGAGCAGCAGCAACGGCAGGACGGTGATCAGGTCTTTCATGCGGTTCATCATCAGGCGGCAAGTTTCCGGTTGGCGTGCAGTGCCATGAGCATACCGAACCCTGCCAACAGGGTCACCATGGAAGTCCCGCCGTAGCTGACGAGCGGCAGCGGCACACCGACCACGGGCAGGAGTCCGCTCACCATGCCCGCGTTGATGAATACATAGACGAAGAAGATGGTCGCGAGGCAGCCGGACAGCAGTCGCGCGAAGGTGTCACGCATCTGCGAGGCGAGATAGAGCGCCCGCGCCACCACGGCAAGGTAGAGCGCAAGCAGCAACAATGCACCGAGCAGCCCGAGTTCCTCGCCGATCACGGCGAACACGAAATCGGTGGAGCGTTCCGGCAGGAACTCCAGTTGTCCTTGCGTACCCTGCAGATAGCCCTTACCGGTGACGCCGCCCGAACCGATCGCGATCGTGGACTGGATGATGTGGTAACCCGCGCCGAGCGGATCGGACTGCGGATCGAGGAAGGTGAGCACGCGTTGTCGTTGGTAGTCGTGCAACAGGTACCAGCCGCCCCAAGCTGCTGCGACGCTGGCGCCGCCGAGCAGCGCGATGATCCACGCTTGCAGACCGGCGAACAGCACGACGAGTCCGCCCGACATGAGGATCAACAGGCCGGTACCGAGATCCGGTTGTACGATCGTCAGCAAGGTCGGTACCAAGATGATCACGGCCAGAATGAGCAAGGTCTTGCCGTCCGGAGGCAGCGCGCGTTCACGCAGGTACCAGGCGCAGGCCATCGGCACCGCGAGCTTCATGATCTCGGAGGGCTGGAAGCGGAACAGCCCGAGATCCAGCCATCGTTGCGCGCCTTTGCCGACATAGCCTATGGCATCGACGATGATGAGCAGCACGAGCCCGACCAGATACAGCCAGGGCGACAGACGGCGCAGCTGGCCGGGCTTGATCTGCGCGCAGACCAACATCGCCAGTGCACCGATGCAGAGCCGGATCGATCCGCGTACGACCGTGTTCCAGTCGCCGCCCGAGGCGCTGTAGAGGACGAACTGACCATACACGGCGATCAGGGCGAGGCCGAGCACGAGGGGGCCGTCGAGCTGCAGCGCGCCGAGGATGCGCGTGCTGCGCGTGAGCGTACGGCGGGCCGTGCTCTCCACATCTTCACGCATCCTCGTCACTCCCCGTCCCCCGTGTCTGCGATGGCGGTGTCCACATCCTCGCCCGGGGCTGGGGGAAACTTACGCAGCAGGTAGGCATCCATCACCGAGCGGGCGATCGGCGCCGCCGTGCCGCTACCGCTGCGGCCGTTCTCGACCAGCACGACGACCGCGATCCGGGGGGCCTCCACCGGTGCGAAGGCGATGAACCACGCGTGGTCGCGCAGCCGTTCCGAGATGGTCGATTCGTCGTAGCGCGCGTTCTGGGCGATGCTGAACACCTGCGCCGTGCCGGTCTTGCCGGCGATCGAGTACTCCGCGCCCGTAGCAGCCCGGCTTGCGGTACCGCCCTGCATGACGGCCACCATGCTCTGCACCGCGACATCCCAATCGGCCTGATCGCGTAACTGGACTGTGGGCAGCTGGGCGGGCGGCACCGGTGTCTCGACGCGGGTGACCGGGTCGCGCAGAGCCCGTACCAGCCGCGGCCGGTGGCTCGCGCCGCGCATCGCGAGCACGGCGGTCATCTGGGCGAGTTGCATGGGGGTGCTGGTCATGTAGCCCTGGCCGATGCCGAAGATCACCGTCTCGCCGGGGAACCAGACCTGTTGCTCGGCGCGCTTGAAGGCGCTGCGCTTCCATGCTGGTGACGGCAGGAGGCCGGATTTTTCGCCGCCGACATCGAGGCCGGTCGGTCCGCCAAGGCCGAAACGCCCGAGGAATTCCTGCAGGCGTTCGACCCCGAGTTGGGTGGCGAGCGCGTAGAAGTAGATATCACAGGATTGCGCCACCGCTTCGATCAGCGCGACGCTGCCGTGGCCGCTGCGCTTCCAGTCGCGGAAACGATGGCTGCTGCCCGGCAGCGAGTACCAACCCGGGCAGGCACGGGTCGTGGTCGGTGTCACGAGACCGTGCTCGAGACCCGCGAGTGCGACCACAGGCTTGATCGTCGAGCCCGGTGGATAGGTGCCGCGCAGCGCGCGATTGAACAACGGACGGTCCAGATCGTCGTTGAGCGCCGCGAACTCGGCACGGGTCAGGCCGCGCGCGAAGCTGTTGGGATCGAACCCGGGACGGCTCACGAGCGCGATCACCTCGCCGTTGCGCGGGTCGAGCGCGATGATGGCAGCACGCTGTCCCTGTACCGCTTGTTCGGCGACCCGCTGCACTTCGAGGTCGAGCGTCAGGTAGAGATCGGCCCCGTGCTTCGCCGCGACCGTGCGTAGCGGCTCGTCCAGCACCGCCTCGCGGTCTACCGGGCGTCCCTGCGCGTTGACCATGATCTGCCGCGATCCTTTGCGTCCGCGCAGCGCATCTTCGAACGTCCCCTCGACCCCGATCTTGCCGATGGTGGAGATGCCGGCGTATTCCTCACGATCGACCCGCTCGAGATCGGATTCCGAGAGGGCGCCGACATAGCCCACCGCGTGCACCGCCGTTTCGCCTTGCGGGTAGTGCCGCGCCAATCGCGTACGGATGTCGACGCCCGGGAAGCGATGGCGGTGCAGCGCGAAGCGCGCCATATCCTCTTCGCTGAGCCGCAACCTGATCGGTACGCTGTCGAACGGCCGGCGCGAACGGATGGCGCGACGCACGAAGTCGAGGTCGTCGGGGTCCAGTACGCCGATGTCGACGAGCTCCGCCAGCGTGGCCTCGACGTCCTTGACCTGTTCCCGGACGAGCTCAAGTTGGTAGGCGGGGCGGTTCTCGGCGAGCACCGCCCCGGAGCGGTCGTAGATCATGCCGCGCGGCGCAGGCAGCGGTTCGACGCGCACGCGGTTGCCTTGCGCGAGGTCGGTGAAGTGGTCGTAGCGCTGGACCTGTAGCCAGTGCAGCCGCGACACTAACACCGCTGCAAGCAATCCGATCAAGACGGTCGCGGTGATGGCGCGTTGCTCGAACAAGCGCTGTTCGCGCCATAGGTCCTTGATGCGTCCCCGTGCCGCCATCGCTCAACGGGTCCCGGCGGTACGGGATGTGCCCCAGATCATCAACAAAGGCCAGATGACCGCACCGGTCAGCGCTGTCACCCAGCGTGTGGCGTCGCCGGTCGCACTTCCGGTGAACGCTTCGATGAGCCAGCAGGTCGCGACCCACGCCGACAGCAGCGCCAAAACGAAGAAGGACTGCTCGAGGAGCGGCTTGGTGCGGACCAGCAGGTGCTGGCGTATGGCGATGTAGGCCACCAACGCGGTGGCGAGCGCATGCTGTCCGAGCACCACGCCTTGGTAGACGTCGATGGCGAGCCCGGTGAAGAAGCCGAGTGCGATCCCGCCGATACGCGGTGCCGTCAGCGACCAAAATATGACCAAAAGCACTGCGAACGGCGGCCGCAGCATCTCGAGAGCCGAGGGCAGTGGGACCGCCTGCAGCACGAAAGCCGCGAGCGTCGACAGCACGACCGAGCTGCGTGAGTCGGTCATGGCGGCATCTCGGCGGCCGGCGGCACCGGGTCGAGCCACAAGAACCCCACCACGCGATCCCGGTCGAGCGCCGCGAGCGTGCTCGCGCGCACCACGGCGAGCGGCGAACCGCTGTCGCGCCGGACCTCGGTCACCTCGGCGACCGGGTAGTCGGCAGGGAACACGCCACCGAGACCTGAACTGACCAACAGGTCACCGTCGATGATGTCCGTCTGCAGCGGCAGATAGGGCAGCGACAGCTCGCCCGGCTTGCCCGAGCCGAGGGCGAGGGTACGCACCCCGGTGCGCACGATCTGCACGGGCACGCCACTGCTCGGATCGGAGAGCAGGATGATCTCGGTGCTCGAGGGGCCGACGCGCAGGCTCTGCCCGAGGATACCGCCTGTCGCGACCGCGATCTGTCCGGTCGTCACGCCGTTGCGCCCGCCGCGATCGACGGTCAGCCGATGGCGTTGGGCGTCGAGTTTTTGATCGATCACGCGCGCCGGCAGCCATCGTGATGCTTTGCCCCGCACGGACTCGCGCAGCCCGAGGAGTTCCGCGTTCTCCCGCTCGAGCGCCGCGTTGCGTATGCCCCGGATCTCGCTGGCCCGCAGCGCATCACGCAACGCACGGTTCTCCGCTTGTAGCGTGGCGCGTTGCGCGAAGATGTCGCGTGTCCAGTTCAGGGCGGCGGCGGGGGAGTTGAGCGCGATCTGCAGGGGATAGACGATGGCCTGCAGGCCGTAGCGCACGCGATCGAGGACGCCACCTCGTTGGTCGAGCCACATCAACGCCAAGGCGAGCGCTGCATAGCCGAAGAAGCGCAGCCCGAGGGGTACGCCGCGCTGCGGCCGATCGCGGCTGGCGGCGAGGCTACTCAAGCCCGAAGTTGCCGGGCCCGAGTTCGTCCATCAGTTCGAGGATACGACCGCCACCGCGCGCCACGCAGGTCAGCGGATCTTCGGCGATCACCGCGGGCACGCCGGTCTCCTCGGTGATGAGCTTGTCGATGTCGCGCAGCAACGCGCCGCCGCCGGTGATGACGATGCCGCGATCTGCGACGTCGGAACCGAGTTCGGGCGGAGTCTGCTCGAGGGCTTGTTTGACAGCGCTGACGATGCCCTGCAACGGATCCTGCAGCGCTTCGAGGATCTCGTTGCTGTTGAGCGTGAATGCGCGCGGCACGCCTTCGGAGAGGTTGCGGCCCTTCACCGTGATCTCGCGCACGGTCTGCCCGGGGTAGGCCGAGCCGATCTCGATCTTGATGCGCTCGGCCGTGGTCTCACCGATCAGGATGCCGTAATTGCGGCGGACATAGTTGGTGATCGCTTCATCGAAGCGATCGCCGCCGATGCGCGCCGACTGCGCGTAGACGATGCCGTTCAGGGAGATCACCGCGACCTCGGAGGTGCCGCCACCGATGTCGAGCACCATCGAACCGCGCGCCTCCTGGACGGGCAGTCCCGCGCCGACCGCTGCGGCCATCGGCTCGCTGACGATGGCGACGGTGCGTGCGCCGGCACCTTCTGCGGATTCGCGGATGGCGCGACGCTCGACCTGCGTGGAGCCGACCGGCACACAGACCAGCACCCGTGGCGACGGCTTCAGCAGACGGGTGTCGTGCACCTTGCCGATGAAATATTGAAGCATCTTCTCGGTGTAGGTGAAGTCGGCGATCACGCCGTCCTTCATCGGTCGCACCGCGGTGATGTGCCCAGGCGTCCGACCGAGCATGTTCTTGGCTTCGACGCCCACGGCGACGATGACCTTGCCTCCTCGGCTGTAGTCCTCTTGCACGGCGACGACAGAGGGCTCGTTGAGCACGATGCCGCGATCGCGGACATAGATCAGGGTATTCGCCGTCCCCAAATCGATGGAGAGGTCGCTGGAAAAATAGCCGCGCAGGCGTTTGAACATCTGGGGTGCCGAGATCCTGAAGAAGGAGAGAGAAACGGCCGTGAAATTTACCAATCCGCGCGCGCTTCCACAAGGCGACGGTGTATCATTGTCGGCCCGGCTGATGCCGGTTTTCCCATGTTTTCCCCGCCAGGGTTGCTGGCCGTGTTTGCCGGGGTCCCCGCATGAGCCTGACGCGCACCGACATCGAGAACATCGCCCGGCTTGCCCGGCTGGAACTCACCGAGGCCGAGATCCCGGTCTATGTCGATTCCTTGTCGCGCATCTTCGCCTTCGTGGGCGAGCTCGAGCGGGCGCCGACCGAGGGTATCAGCCCGATGGCGCACCCGCTGCCCGGTCTCGCCCAGCGGCTGCGTGCCGACGAGGTCACCGAAACCGACCGTCGCGATCTCTACCAACGCAACGCGCCAGCGGCCGAAGCCGGCCTGTATCTCGTCCCGAAGGTGATCGAATGAGTGCCTTGCCGTCACTGCCCGCGCCGACCGTAGCCGGGCTCGCCCGCGGGCTGCTCAACGGGGAATACTCGAGCGTCGAACTCACCCGGGCCTGCCTCGATCGCATCGCTGCCGGCCAGCCCGCCCTCAACGCCTTCGTCACGGTCACAGCCGAGGGCGCCTTGGCCGCCGCGCAGGCCGCCGATGACGCCCGGGCTGCCGGCCGCGCGGGCCCGCTGACCGGCGTGCCGATCGCCCACAAAGACATCTTCTGCACCGAGGGGGTGCGCACCACCTGCGGCTCGAAGATGCTTGCGGATTTCGTCTCCCCGTACGACGCCACGGTCGTCTCCGGCCTCAAGGCGGCGGGCACGGTGATGCTCGGTAAGCTGAACATGGACGAGTTCGCGATGGGCTCATCGAACGAGACGAGCTACTTCGGGCCGGTGCGCAACCCCTGGGATCCGGCGCTGGTGCCCGGCGGCTCCTCCGGCGGCTCAGCGGCGGCCGTCGCAGCCCGTCTCGTGCCGGCGGCCACGGCCACCGATACCGGGGGCTCCATCCGTCAGCCCGCCGCGCTCTGCGGTGTGACCGGCATCAAGCCGACCTACGGTCGCGCCAGCCGCTACGGCATGATCGCCTTCGCTTCGAGCCTCGATCAGGCGGGGCTCATCACCGTCAGCGCCGAGGACGCCGCGCTGCTGCTCGGTCCGATGTCGGGTTTCGATCCGCGCGATTCGACCAGCGTCGATTCCCCCGTGCCCGACTATATGGCGACCCTCGGCGACTCCCTCGAGGGTCTCACCCTCGGCGTGGTGCGCGAGTTCTTCGACAAGGGCCTCGACGGCGACTGCGAGCAGCGGATCCGCGAAGCGATCGCGGTCTACGAGCGTCTCGGCGCCAAGGTCCGTGAGGTCAGCTGCCCGAATCTGCCGCTGTCCGTGCCCACCTACTACGTGGTCGCACCCGCCGAGTGCTCCTCGAACCTCGCGCGCTTCGACGGCGTCCGCTTCGGTCATCGCTGCGACGCCCCGCGGAACCTCGCCGACCTCTACTCGCGCTCGCGCGGTGAGGGCTTCGGCGCTGAGGTCAAGCGCCGGATCATGACCGGCACCTATGTGCTGTCGGCCGGCTACTTCGACGCCTATTACCTCAAGGCCCAGCGCGTGCGACAGCTCATCAGCGCCGATTTCGCCCGGGCTTTCGCGGACTGCGACCTGCTGCTCGGGCCGACCTCGCCCACGACCGCGTTCGCCATCGGCGCCAAGTGCGACGACCCGATCACCATGTACCTCAACGACATCTACACCATCGGCGCGAACCTCGCGGGTCTGCCGGCGATGTCGCTGCCTTGTGGTTTCGCGGGTGGCCTGCCCGTCGGCCTGCAGCTGATCGGCCCGCATTTCTCCGAGGGACGCATGTTGAACGCCGCCCATCGCTACCAACAGGAGACCGATTGGCACCTTCGCGCGCCGTCGGTGTGGGCCTGAACATGGCGGGCTCAGATATGGCGGGCACGGACAGCGGATGGGAAACCGTCATCGGCCTCGAGATCCACGCGCAGCTCGCCACGCGCTCCAAGATCTTCTCGGGCTCCGCCACCGCCTACGGCGCCCTTCCCAACACCCAAGCGAACCTCGTCGATCTCGGCTATCCGGGTGTGCTGCCGGTGCTGAACGGTGAAGCGGTACGGATGGCGGTGTGCTTCGGTCTCGCCATCGGTGCACGGATCGCGCCGCGCTCGGTGTTCGCCCGCAAGAACTACTTCTACCCGGATCTGCCCAAGGGCTACCAGATCAGCCAATACGAGCTGCCGATCGTGGCGGAGGGCGTGCTCGAGGTCGTGCTCGACGACGGTGTGCGAAAGCGCATCGGCATCACGCGTGCCCACCTCGAGGAGGACGCCGGCAAGTCGTTGCACGAAGGTCTGCCGGGCCTCACCGGCATCGATCTCAACCGCGCGGGCACTCCGCTCATCGAGATCGTCAGCGAGCCGGACATGCGTTCCGCGCGCGAAGCCATCGCCTACATGAAGAAGGTGCACACCTTGGTGCGCTACCTCGGCATCTGCGACGGCAACATGCAGGAAGGTTCTTTCCGTTGCGATGCCAACGTCTCGGTGCGGCGGCGGGGCGCAGAGCAGTTCGGCACCCGTGCCGAGATCAAGAACCTCAACTCCTTCCGTTTCGTCGAGAAAGCCATCAACTTCGAGGTCGAGCGCCAGATCGAGCTGATCGAATCCGGCGGCAAGGTGGTGCAGGAGACGCGGCTCTACGACCCTGACAAAGGCGAGACGCGCTCGATGCGCTCCAAAGAGGCCGCCAACGATTACCGTTACTTCCCCGATCCCGATCTGTTGCCGGTGCTGCTCGAACCCGCCTTCATCGAGGCCGTGCGCGCCACGCTGCCCGAACTGCCGGACGCCAAGGCGGCCCGGTTCGTGCGCGATCACGGCCTCTCCGATTATGACGCGGGTGTCCTCACCGCGAGCCGTGAGATCGCGGCCTTCTATGAGGATGTCCTGCAGCGTGTCGGCAGCGATCCCAAACTCTGCGCGAACTGGGTGATGGGCGACTTCTCAGCCTTCCTCAACCGCGACAACCTCGAGGTGGGCGCGGCGAAGGTGGATGCTGCTCACCTCGCCGGTCTGGTCTCGCGCATCGTCGATGCGACCATCTCCGGCAAGATCGCCAAAGAGATCTTCGAGGCGATGTGGGAGAGCGGCGCCTCGGCGGACGCGGTCATCGAGCAGAAGGGCCTGCGCCAGATCACCGACACGGGCGCCATCGAGGCGGCCATCGACGAAGTGATGGCGAAGAACCCCGGCCAGCTTGCTGACTACCGCTCCGGTAAGGACAAACTGTTCGGGTTCTTCGTCGGTCAAGTGATGAAGGCCACCGGCGGCAAGGCGAACCCTGCGCAGCTCAATGAGCTCCTCAAGGCGAAGCTCGCCGGATGAACGACGCAGCAGAGGGCGCGCCGGGAGCGCCCGCTGAGACGGACCGCGCCGAGGGCGGCTCCGAGGCAGCCCTCGATGTCGCCTTGCGCTTCACCGTCGAACATCAGTCCGTCCGCGGGCAGTTCGTGCGGCTCGGGCCAGCGTGGCTCGAACTGCGCGAGCACGCCGATCACCCGGCGTCCGTGCGCCGACTGCTCGGCGAAGCCTCAGCAGCGGCGGTGCTCCTCGCCTCGACCCTGAAGTTCGAGGGCGAACTCACCTTGCAGTTGCAGGGGGACGGTGCAGTGCGTCTGTTGGTCGCGCAATGCACCCACGACCTGCGCGTGCGGGCGGTGGTGCGGTTCGACGCAGCGTCCTTCGGTGGTGAGCGCGCCGGCACAGGCGCGGAGCTGGATTTCCCGTCTTTGGTGGGCCAGGGGCAGCTCGCCGTGACCGTCGAATCGACGCAAGGTGGTGCGCGTTACCAAGGCATCGTGCCGCTCGGCGGCGACTCCTTGGCCGCCGCGCTCGAGCAGTACTTCGATCGATCAGAGCAGCTCCCGACCACGGTGCGGCTCGGTGCCGATGATGCCCGCGCGGCGGGATTGCTGGTGCAGCGGTTGCCGCAGTCCGGTGGGATATCCGTCGCCGGTGACGACACCGCTGACACCGGCTCGGCGCGCAGCGCGCGCGAAGCCGAAGCGACGCGCACGCTCGACGCCGCCCGCACGGCGCTCGCAGGACTTGCGACCGACGAACTGCTCGCCCGTCCGATCGAGGATCTGCTGCGCCGCGCCTGTGCCGGTGAGGACCTGAGGCTGCATCCCGCCCGTGCCGTGGGTTTCCGCTGCCGCTGCAGTCGCGAGCGGGTGGCCGGGATGTTGCGCGCACTCGGCGCCGACGAACTCGATTCGATCCTCGCCGAGCAAGGTGCTGTGACGGTCACCTGCGAGTTCTGCCAGCGTCCGTGGCGCTTCGACGCCGTGGATGTCTCGGCGCTGACGGGGGAGGCCGACCGCCGGCCGCCCGGGTCGCCCATCGTCCACTGATCGCCGTCCGCCCGGCGTCAGCCGCGGTGGCCGCTCGCCAGGTACTCCTCGCTCTGCATCTCCACCAGCCGGCTCGCGGTGCGCTCGAACTCGAAGGCCAGCTTGCTGCCGCGGTAGAGCTGTGACGGCGCGACCGCCGCCGACACCACGAGGTTCACACGCCGGTCATAGAACTCATCGACCAGCGCGATGAAGCGGCGCGCGGCGTTGTCACTGTTGCCGCGGCCGTCGAACACCGGCACGCCGGACAACAGCACCGATTGGAACTCGCGGGCCAGGCTCACATAGTCGTTCTGGCTGCGCGGGCCCTCGCAAAGCGCCGCGAAGTCGAACCACACGACATTGTCACAGCTGCGTAGCACCGGGATCTCGCGGCCCTCCACCGAGAGCGTGCCACCGATCGTCCCCGCTCCATCGGCGAGGTCCTCGAAGATATCGATCATCTGCGTATCCGCCATGGTCGAGCCGCCCTGCAGCCAGATCGGCGCCCGGGTGAGCTGTCTCAGCCGGTAGTCGCTGCCGCCATCGACGCAGACGATCTCGCAGTGCCGCTCCAGCAGATCGATCGCGGGCAGGAACCGTTGGCGTTGCAGGCCGTCGCGATAGAGGCCGGCGGGTGGCACGTTCGAGGTGAACACGAGCGTCACCCCGCGGTCCACGAGCTCCGTGAACAGACCGCCGAGCAGCATCGCATCGGCGATGTCCGAGACGAAGAGTTCGTCGAGGCACAAGAGCCGCGCCTCGGCCGCGAGATCCGCTGCGACGGCGCTGAGCGGTGCCGATCGGTCGTGATGGCGGCGTAGCCCCGCGTGCACACCTTGCATGAAACGATGGAAGTGGACGCGCTGCCGAGGGACGCTCGGCATGCTCTCGACCAGCAGATCCATCAGCCAGGTCTTACCCCGTCCCACACCACCCCAAAGATAGACGCCGCGTGGTGCAGCGCCATGGTTCGACGGTCCAGAGAACCGGCGCAGCAGCCGTGCGGTGAATGAGACGCGCTCGGCGCGCAGCAGTTCACCCCGCAGCCGCTCGAGCGGCGCGAGGGCGGCGCGTTGCACGGGATCGTCGCTGAAACCGCCTGCTGCCGCGGCCTCTGCGTAACGCTGTTCGAGACCGCGCGCCGCGGCGCCGGCGTTCATGTACGCAATCCCGGCAGGTCGTGGAACAGCGCGAGAGAGGCTGGGTTGGCGAGTGCCGCAGTGTTGCTGACGGGACGGCCATGGACCACCTCACGCACCGCGAGCTCCACCGTTTTGCCGCTCAAGGTGCGCGGGATGTCGTCCACGGCGATGATCCGTGCCGGCACATGCCGCGGTGAGGTGCTGTCGCGGATCGTATCGCCGATGCGCTTGCGCAGCGCCTCATCGAGGATCGCGCCGTCGCGCAAGCGCACGAACAGCACCACCCGTTCTTCTCCCTGCCAGGCTTGTCCGATGCAGACCGATTCGAGGACCTCAGGGACTTTCTCGACCTGACGATAGATCTCGGCGGTGCCGATGCGCACGCCGCCCGGATTGAGCACGGCGTCCGATCGACCGTGGATCGTGAAGGCGCCGCGGGCGTTCCGCGACGCGAAATCGCCGTGGTGCCAGACACCGGGCCAACGCTCGAAGTAGGCGGCGCGGTAGCGCTTGTTGTCGGGATCGTCCCAGAAGCCGAGCGGCATCGACGGGAAGGGTCGACGGCAGACGAGTTCACCCAGTTCGCCGGGCGGCAGCGTACCGCCATCCGGGCCTGCGACATCGGTCGCCATGCCCAACCCGGCGCATTGGATCTCGCCGCGGTACACCGGCGCGGTGGGGTCGCCGAGGCAGAAGCAGGAGATGATGTCGGTGCCACCCGAGATCGAGGCGAGATGGACCTCGCGTTTGACCGAGGCATAGACGAAATCGAAGCCCTCGGGTGCGAGCGGGGCACCGGTGCTGAGCACGGTGCGCAAAGCGCTCAGGCCGCCGAGCGCGGGATCGTCTGCGGGGGCGTAGCCCTGCTTCGCGAGCGCCGTCAGGTAGCGAGGGCTGGTGCCGAAGGCGGTCGCCTGCTCCTCGGCCGCAAGACGCCAGAGGATGTCGGGACCCGGATGCAGCGGTGATCCGTCGTACAGCAGCAAGGTCGCGCCCGAGGCCAAGCCGCTCACCAGCCAGTTCCACATCATCCAGCCGCAAGTGGTGAAGAAGAAGAGGCGGTCGCCTCGCTTGAGGTCGGTGTGCAGTTGGTGTTCTTTGAGGTGCTGCAGCAGCGTACCGCCCGCGCCGTGCACGATGCACTTCGGCAGGCCGGTGGTGCCCGAGGAGTACAGGATGAAGAGCGGATGGTCGAAGGGCAGGCGGACGAACTCGAGGCGGGCACCCGGCGTGCCGAACCTGCGCCATCCGATCGCGCCCGGAAGTGAAGGGGCGAGCGGATCGGATGCCACATCGGTTCCCGCGAGGAAAGACACCACCACGACGGTGCTGACCGAGGGCAGTGCGGCGAGTACGCTCGCGATCGGCGTCAGCGAGTCGATGCGTTTGCCGGCATAGGCATAGCCGTCGGCTGTGAACAGCACCTTGGGAGCGATCTGTCCGAAACGGTCGAGGACGCCCGAGATCCCGAAATCGGGGGAGCAGGATGACCACACGGCACCGATGCTGGCCGTGGCGAGCATCGCGACCACCGCCTCGGGGATGTTCGGCAGGAATCCGGCGACGCGGTCACCCGGTTGGACACCCGCTGCCCGCAGTCCGGCGGCGACCCGCCCGACCTCCGCGCAAAGGACGCGCCAGCTGAGCACCCTGCGGCGCGCCGGAGCGCTCGGCGTGAGTTCGTCCCACGCGATGATCGCCGGCGAGTCATCGTGGTGACGCAACAGGTTCTCGGCATAGTTGAGGCGCGCCCCCGGGAACCACTCGGCGCCCGGCATCCGATCAGCCTGCCGCAGCACAGGCTGATCCGCCCATTCCGCGACGACGCCCGCGTAGTGCGCGACCTCGAACCAGAAGGCGTCCGGTCGCTCCAGCGACCAACGGTGCAGCGCGGCATAGTCCTCGAGCGCCAACCCGCGCCGCGCGCGCAAGCGCTCGGTGAAGCGGGTCAGGTGCGCATCGGCCACCCTCTTCGGAGACGGGACCCAGAGCGGAGCATCGTCCATCATGATCCTCGCGCCGAAGACCGGTTACCGAGCGACCGGATCAGAGCGACTGGTAGATCGGTCCTGAACCGCCCTCGGGCGTCGTCCAGTCGATGATCTGGTAGGGGTCCTTGATGTCGCAGGCCTTGCAGTGCACGCAGTTCGAGGCATTGATCTGCAGACGCTTGCCGCCGGCACCGTCGTCCACCATCTCGTAGACATTGGCCGGGCAGAAGTTCTGGCAGGGGTTGCCGTACTCGGTGGCGCACTTCGTCGCGCAGATCGAGGTGTCGCGCACCTTCAGGTGCACCGGCTGGTTCTCGTCGTGCGAGTTGTTGGCGAAGAACACGGCGGCGACGCGGTCACGCGGCGGCAGGCTCCGATCGCTCCAGCCGCGGTCAGGCGAATCGAAGGAGTCGAGGCGTTGCGTCTCGGCATAGGCCGCCTTGTTGCGCAGCGTCCAGGGCGTGCGACCGCCGAGCAGCGTCTCGAGACCGGCGTTGGCGAGCGCGAACCAGAGACCGCGCTTGAAGCCCGGCTTGATGTTGCGCACCTTGCGCAGTTCCTGCCCGCCTTCGGAGGCGCGCCAACGGGCATCGAAGCCCGCGGGCGAATCGTGTTCAGCGAGGTGCTCCGCAGCGAGCATGCCGCAACGGATGGCTTGGTGGATGCCCTTGATCTTGGCCACATTGAGCGTACCGGCCGCATCACCCACCAGCATCGCGCCCGGCATCTCCATCTTGGGGAGCGACTGCCAACCGCCCGCAGCGATGGTGCGGGCACCCGAGGCGAGGATCTCGCCGCCCTCGAACAACGGCTTGATGCTCGGATGGTGCTTGAACTGCTGGAAAGCCTCGAAGGGCTTCAGGCGCGGATCGCGGTAGTCGAGTCCGACCACATAGCCGACATACACGCGGTCGTTGTCGAGGTGGTAGAGGAAGCTGCCACCGTAGGTGCCGGAGTCGAGCGGCCAGCCGATGCTGTGCTGGATGAGACCCGGTTCGACCCGGCCGGGCGGCAGCTGCCACAATTCTTTGAACCCGAGGCCGTAGGTCTGCGGGTCGCAGTCGGCGTCGAGCGCGTATCGCTTGATGAGCTGCTTGCTGATGCTGCCGCGACAGCCCTCGGCCAGCACCGTGATGCGGGCGCGTATCTCGGGGCCCGGTGCGAAGTTGGGACCGGGTTCGCCCGATCGCTCGATGCCCACATCGCCGATCTGTACGCCGGCGACCGAGCCGTCGTCGTTGAAGAGCGGCTGCGCGGCCGCGAAACCCGGGAAGACATCCACGCCGAGCGCCTCGGCGCGTGCTGCGAGCAGCGGCGTCAGGAGCCCCAGCGAGACGATGAAGTTGCCGTCGTTGTGCTGCTGCGGCGGCACCGGCATGCGGATACGACGGGCCCGCGTGAGCAGGGAGAACTCGTCGCGCTTGGCAGGGATGCAGATGCCGGGCGGCGCGTCGCGCCAACCGGGCAGCAGGGCGTCGAGCGGAGCCGGTTCCAGCACCGCCCCCGACAGCGCCTGCGCACCGATGGCCGACGCTTTCTCGAGCACGCAGATGTTGAGCTCGGGTCTCTTTTCTTTGAGCTTGATGGCGCAGGCGAGGCCGCCGGGGCCGCCCCCGACCACCAAGACGTCGTACTCCATCGTGTCGCGTTCGATGTCCATCAGTCGGCTCCGTCGTTCACTTCGGCTGCATGCGGATGCCGCCGTCCAAGCGGATGGTCTCGCCGTTCAGCATGGCGATCGAGTAGATGGACTCGACCATCTGCGCATATTCATCGGGGCGTCCGAGGCGCGAGGGGAAGGGGACCTGCGCGCCGAGCGAGGCCTGGATCTCCGGCGGCAGGCCACCGACCATCGGCGTGTGGAAGATGCCCGGTGCGATCGACATCACACGCACGCCGAACGAGGCGAACTCCCGGGCGAGCGGCAGCGTCATGCCGGCGAGACCTGCCTTGGTGGCCGAGTAGGCGGCTTGGCCGATCTGACCTTCGAAGGCGGCGACCGAGGAGGTGTGGATGATGACGCCACGCTCACCGTCGGCATTGGGTGTGTTGCGCTGCATGATCGCAGCGGCGGCCTTGTCGCAGAGGAAAGTGCCGACGAGGTTGATCTGCACCACGCGAGCGAAGAACTCGCCGGCCATGGGCCCGTTGCGGCCGAGCACGCGGGCCGCACCGATGACGCCCGCGCAGTTCACGAGCAGGTCGATGCCGCCCATCGCCGCAGCCGCCGCATCCATCGCCGCGTTGACGTCGGCCTCGGAGCTGACATCACAGCGCAGGAAACGCGCCTTCGCGCCGATCTCCGCCGCTGCGGCTTGGCCCGGGCCTTCCTGGATGTCGAGCAGCGCGACCTGACCGCCGCGGGCGGCGATGTGCTTGGCCACTGCGTTGCCGAGACCGGATGCGCCACCGGTGATGACGGCGCGGGCTTGGGTGATATCCATGTTCAGGGGTTCTCCGGAAGTCTTGAGGGTTCGTTTCTGGGGGTGGTCGGACGCGCTGGCTCAAACCCGCTCGATGGCGATCGCGGTGGCCTCGCCGCCGCCGATGCAGAGCGCAGCGACGCCGCGGCGCAGCCCATGCCGCAGGAGCGAGTGGGCGAGCGTCGCGACGATGCGGGCGCCGGTCGCGCCGACCGGGTGGCCGAGGGCGCAGGCACCGCCGTTGATGTTGAGCTTGTCGGCGGGGATCCCGATGTCGTGCGCCGCGGCCATCGCGACCGCCGCGAAGGCCTCGTTGACCTCGAAGAGATCGACGCCGTCCGCGGTCCAACCCGCGCGCGCGAGGGTGCTGCGGATCGCGGCCACCGGCGCTGTGGTGAACCACTCCGGTTCGTGCGCATGGCTGGTGTAGGCGACGATGCGGGCGAGCGGCGTGAGGCCGCGGGCGGTCGCGGCGGCTTCGCTCATCAGGACCAGCGCTGCAGCGCCGTCGGAGATGGACGAGGAGCTCGCGGCGGTGACGGTGCCGTCTTTGCGGAACGCCGGCTTCAGTTGCGGGATCTTTGCGAGATCGCAGGTGAAGGGTGTCTCGTCGCGCTCGATGCGCGTCTCACCTTTGCGTCCCTTGACCGTCACCGGCGTGATCTCCGCGGCGAACGCGCCGTTCTCGACCGCGGCCAACGCGCGGCGGACGGACTCGGCAGCGAACGCGTCTTGGGCCTCGCGTGTGAACGCATAGCGGTCGGCGGTGTTCTCGGCGAAACAGCCCATCAGTTGGCCGTCCCACGGGCTCTGCAGTCCGTCGTAGAACATGTGATCGAGGATCTCGCCATGTCCCATCCGATAGCCGCCGCGCGCCTTGAGCAGGAGGTAGGGCGCATTGGTCATGGACTCGAGACCGCCCGCCACCACGATCCCGGCATCACCGGTGCGGATCTGATCGGCTGCCATCATGATGGCCTTCAGTCCGGAGCCGCACATCTTGTTGACGGTGGTGGCGGGTGTGCCGACCGGGATGCCCGCCCCGATCGCAGCCTGCCGAGCCGGCGCTTGCCCGACCCCTGCCGGCAACACGCAGCCCATGATCACTTCCTCGACCTCAGCCGGCGCAAGTCCGGCGGCTTCCAGCGCGCCGCGGATGGCCGCTGCGCCGAGTTGCGGCGCGGTCGCGCCGGAGAGCACGCCTTGGAAAGCACCGATGGGAGTGCGGCGCGCAGCCACGATCACGACGGAAATCGACATCCGCTATACCTCGCCGGGGAAAGAAGGGCCGGGGGAGAAGGAGGAAGTGTAGCCAACGAGTCGCCGAGGCGCACCTGTCGCGACGCGCTGCGGCAGGACGGCCGCCCGTCAGTTCGATGCGTGGGGGCCGCTGCGGGCGAGCGCGTCAGGTTCGTCGAGCTTGGCGAGGATCGCGGCGCGGGCCGCATCGCGCAGCGCAGCCGCGGCCCGTTCGGGTGGCAGGTCCAGGTCGATCAGCATCGGCGCCAGGATCTCGAACTCGACCCGACCGGGGCGCGGAAAGAATCGCGGACTCGGCAGGATGTGCCGGGTTCCGCGGATCACACAGGGCACCACCGGACAGCCTGCGGCGACCGCGCTCGAGAACGCGCCGAGGTGGAACTTCAAGAGCCCGGGCTCGCTCACGAAGGTGCCTTCGGGGAAAAAAAGCAGCGGCTGCCCGTTGGAGGCGCTGCGCAGCACGCGGCGCGCATCGAGTCCGCCCTTGTGCCGGTTGAAACGCTCCACGAACTGCGTGCCGATCCGCTCGAGCAACAGGCCGGCGAGCGGTACATCCGCCATCTCGCGCTTGACCACGTACGCGAAACGCTCCGGCAGCACCGCTTTCACCACGATCGCATCGATGTAGCTGGCGTGGTTGGCGACCACCATGCACTGGCCGGCGGGCAAGCGGTCGGCGCCCGTGATGGTGAGCGGGATGCCGCTGAGCCGCATGATGAGCCGAGCGGCGACGCCGGTGACATGACGCCGCCGATCGACCCCCGGCAGGATGAGGAGCAGCAACAAGGTGCTGATCGCAACCACGAGGAACACCGACCAGACCACCGACCCGTAGAGCACGCGCAACACCCTTGCGGGGAAGGATTCGGCGGCGTCCGGGACGACCGTCTTGGGATCGACAGAGGGATCCTCCATCTCGGCTTTCGGCTCCTGCGCACGGACGATGATGATGACGGCGCGTTATGCTTGGTGGACGCGACCGGAAAGTCAACGAGCGCCTGCGATTGTGAGCGCCATCACGGCTTGGCTTCGCCGCGGTGGGCATACTGTCCCCATTCTATGAACGAATCCGTAACAGCGAACCCGGTGGTACAGCGCTTCCTCGATGTGGTGTGGATGGAGCGCGGATTGTCGGCCAACACCTTAGCAGCCTATCGCGCCGACCTGCTGGCGCTCGGCCGCTGGTTGGAGATGCGCGGCACCGCCTTGCCGGAGGCGACCCGCGTCGATCTGCTGGATTTCGTGGCAGCGCGCGCCGAGCACGGCGCCCGTCCGCGCTCGACGGCACGCCAACTGTCTTCTTTCCGTTGTTTTTTCCGACAGCAGCTCCGCGATGGTGCGATCGCGCTGGATCCGACCCTCGACATCTCGATGCCGCGATCCGGGCGGTCCTTACCGAAATCTTTGACCGAATCCGAGGTCGAGCGCTTGATCGGCGCTCCGCGTGCCGACGACCCGCTCGGGATCCGCGATCGGACGATGCTGGAAGTGCTGTACGCGACCGGCCTGCGGGTCTCCGAGCTCGTCAGCCTCAAGCACCAGCAGGTGAACCTCAACCAGGGGGTGGTACGCATCTCCGGCAAGGGCAACCGCGAGCGTCTCGTGCCGCTCGGCGGCGAAGCGATCGAGCGTATCAAAGAATTCATGGCCGGACCACGCGACGCGATCCTCGGTCGACAGACGACCGATTACCTGTTTCCGACGCGCCGGGGCGATCGCATGACGCGGCAGTCGTTCTGGCACATCATCAAGCGCTACGCGCGGCTCGCCAAGATCGACAAGCCGCTCTCGCCGCACACCCTGCGGCATGCCTTCGCGACCCACTTGCTGAACCACGGCGCCGACCTGCGGGTCGTCCAGATGCTGCTCGGCCACAGCGACCTCTCCACCACGCAGATCTACACCCATGTCGCCCGCGAACGCATGAAGGAACTGCACGACCGCCATCATCCGCGCGGCTGATCGGGTCGGGTGACCGGGGGCTGCTGGCGTGCTCCGCCGGTGTGCTCTGCTAGAATCGCACCATGAGGACTCTCTATCGATCCATCGTGGTCGCGGCGGCGCTCAGCCTCGCCGCGTGGGCGGCCATGCCGGCGTCGTCGCAGAGCGCTGCGCCGTCCCCGGGGAAGCGCCTCGCGACCAAACCGGATCCGCGCAGCGAACTGGCGCGGCGCATGCCGGGCAGCAAGCCCGAAGATTTCCGCGCGACCCCGATCCCCGGTCTTTACGAGTATGCCCGTGGCGCAGACATCCTCTATCTCTCCGCCGATGGCCGGTTCGCCCTCGATGGCGATCTCTACGACCTCAGCAACGAGCAGAACATCAGCGACCGACGCCGCCGCGAGGCAAGGCTCTCGCTGCTCGGAAAAGTGCCTGAGTCGAGCATGCTGGTGTTCGGACCCCGCAACGCGCGCCACACCGTCACGGTCTTCACCGACATCGACTGCGGCTTCTGCCGCAAGCTGCATTCCGAGATGGCGCAGTACAACGCGCTCGGCATCCGGGTGCGTTATCTCTTCTATCCCCGCTCAGGTCCGGATACCGAATCCTGGAACAAGGCGGTTGCGGTCTGGTGTTCACCCAACCGCAACGACGCTTTGACGCGGGCCAAGAACGGCGAGCCGTTGAAGGCGTCCAAGTGCGATGCGTCGGCGGTGATGCGCGATTATGAGCTCGGCGACGAATTCGCCGTGCAAGGCACTCCGGCCATCGTCATGCCGGACGGCGATATGTTGCCGGGTTATCTGCCGCCCGCGATGCTGCTGAAACGCTTGGAACCGGCTGCACCCCTCAAGCCGGGTGCGCCTGCTGCGCCGGGGACGCCGAACCGTCCGACCGGACGCTGATCGGTCCGCTGGCGCCGCGCGGCGTCAGCGCTCGAGCAGTTTGAGCTTGTCCGGCTTGCCTTCCCAGGCCTTGGCATCGGTGGGCGCATCGCCTTTCTCTGTGATCACCGGCCACTTGCGGGAGAGTTCGGCGTTCAACGCCTTGAAGGATTCCTGGCCATCCGGCACTTCATCCTCGGAGTAGATCGCCTCGACCGGGCATTCCGGCTCACAGAGGGTGCAGTCGATGCACTCATCCGGATCGATCACCAGGAAATTAGGTCCCTCGTGGAAACAGTCCACGGGGCAGACCTCCACGCAGTCCATGTACTTGCACTTGATGCAGCTCTCGGTGACGACGAAAGTCATGATCCTGTCCCTTGCCGACGAAGGCGGGGACTTTATAACGCCGCCGCCCTCCGCGCCAACCACCCACCGCCGATCGCCGATCTCAGGCAGCCGACCGCAGGCCGCCAAGACGCCGGTCAACTCCGGGGGCGACGGTCGAGTTCCGTGAAGTGGTGCCGGTCGAGCCCGGCGGCGCGGTCTTCGAGATAGCGCCGCAGCGTGAAGGTGGTGCTGGTGAAGGCGATGTCGTCCCAGGGGATCTCATGCTCGGCCACCATGCGCACCTCGAGGCTTTCTTCGCCTGCGCCGATCTTGGGCGAGCGCAGCCTGCCGCGGAAGAACACATGCACCTGTTCAGCGTGCAGTACATGGACCACCGACAGCAACGAGCCGATCTCGACATCCGCCAAGGCTTCTTCCATCGACTCGCGTGCCGCCGCCTGCTGCAGGGTCTCCCCGTTCTCCATGAAGCCCGCCGGGACCGTCCAGAAGCCATGCCGGGGCTCGATGGCGCGCCGACAGATGAGGATGCGACCCGCGTCGTCCTCCGGCACGCAACCGACCACCAATTTAGGATTCTGGTAATGCACGGTCTCGCAGGACAGACAGACGAAGCGCAGGACTTGGTCGCCTGCCGGGATGCGCCGTTCAACGCCGGCGCCGCATGTGCTGCAGTATTTCATGGGGTGTTTGAGTGGTGCCGGGAGAGGGAATCGAACCCACACTCTGTCGCCAGAACCGGATTTTGAGTCCGGCGCGTCTACCAGTTCCGCCATCCCGGCGCCGGGAGGACAATCCGGAAAGTATACTTCAACCCGTGCTCGCCGCCGACTTCGACTATCCACTACCGCCCGAACTCATCGCCCAGGAACCCCTGGCCGAGCGCAGCGCCTCGCGCCTGCTGGCGGTCGGTGCGGCGGGCAACCCTTGGCGGGACCTGTCCTTCAGCGCGCTTCCCGGCCTGCTCCAACCGGGCGACCTGCTGGTGTTCAACGACACTCGGGTGGTGCCGGCGCGCCTGACGGGCCGTAAGCCGAGCGGTGGCGCGGTTGACATGCTGCTCGAGCGACCCCTCGAGCCCGGGCGAGGGGCGGTCCGAGGCCCGTCACGGGCGCTGCTGCACATGCGGGCGAGCAAGCCGTTGCGTCCCGGGCAGGTGGTGGTCACGGACGGTGGCGATCTGGTGGTCGAAGGGCGCGAGCAGGACCTCTACCGCGTGCGGTTGCCGGCGCCGGCGTTGGAGTTTTTCGGCCGCCATGGCAGCGTGCCCTTGCCGCCCTATATCTCGCGGGCGCCTGAGGCTGCCGATACCGAGAGGTACCAGAGCGTGTTGGCGCGGGTGCCGGGTGCGGTCGCGGCACCGACGGCGAGCCTGCATTTCGACACCGCATTGCTCGAGCGGCTCGAGGCGGCGGGCATCCTTCGGGCGACCGTCACGCTGCATGTCGGCGCCGGCACTTTCCAACCGCTGCGCAGCGAACGCATCGAGGAGCACATCATGCACGCCGAATGGGCGGACATCCCGCCTGAGACCTGCGCTGCGATCGCCGCCGCGCGTGCCGCCGGCCGACGCGTGGTGGCGGTCGGTACGACCGTGGTGCGCGCCCTCGAGTCCGCGCCGGAACCGCTGGTGCCTTGGCAAGGCGACACCCGGATCTTCATCAAGCCCGGCCATCGATGGCGAGTGGTCGATGCGTTGGTCACCAACTTCCACCTGCCGCGCTCGACGCTGCTGATGCTCGTCAGCGCGTTCGTCGGTCGTGAGACCCTGCTCGCGGCGTACGCCCACGCGGTCGCCGAGCGCTACCGCTTCTTCAGCTACGGTGATGCCATGTTCCTCGAGCGCGCCATACAGGATGCCGGTCCGTGAACCTGCGGTACGAACTGCTCGCCACGGATGGCGCAGCACGCCGTGGCCGTGTGCATGCCGTCCACGGCAGCATCGAGACACCCGCCTTCATGCCCGTCGGCACCTATGGCACGGTCAAGGCGATGACCCCGGAGGAACTCGAGGGGCTGGGCGCCGAGATCATCCTCGGCAACACCTTCCACCTGATGCTGCGTCCGGGCGCGGCCTTGGTCGCCGAGTTCGGCGGTCTGCACCGCTTCATGCACTGGCGGCGGCCCATCCTCACCGATTCGGGCGGTTTCCAGGTCTTCAGCCTCGCCAAGATGCGCAAGATCAGTGAGCAGGGGGTGCGTTTCCGTTCTCCGGTCGATGGCAGCGAGGTGAACCTCACCCCTGAGGGTGCGATGGATGTACAGCGCGCGCTCGGCTCGGACATCGCGATGATGTTCGATGACTGCACCGCTTGGCCGGCGACCCACGAGAACGCGCGCGACTCCATGCAACGCTCGATGCGCTGGGCCGTGCGTTGCCGTGACCACTATTGCCGCGACCATGACGGTCCGCCGCCCGGCGCGCTGTTCGGCATCGTGCAGGGCGGCATGTACCCGGACCTGCGAGAGGCCTCACTCGAGGCGTTGATGGCCCTCGACCTGCCGGGGCTCGCCGTGGGCGGCCTCGCCGTGGGCGAACCCGAGGCCGAGCGCTTGGCCGTCCTCGATCATCTGATGCCCCGCATGCCCACCGACCGTCCCCGCTACCTCATGGGGGTGGGTCGTCCCGAGGACATCGTCGCCGCCGTGCTGCGCGGAATCGACATGTTCGACTGCGTGATGCCGACCCGCCATGCCCGAAACGGGCATCTTTTCACCTCGACCGGGGTCGTCAACATCCGCAATGCCGCGCACCAGCGCGACCAGGGGCCGATCGACCCGGAATGCGGCTGCTACACCTGCCTGAACTACTCGAGGGCTTATCTTCGGCACCTCGACCGCTGTAACGAGATCCTCGGATCACGGCTCAATACCCTCCACAACCTCCACTTCTACCTCGGGCTCATGCGGCAGCTCCGGGAGGCGATCGAGGGGGGGAGGGTGGAGGTCTTTGCCCGTGATTTCCTCGCCCGACGGCAGTCGGCCCCGCCTGTGGCATAATTCGCGGCCTTTTTTCGACCGGACCTCCGAGGACCCCTCCCATGAATGGATTGATCCCCGAAGCCTATGCACAGGCTGGCGCTGCGTCACCCGGCGGCCAACTCGCGCCGCTGCTGATGATGGTGCTGTTCATCGTCATCTTCTATTTCCTGCTCATCCGTCCGCAGCAGAAGAAGGCCAAGGAACACCAGGCCATGCTCTCGGCGCTGTCGGTCGGCGACGAGGTGGTCACCGTGGGTGGCATCCTCGGCAAGGTCAGCGCGATCGGCGAGGGCGTGGTCACGCTCGAAGTCGCCAAAGACGTGCAGATCAAGGTCCAGAAATTCCAGGTCAGTTCGCTTGTGCCCAAGGGCACCCTGAAGGGCTGATCCATGCTCGAATTCCCTCGCTGGAAGTATTGGCTGGTCGCGGTGGTGCTGCTGTTGGCCACCGTGGTCGCGCTGCCGAACGTGTTCGGTGAGGATGCGGCGTTGCAGATGGTGCGCAAGGACCGCGCCGCCGTCGGGGTCGACGCCGGCCGCGAGGTGATCCGGCTGCTCGCCGACCGCGACGTCGCGGTGTCGCGCAACTACGAGGACCAAGGCCGATTGATGCTGCACTTCGATTCGGTCGCGCAGCAGCTGAAGGCGCGGGACGCCGTCAATGAGGTCTATGGCAAGGACTACGCGACCGCCCTGTCGTTCGCCTCGCGCGCCCCCGATTGGCTGCGTGCGGTCGGCCTGCGTCCGATGCCGCTCGGCCTCGATCTGCGCGGCGGCCTGCACCTCCTCTACCAGGTGGATGTCGACGGTGCGGTCGCGCAGTTGCTCGAGGTCTACGAACAGGATGTGCGCCGCGCACTCGGCGGCGCGGGCCTCGCCTTCACCGATGTGACGCCGGTGGCCGATGGCGCCCCGAAGCCGAACGGGCTGCGGGTGTTGCTGCCGGCGGGCGCCGACATCGACGCGGCACGCGATGCGCTGCGCAGGATCCTGCCGGATCTCGCCTATTCTGAGGTGTTCGCGACCGAAGGCCCGGCGTTGCAACTGCTGCTCACACCCGTGCAGGTCCGCGAGCGGCAGGACTACGCCATCCAGCAGAACCTCACCACGCTGCGCAACCGCGTCAACGAACTCGGCGTCTCCGAGCCCGTGGTGCAGAAGCAGGGCATCGACCGCATCGTCGTCCAGCTGCCGGGCGTACAGAACTCCGCCGAGGTGAAGGACATCCTCGGCAAGGTCGCGACCCTCGAGTGGCGCCTGCAGGACCAACAGAACAGCGTCTCCGAGGCCGTGCAGCGCAACCGCGCGCCGATCGGCTCGAAGCTGTACGAGAACAACGGTCAGCCGGTGCTACTCAAGCGCGACATCATCGTCACCGGCGACCAGCTCATCGATGCCGTCACCGCCGCCACCGACCAGGGTCCGGGCGTCTCCATCACGCTCGACAACGCGGGCGGCGAGGAGATGCTGCGCACCACACGCGCCAACCTCGGCAAGCCGATGGGCGTCGTGTTCATCGAGCAGCGCCGCGAAGAGATCGACATCGACGGACGCAAGGTGCAGCGCGACATCAAGGAAGAGAAGGTCATCAGCGTCGCCACCATCCAAGGCGTGTTCTCCAACAAATTCCAGATCACCGGACTCGGTGCCAACGAAGCCCGCGAGCTCGCGCTGCTGATGCGCGCCGGTGCGCTGGCGGCGCCGCTGTTCGTGGTCGAAGAGCGCGTGGTCGGCCCCGCCCTCGGCAAGGAGAACATCCGTAAGGGCGTCACCGCGCTCCTGATCGGCATGGGGATCCTGTTCGTCTTCATGCTGGTCTACTACCGGACCTTCGGCCTGGTCACCAACATCGTCCTGCTCGCCAACGTGGTGTTGCTCGCGGCATTGCTCACCCTCTTCAAGGCGGCGCTGTCTTTGCCCGGCATCGCCGGCATCGTGCTCACCGTCGGCATGGCGGTCGATGCCAACGTGCTCATCTACGAGCGCATCCGCGAGGAACTGCGCAACGGGGTGAGCCCGCAGACCGCCATCTCGAAGGGCTTCGAGAAGGCGTTCTCCGCGATCGCCGACTCGAACATCACCACCCTGATCGCGGGCATCGTGCTGTGGGCCTTCGGCACCGGCGCGATCCGTGGCTTCGCGGTGGTGTTGTCGCTCGGTATCCTCACCTCGATGTTCACCTCGTTGCTCGGCAGCCGCGCGCTGCTGACACTCATGTACGGCGGCACGCGCCGACCGCAATCCCTGCCGATCTGATCCGCCGGAGTCCGCCCCCATGGAATTCTTCAAATCGGACAGTCGAATCGGGTTCATGGCAGGCCGCAAGCTCGCCTACGGCCTGTCGATCTTCTTGTTCGTGGCCTCGATCGCCGCGTTGCTCACACGCGGCCTGAACCTCGGTGTCGATTTCACCGGCGGCATCACGGTCGAGGCGCGTTTTGCCGCCGACGCCAACCCCGAACTGCTGCGCGCGCGGCTCGAGCAAGCCGGGTTCGCCGATGTCCAAGTGCAGAACTTCGGCTCGTCACGCGATGTCGCGGTCCGGCTGCCGCCGCCCGAGGGTCAGTCGACGGATGTCGTGCGCGGACGCGTTGAAGCCGTGCTGCGGGCGGTCGACCCGGCCGTAGAGGTCAGCCGGCTCGAGGTGGTCGGGCCACAGGTCGGCGCCGAACTGCGCGATGCCGCGGTGGTCGCCCTGCTCACCACGCTGGTGCTGATCGCGATCTACCTGTTCATCCGCTTCCATGCGTGGCAGCTGTCGCTCGGCGCCATCTTCGCCGCCATCCACGACCCGATCATCGTGCTCGGCTTCTTCGCGGTGACCGGCATCCTCTTCGACCTGTCGGTGGTCGCCGCGCTGTTGGCAGTCATCGGCTACTCGCTCAACGACACCGTGGTGGTGTTCGATCGGATCCGCGAGCGTTTCGAGGCCAGCAAGCGTCTCGAGCCGGCTGTGGTGCTCGATCAATCCGTCAACCAGACCCTCTCGCGCACCATCATGACCAGCACGACCACCCTCATCGTGGTGGTGGTGTTGCTGCTGCTCGGCGGGCCGGTATTGCACGGGTTCTCGGTGGCGCTGATCGTCGGCATCCTGGTCGGCACCTACTCGTCAATCTACGTCGCGAGCGCCGTGGCGCTCGACACCGGCTTGACCGCCGAGAGCCTGTTTCCGACCCGCAAAAAGCTCGCGATCGACGACCTGCCCTAGGCCGGTCGTCCGCCTCTCGTCAGAGCACCCTAGCGGTCGGGTACGCTACCCCCCTACAATCGGGCATAACTTCCCTGGGGGGGATCGACCATGAACTGGCGTATCAAACCGCTCGACGAGATCTTGGCCACCGCCGAAAAGAAGAGCCTCAAGCGCTCGCTAGGCGCGTTCCAACTCACCATGATGGGCATCGGCGCCATCATCGGCACCGGCATCTTCGTGCTCACCGCTGAAGCCGCCCAGAAGGCAGGCCCGGGCATGATGCTCTCCTTCGTCATCGCGGGCTTTGTGTGCGCGGTGGCGGCGCTCTGCTACGCGGAGCTCTCCTCGATGGTGCCGGTCTCAGGATCCGCCTACACCTACTCCTACGCGGTGCTCGGCGAACTCATCGCTTGGATGGTCGGCTGGGCCTTGATCCTCGAGTTCGCGGTCGCCGCGAGCGCGGTGTCGGTCGGGTGGTCCAACTACTTCGTCGGTAACATCGAGCGTGTATTCGGCATCGAATTGGCCGATACCTACACCAAGGGCCTCTATGCGGGCGGTCTCGTCAACCTCCCCGCAGCGGTCATCGCGATGCTGGTGACGTGCCTGCTCATCATCGGTACCCGCGAGAGCGCCACCGTCAACGCGGTGCTGGTCTCGATCAAGGTCGTGGCGCTGATCGTGTTCGTCATCCTCGCGATACCCGTCATCGATGGCTCCAACTTCGAGCCTTTCGCCCCGAACGGCTTCCTCGATACTTCCGGGATCGGCATCGGCGTCGCGGGCGCAGCAGCCTCCATCTTCTTCGCCTATGTCGGCTTCGACGCCGTGGCGACCGCCGCCGAAGAGACGAAGGACCCGCAGCGTAATATCCCCATCGGTCTCATCGGCAGCCTCGCCGTCTGCACGGTCTTCTACATCTTGGTGGCCGCCGGCGCGGTGGGCGCCATCGGCGCACAGCCGGTCGCCGATGCCTCAGGGGTCGCCTTGTCGCCCGGCAGCGAGGCGTTCTTCGCCGCCTGCGCCCAGGAGGCCAACCGCAACCTGCTCGCCTGCAGCGACGAGCCGCTCGCCCACGTCCTCGACATGATCGGTTGGGCCAAGTTCGCGCAGCTCATCGCCCTCGCGGCCTTCCTCGCGCTGCCCTCGGTCATCCTGATGATGCTGTTCGGCCAGACCCGCATCTTCTTCGTGATGGCGCGTGACGGGCTGCTGCCGTTCGGCGAGACCCTCTCGAAGGTGCACCCGAAGTTCGGTACGCCATATGTGGTGACGATCATCACCGGCATCGCAGTGACGATCTTCGCGGCCTTCTTCCCGGTCGGCGTGCTCGCCGACATCTCCAACAGCGGTACCTTGTTCGCCTTCCTCACCGTGTCGGTCGGTGTGATGGTGCTGCGGGTCCGCGAGCCGGGCCGCCACCGGCCGTTCCGCATGCCGTTCATCTGGTTGGTCGGCCCATTGGCGTTCATCGGTTGCGCATTCCTGTTGTACCAGTTGCCGATGAAGACGCAGATCACCTTCCTGCAGTGGACCGCAGCAGGTCTCCTGATCTACTTCCTCTACGGCTACCGCAAGAGCCCGCTCGCGGGCAGGAAGTGATCGGCCAGGTACGCTGAGATGGCCGCTGGCGTGGACTCGCAACTCGCGAACCGCATCCTCCTCGGCTTGCTCGGCGGGGCGGTAGCGGGCGCACTCACCCTGTTGGTGGGCGCCGGTTCGCCGGCGGTTCTTGAGGCGGCGCGGTCGTTCGCCGTCACCGTCCTCGACCCCATCGGTCAGGTGTTCCTGCGGCTGCTGTTCTTCGTGGTGATGCCGTTGGTCTTCGCGTCGCTCGCGGCGGGTGTCTCGCAGTTGGGGGACCTCGCGCGCCTCGGGCCGTTGTCGGTGCGCACCTTCACGCTGTTCTTCCTCAACATGTCCATCGCCTGCGCCTTGGGCCTGTTGATGATGAACGTGCTGCAGCCGGGAGCGGTGATCGACGGCGACACCAAGACCCGTCTCATCGAACAGTACGGCGATGCCTCGGGCAAGCTCATCGAGAAGCAGGCGGCCCAGCCCGACATGAGCTTCACGACCGTGGTCGACATGTTCATGCCGCGAAATCTGATCGGGGCGATCACCGGACACGACCGAGCGACGCTGGGCGAGGTGTTGCCGCTGATCCTCTTCGCCATCCTGGTCGGCGCTGCAGCGATCCAACTGGGCGGCCGTCGTCGCGAGCAACTGCAGTCCGGCCTCGAACTCGTCACCGAGCTCATGACCGGCATCGTGCGCTTCGCCTTGCGGCTTGCGCCTTATGCCGTTCCGGCCATGATCTACAGCGTCGTCGTGAAGGTCGGCTGGGACATCCTCATCGCACTCGGTCTGTTCGTCGTCGGCTGCCTTGCGGTGATGGTGCTGCACCTCTTCGGCACGATGTCGCTGTGGCTCAAGCTGTTCTCGCGTTACCGTCCGCTGGATTTTTGGCGGCGCATCCGGCCCGTACTCGTCACGGCATTCTCGACCAGCTCGAGCAGCGCGACGCTGCCTGCGGCACTCGCCTCGGCACGCGACGAGCTCGGCATCCGCCCGACGACCGCCGGGTTCGTGCTGCCGCTTGGTACCACCATGAACATGGCCGGTACCGCGCTCTACGAGGGCTGCGTGGTGCTGTTCGTGGCGCAGGTGTTCGGCATCCCACTCGATCTCGGCCAGCAGCTCACGCTGCTGCTGCTCGCGGTGCTCGGTGCGGTCGCCGCTGCGGGGATCCCCGGGGGGTCCTTGCCCATCATCGCGGGCCTTCTCATCACCTTCGGCATCCCGCCCGAGGGCATCGGCATCGTGCTCGGTGCGGACCGCTTGCTCGACATGACGCGCACCATGGTCAATGTCGGTGCGGACATGGCCACGACTGCGGTGGTCGATTCCCTCGAGCACAAAGACGCACCCGGCAGCGCATCGGCCTAAGCCCGACGGCCTAAGTGCGACGGGGCGTCAGCCCTCGATGAGCGAGGGCACCAGGTGCGGTCTGATGACGTCCAGCATCGCTGCGTAGACTTTGGGGGAGGCGGCGACGATGTTGCCGCCCTGGGCGTAGGCGCCACCTGAAAAGGTCCCGACGAGACCGCCCGCTTCTTCCACCATCAGCGAGCCGGCGGCGGTGTCCCAGGGGCCGAGCCCGATCTCGAAGAAGCCATCGGTGCGGCCTGCGGCGACATAGGCGAGATCGAGCGCCGCCGATCCCGGTCGGCGCACCCCGGCGGCGAGCGTCATGAAATCCTTGAGCATCGCCATGTAGCAATCGAGGTACGCGACGTTGGCGCGATACGGGAAACCGGTGCTGAGCAGCGAGCCTTCGAGGTTGCGCAGGCTGCCCACGCGCAGGCGACGGCCTTCGAGTTGGGCGCCGCCGCCACGCGAGGCCGTGAACAGCTCTTGCCGCATCGGGTCGTAGATCACCCCATGTTCCATCCGCCCGCGCACGCGGCAGCCGATGGAGACGCTGAAGTGCGGGAGGCCGTGCAAAAAATTGGTGGTGCCGTCGAGCGGGTCGATGATCCACTCGATCTCGCCCGAGCCCATGGCGCCGCTCTCCTCGCCGAGGAACGCGTGGTCCGGGTAGGAGCGACGGATGGTGGCGATGATGTCCGCTTCGGCAGCGCGGTCGACCTCGCTGACGAAGTCGTTACGGCCCTTGCTGGCGACCTCGAGGGAATCGAGGCGGTTGAGGCTGCGGAGGATGAGGTCCGCGGCGCGGCGCGCGGCGCGCACGGCGATGTTCAGGAGTGGCGGCATGCTGGCAAAGAGCGGCTGGGGAAGGAGGGTAGAATACCACGCATGACTGCGCCGCCCGCCGACAACGCCTCCGCCGACCTGCGGCCGATCGACATACGGCCTATCGATATACGGCCTATCGACATTCGGGTGGTCCTGGTCGAGACCTCCCACCCCGGCAACATCGGCGCCGTGGCGCGTGCCATGAAGAACATGGGTCTGTCGCAATTGGTGTTGGTGAGGCCGAGATCTTTCCCGGATCCCGAGGCGACCGCCCGGGCCTCTGGCGGCGCCGATGTGCTCGCGGATGTGCGGGTGGTGCAGGATCTCGCCGCCGCCATCGCCGATTGCGGCCTGGTGGTGGCGACGACGGCGCGTGAGCGTGACCCCAACATCCGCGTGCTCGATGTGCGTGATGCGGCGGTGCGCGCAGTCGAGGAGGCGGCGCGCGGGCCCGTCGCGCTGCTGTTCGGCAACGAGCGCACCGGTCTCACCAACGATGAACTCGCCAGCGCGCACCTGCTGCTGCGGATCCCTGCGAACCCGCAGTACTCATCGCTCAACCTGGCGATGGCGGTACAACTCATCACCTACGAGGTGTACCGGGCCCGAGGGGCAGTTCATCGATCCGCGGACGCGGTGCCCGAGGCGGTACCGCTCGCCACCGGAGCGGAGATGGAGCGTCTCTATACCCATCTCGCGCAGGTGCTCGAGGAGATCGGCTTCCGCGACCGCACGACGAGCGGTCGCAATCTGATGGACCGCATCCGCCGGTTCCTGAACCGTGCGGAGCCCGACCAGAACGAGGCCAACATCGTGCGCGGCATCCTCACCGCCGTACAACAAAAACGCCGCACCGCAGGGCTGCGACCGGAGCCCACGGCGAAGTCGCCGGCGCAGCCACCGGATCCGCCGTGACCCGCCTCGACAGCGTCGTGGAGCCGGTGTTCCTCGACCACGCCTCCACCACGCCGCTCGACCCTGCCGTGGCGGCGGCGATGGTCGAGTGCCTGCTCGCGCCGCAGACCCAGGGCAACGCCTCGAGCACCCGCCACGCCCACGGCCGCGCGGCTGCGGCGCTGGTCGAGCGGGCCCGCGGCGAGGTCGCCGAGTTGGTGGGCGCTGCGCCTGCGGAGGTCGTCTTCACCGCGGGCGCCACTGAGGCCGACAATCTCGCGGTGCTCGGCATCGCGCGCGGGCGCGCCGATCATGGCCGACACCTGCTGATCGGCCGCACCGAGCACAAGGCCATCATCGACCCGGCGCGATTCCTCGCCAAGCGCGGCTTCGAGATCGGTTGGCTCGAGCCCGATGCCGCAGGTCGCATCACGCCGCAGACGGTGGCGGCGGCCTTGCGTCCCGACACGCAGCTCGTGTCAGTGATGCACGCCAACAACGAGACCGGTCTCGTCAATGATATCGCGGGCATCGCAGCGGTCTGCCGGGCCGCGGGCGTGCTGCTGCATACGGATGCCGCGCAGTCGGCAGGTAAGATACCGGTATCGATGAGCGCGCTCGGCGCCGATCTGATGTCGGTCTCGGCGCACAAGATGTACGGTCCGAAAGGCATCGGCGCTCTGGTGGTGGGCGAGGCCGCGCGGCCGTGGCTCGAGCCGCTGATGTTCGGCGGGCCGCAGGAACGCGGCTTGCGCCCCGGGACGCCAGCGACCCATCAGGCGGTCGGTTTCGGTCGGGCTGCCGCGATCGCCGTCGCTCGATCGGCTCTCGATGCCGAGCACACCACCGCCTTGGCGAGGCGGCTTTTGGCCGGGCTCGACGGGCTGTCCGGGATCCGCTGCAACCATGCGCCGCTCGATGCGGCCGCGGCGGCGCTCGGTCTGCCCGGACTGGTGTCGTTGAGCATCGAGGGGGTCGAGGGCGAGAGCTTGCTGGCCGAGCTACCGGAGCTCGCCGTGTCGAGCGGGGCGGCCTGCGACTCGGCCTCGGGCGAACCCTCCTATGTGCTGCGCGCCCTCGGATTGCCGCCCGAACTGGCCCAATCGACGCTGCGGATCATGTTCGGACGCTACAGCCGCGCGGCGGATGCCGACCTCGCGGCGGCGGCCATCCGGCGCGCGGTGGCGGCGCTGCGGGCGGCCGACGCCCCCGGCGCGCCAGCGGGGGAAGGCTGGGTGATGGGCGAAGCGGGGCGGTTGCGGGAGGGGACGCGGGTGCGCTGCTTCCTTCAGGTCGATGCCGCCGGTCGGCTCACCGCGGTCCAGTGGCGGATTTTCGGCTGCCCGCAGACCCGGGCGGTGGCCGCGAGCCTGGCGGCCGTCCTGGTCGGGCAACCGGCGACGACGGCGGCCCCCTCGGCGGGCTCCCGGACGGAGACGCCGACAGACTGGGCGACCCGTCATGGCATCCCGGTCGAGAAACTTGGCCGGCTCTTGAAGGTCGAAGACGCATTACGGCAAGCGCTTGCTAAACTGACGGTTGTAACGGAGTCTCGCTGAATGGCTATTTCCCTCACCCCCGCCGCCGCGGATCGCGTCCGCCACTTCCTCGCCGCCCGCGGACAGGGGCTAGGCCTGCGGTTGGGCGTCCGTAAGACCGGCTGCTCGGGTTTCGCTTATGTGGTCGACTATGCCGACTCCACCCGACCCGATGACCTCGTTTTCGAAGATCACGGGGTGCGCGTGTTCGTCGATCCGCAGAGCCTGGCGACGATCGATGGCACAGAAGTCGATTTCGTGAAGCAGGGTCTCAACGAATCCTTCAAGTTCCGTAACCCGCAGACCAAGGCCGAATGCGGGTGTGGCGAAAGCTTCACCGTCTGAAAATCCCTTGCTGACCAGCCACTTGCGCTGAGTCTTTCGTTGCCGTCCGAGCCCCGGGACAGGTACAATAGGCGTTTGCCCGTCTCCTTCCCGTACCCTGACAAAAGGAATCTCACCATGGCGCTGGAGCGCACTTTCTCGATCGTCAAGCCCGACGGCGTAGCCCGCAACCTCATCGGCGAGGTCTACCGTCGCTTCGAGCAGGCCGGTCTGCGCGTGGTCGCCGCTCGCATGACCCATCTCTCGCAGCGCGAGGCAGAGGGTTTCTACGCCGTGCACCGCGAGCGTCCGTTCTTCAACGACCTCGTGAAGTACATGACCTCGGGTCCGGTGATGTTGCAGGTGCTCGAGGGCGACAACGCCATCGCCAAGAACCGCGAGATCATGGGCGCCACCGACCCGAAGAAGGCCGCGCCTGGCACCATCCGCGCCGACCTCGCGCAGAGCATCGAGGCGAACACCGTGCACGGTTCCGATGCCGCCGACACCGCGGCGCAGGAGATCGCGTACTTCTTCCGCAGCATCGAGATCTGCCCGCGCGGCTGACCGCCACGCACTGCCGTCATGGACGCCGCTGCCGACGACACCCGTACCCACTTGCTCGGGCTTGAAAGGCCCGCGCTCGAGGCGTTCGTGGCGTCGCTCGGCAGCAAGCCGTTCCGTGCGCGCCAGCTCATGCAGTGGATGTACAAACGCGTCGAGGGCGACTTCGCTTCGATGACCGATCTCGCGCGTGATTTCCGAGCGCAGCTCACCGAGCACGCCGTGATCAGCGCGCCCGAGGTGGTCTCGCGTCACGATTCAGCCGACGGTACGCGCAAGTGGTTGCTGCGCGCCGACGGCACGCAGGCCTTCGAGATGGTCTACATCCCCGAGACCGACCGCGGCACCCTCTGCGTGTCCTCGCAGGTCGGCTGCGCGCTCGACTGCGCGTTCTGCTCGACGGCGCAGCAGGGTTTCAACCGCAACCTCACCACCGCCGAGATCGTCGGTCAGGTCTGGCTCGCCAACCGCGAACTCGGCCTCGAGCCCGGCGGGCTGCGGCCGGTGACCAATGTCGTGCTGATGGGCATGGGCGAACCGCTCGCCAACTTCCGTAATGTCGTGCCCGCAGTGCGCATCATGCTCGATGATCTCGGCTTCGACATCTCGCGCCGCCGCGTCACGCTCTCGACCTCCGGCCTCGTGCCGCAGATCTACAAGCTCGCGGAGGAGACCAACTGCGCGCTTGCGGTGTCCCTGCATGCGCCGGATGACGCGCTGCGCGACGAGCTCGTGCCGATCAACCGCAAGCACCCGATCGCCGAGCTGCTTGAGGCCTGCTGGCACTACATCGATGAACAGAACGGACGCAGCATCACCTTCGAGTATGTGATGCTCGATGGCGTCAACGACCAGCGTTCGCACGCGCGTGAACTCGCGCGGCTGCTGCGCGGCAAGCCCGCGAAGCTCAACCTCATCCCCTTCAACCCGTTCCCGGGCACGCATTTCCGCCGCTCGCCGATGCCGGTGATCACCGCGTTCCGCGACGAGCTCATCCGGCGCGGTGTGCTCGCCACGATCCGCCGCACCCGCGGTGACGACATCGACGCGGCCTGCGGTCAGCTCGCCGGCCGCGTGAACGATCGCGTGCGTGTGCGCCTCGGCGACAAGCTCACCCATGCCCTGCGGCCGCGCGCCGTGGGGGATGTCGCCATGGGGGATGTCGCCATGGGGGATGTCGCCATGGGGGATGTCGCATGAACGAACCCATCGGCGTCCAACTCACCCGTCTGCGCGAGCTGCGCGGCCTGTCGTCAGCCGAGGTCGCGACCTTGTTGCGTTGCGATACCAAGACCATCGATGCGCTGGAAGGTGAGCGCTGGGCGGAGCTCGGTGCTCCGGTGTTCAGCCGTGGCCATCTTCGCCGCTATGCCGAATTCCTTGGCGTGTCGGCCGATCCCCTGCTCGAGCAATGGAACGCGGAGCAAGGCGGTTCGACGGTGTTGCCCGACCTCAGCCTCGGCCCACAAGCGCCGCGGCCGCTCGATACGCAGCGTTGGGGGCGTCGTCTGGCGATGCTCGCGGGCGCGTTCGTGATCGCGCTCGCCGCATGGTGGATCCTCCAAGGTGCCGAGATGCGGCCCGCAGCCATCCTGGCGCCGGTCGAGGCGTCGGTGCCGATGCCGACCGTGCCGGTGGTGCCTGCACCGGCACCGGCCGACCTGGCGCCCGTCCCTGCGGCACCGATCGCCCTTGAGCCTGCGCCCGATGCTGCGCCCGTTGCCGCGGTGCCCGTCGGGGTGACACCCGCTGTCGCCGCGCCGTCCGTGCCGGGCGACGGCGTCGCGGTCGCGTTCACGGCGAGCGAGCCGTGCTGGGCGGAGGTCGTCGATGCCACCGGTGCGCGTCGGCTCTACGCGCTGCTCCAGCCTGGCCAGCGCGTGTCGGTGCAGGGAGCGCCGCCGTTGCGGGTGGTGCTGGGTCGTGGCGATGTCACGGCGCTCGAGATCAGCGGCAGTGCCGCGGCGATCCCGGCGGATGCCGTCCGCAATACGGTCGCCCGTTTCGAGATCGCGGCCTCCGGCGCGATCCGCGCGCTGCCGCCAGAGCCGAGACCTGAACCGGCACCGGCACCAGCACCGGCACCAGCACCAACACCGGCAACGCCGGGCGGTGCGTCGTGAGCGCGGTCACGATCGCGCCCGTCAAGGGCATGAACGACCTGCTGCCCGCCGAGGCGCCGCGTTGGCAGTTCCTCGAGCGCGTCACCCGCGAACTGTTGCACGCCTACGGCTACGACGAGATGCGCGTGCCGGTGGTCGAGCACACCGATCTCTTCAAGCGCGCGATCGGTGAGTACACCGATGTCGTCGAGAAAGAGATGTACAGTTTCACCGACAAGGGCGGTGAAGCGCTCACGCTGCGCCCGGAGGCGACGGCGGGCATGGTGCGCGCGGTCATCTCCAACGGCATGCTGCGCGGCGCACGCCACAAGCTCTGGTGCGTCGGTCCGATGTTCCGCCACGAGAAGCCGCAGAAAGGCCGTTTCCGCCAGTTCCACCAGATCGATGTCGAGGCGATCGGCTTCGCCGGTCCGGACATCGACGCCGAACTCATCGCGTTGACCGCGGCGTTCTGGCGCCGGCTCGGCATCGGCCGGGTGACCTTGCACCTGAATTCTTTGGGCACCGCCGAAGCACGTCGCGCCTACCGCGAACACCTCACCGGTTACCTCCGCGCGCATCGGGGCGATCTCGACGAAGACAGCCTACGCCGCCTCGAGGGCAATCCGCTGCGCATCCTCGACAGCAAGAACCCTGCGATGCAAGCGCTGATCGCCGGTGCGCCCTCGCTGCCTGAACACCTCGACGCCGAGTCCCGCGCCCACTTCGTAGAGCTGCAGGCGATGTTGCAGGCGCTCGGCATCGGCTTCGAGCTCAACCCGCGCCTGGTGCGGGGGCTCGATTACTACTCCCGCACCGTGTTCGAATGGACCACGGAGGCGCTCGGCGCACAGGATGCCGTGTGCTCCGGCGGGCGCTACGACGGCCTCGTCACGCAGCTCGGCGGCGAGGCGACGCCAGCGATCGGGTTCGCGATGGGCATGGAGCGGGTGGTGGCGCTGCTCGAGCAGGGCGCTGCGGCACCGCCTGCCGTCGCTGCCGATGTCTTCCTCGTCGCGCAGGGTGAGGCCGCCGCACGCGCGATGTTGCCCTTGGCCGAGGCGCTGCGTGGCGCGCTGCCCGGTCGGCGTATCGAAGCCAATCTGGGCGGCGGCAACTTCAAGGCGCAGTTCCGTCGGGCCGACCGCAGCGGGGCGCCGCTCGCCTTGGTGCTCGGCGAGGACGAACTCACGCGCGGCGTGGCGCAGCTGAAGCCGTTGCGCGAGGGCGCCGGCGCACCACAAGAGATCTCTTTGGCGACGGCCGCGACGGCCGTGGCCCGCTGGTTCGATGATCAGCCCTGTGGGGTTGGGGAGCAAAGACCGTGATCGATGATTACTACAACGAGCAGGAACAGTGGGAACGCGTCAAGCAATGGCTGCGCGAGAACGGACTCTGGATCATCCTCGGCATCTTGCTCGGACTCGGCGCCCTGGCAGGTTGGCGTTGGTGGGAGCAGCGCGTCGAGACGCGTCACCAGTCCGCGAGCGCCGCCTATGGCCTGATGCTGGACACGCTCGCCACCGGCGATCGTGCCAAGGCCTTGGTGTTGGCCGACGAACTGCGTCGCGAGCACGGCAGCAGTCCCTATGCGGATCAGGCCGATCTGTTGGCGGCCCGCGCGGATGTCGAGGTCGGTAAATTCGGCGAGGCCGTGGTACGCCTCACCCGGGTGATGAAGGGCTCCAAGGACGAGCAGCTGCGCCTCGTGGCCCGTGCCCGTCTGGCCCGCGTCGAGCTCGCGCAGAACAACGCCGATGCCGCGCTCCGCACATTGGGCGGCGCCCAGCCGGGTGCTTTCACCGCCCTCTACGATGTCGTCCGCGGTGATGCGCTCTACGCCAAGGGCGATCGCGCGGGTGCGCTGGCGGCCTGGCGCAAGGCCGAAGCCGTGGGGATCCCGGCGGGCAGTGCGCCGACCGTGGATGCGGCTTCGCTGCAGCTCAAGATCGCCGATGTGCTCGCGGACGGCGTGAAGGATGTGGCTGCGCCGGCTGGCACTACCGCCGCCGCAGCGCCCGCGGCGCCTGTGGCGGTGAAGCCGTGACGAGCCGCCGTAAGGCGGGCCGGTATGCGCCGACGCCGCTGGCGTTGTTGGCGCTGCTCGCGATCACCGCGGGTTGCTCGAAGGACAAAGATGTCGAGCAGCCGGCAGAACTCGTCGATTTCGAGCCGACGCTGTCGGTGGATCGCCTCTGGAGCGCGTCGGCGGGCGGCGGCGGAGGCGCGATGCGGGCCGGCCTCGCGCCCGCCATCGACAACGAGCGGATCTACGCCGCCGGTCGCGGCGGTGATGTCCTCGCCCTGCAAGCCGCAGACGGTCGCACCGCGTGGCGCGTGCGCACCAAGACCGAGCTCACGGGTGGTCCGGGCATCGGTGCAGGTCTCGTGGTGGTCGGCTCCCTGGACGGCGAGGTCATCGCGCTCTCCGCCGAGGACGGTCGCGAGCGTTGGCGCGTGAAGCTCGGCGGCGAGGTGCTCTCGGCGCCGGCGGTGTCGGCAGAGATCGTCGTCGTCCGTACGGTCGATGGTCGTCTGCACGGCCTGTCGCCCGCAGAAGGCAAATCCTTGTGGCGGGAAGAACAGGCGGTGCCGCGGTTGACGCTGCGCGGTGCGGCCACACCGGTCATCGCAGGCAATGTGGTGATCTGCGGTTTCGACAACGGTCGCGCCATCGCGATCGATGTCCGTAACGGTGAACTGCTCTGGGACGCCTTGCTCGCGCCGGCGCGCGGCCGCACCGAACTCGAGCGCATGGTCGACATCGATTCGGCTGTGAAGGTCTCGGGTGCCGATGTCTTCGTCACGGGCTTCCAAGGTCGGGTCGCGATGTTGGCGCTCGACAACGGTCAGTCCTGGTGGTCTCGCGAGATGTCCAGCCATCGCGGTCTCGACATCGACGACGATCGCGTCTATGTGAGCACTTCCGAGGGTGATGTGGCCGGGCTGCGTCGTCGCACCGGGGTCGAGGAGTGGCGCCAGGATGGGCTGCGTCGCCGTGGCCTGTCGGGCCCCGCGGCGCTCGGCGGCCACATCGTCGTCGGTGACAACGAGGGCTACCTGCACTGGTTGGACGCCACGACCGGCGCCTTTGCGGCACGAAGCAAAGCCGGTGGCCGGGTCACCAATGCGCCGCAGGTCGCGGGTGATCTGCTTGTGGTACAGGACGACGAAGGGCGCATCAGCGCCTTCCGGCCGCGCCGCTGAACGCGCTCCCCCCATCGGATCGGCCGATGCCTGCGGTGCTGCCGGTGGTGGTGCTGGTCGGGCGGCCGAATGTCGGCAAGTCCACGCTCTTCAACCGTCTGACCGGGACCCGGGACGCCTTGGTCGCGGACATGCCGGGCGTCACGCGCGATCGCCAATACGGCTATGGCCGCCTCGGGCCGGTCCCCTATGTCGTCGTCGACACCGGCGGCCTGGTCGAGCAGCCCTCGGGCATCGAGCAGCCGATGCGCTTGCAGACCGAGCGCGCCGTCGCCGAGGCCGATGTGCTCGTGTTCCTCGCCGATGCACGCACCGGTCTCACCCCCCAAGATCACTTCGTGGCGCGCGAGCTGCGTCGTTCCGGCAAGCCCGTGTTCCTCGCGGTCAACAAGGCCGAGGGGCTCGACCCGTCGACGGCCGCCGCAGATTTCCATTCGCTCGGCCTCGGTGAACCGCAGGCGATCGCTTCGGCGCACGGCGACGGCTGTCGTGACCTCATGGATCTGGTCCTCGCGAGCTGGGACACGCCCGAGGCCGTCGATCGCGACACCGCACCCGATGGACGCATCCGCATCGCCGTCATCGGCCGCCCCAACGTCGGCAAGTCGACGCTCGTCAACCGGCTGATCGGTGAAGAGCGCGTGATCGCGAGCGAGATGCCGGGCACCACCCGCGACAGCATATTCGTGCCGTTCGCGCGCGACGGACGCGAGTTCACCTTGATCGACACCGCGGGCGTGCGCCGTCGCGGCAAGGTCGAGGATGTGGTCGAGAAGGCGAGCGTCGCCAAGACCCTGCAGGCCATCGACACCGCCCATGTCGTCATCTTCATGGTCGATGCCCACGACAGCATCGGCGAACAGGATGCGAGCGTGCTGGGGCTTGCGCTGCAGCGCGGCCGGGCGCTGCTGATCGCCATCAACAAATGGGACGGTATCCCCCACGAGCAGCGCGAAGACATCCGCCGTCAACTCGAACTCAAACTCGATTTCGTGCCCTACGCACCCGTACAGTTCATGTCGGCGCGCCACGGCACCGGCGTCGGTGAGCTGGTCGCTGCGGCCATCAAGGCGTACGACGCGGCGATGACCGATATCCCGACGCCCAAGCTCTCCAAGGCGCTCGAGCGCGCCATCGTGCAGCACCAACCGCCGCTGGTGCGCGGCCGGCGCATCAAGCTGCGCTATGCGCACCAGGGCGGACGCAATCCACCGCGCATCATCATCCACGGTAACCAGACCAAAGATGTCCCCGAGGCCTACACCCGCTATCTCGCCAATGTATTCCGGCGCGAGTTCGACCTCTTCGCCTCGCCGGTCGCGGTGGAGTTCCGCACCGACTCGAACCCCTACGCCCGCGGCAAGGGGCGTCCGAGCACGCTCACCGCTTCGGAGAAGCGCTCGGCGGTGGAGCAGAAGCGGCGGAAGGCTTCGGCGGCGCGAGGAACAGGGCAGGGTCCACGTAAGCGCGGTTGAGCGACACGCCCCAGTGCAGATGGGGGCCGGTCGAACGGCCGGTCGAACCCACGGCGCCCAAGAGATCGCCCGTCTCGACGACATCGCCCGGCTGCACCTCGATACGGCTGAGGTGACAGTAGAGCGTCACCAAACCCTGTCCGTGATCGATGATCACCGTGTTGCCGTTGAAGAAAAAATCCCCGGTCTCGATGACGCGCCCCGGTGCGGGCGCGATCACCGGCGTGCCGGTGGGCGCGGCGATGTCCATGCCTGAGTGCGGGTTGCGCGACTGCCCGTTGAACACGCGGCGCAGCCCGAAGGAGCTCGAGCGCCGCCCGCTCACGGGTTGCTCGAAGCGCAGCGTGGCGGGTGGCGCCTCGGTGAAGGTGTCCATCGCCTTGCGCAGGATCGGTGACTCGCGGGCGACGCGCGCGGCGTCCTCCGGGGCGAGATCGACCTGACGCGGCGCGACCTTGAGGCTCTGCGTGGCGTAGGCCTTGCCCTCGATGGTGAATCCGCGGGTGAGCGGCGCTGCGCCTTGCCGGATCTCGACCTTCGCGGCACCCGGGCTGCGCGCCAACGGGATGCCGACGATCGCGACCCAGCCTGCGCCCTTGGGCATCACCATGACGCGTTTGTCTTCAAAGGTCACCGTCGGAGGCGCGGTGCCGGGGAGGTCGATGAGCACCACCCCGCCCGGTACCGCGCTCTGGCGCGGCAGGTCGGCCACGGCGAGGGTCGCTGCGGTGGCGCAGCCCAGAGCTGCGAGCATCGAAGACCGCGAGGCGCTGCGGCGGCGGGCTTGCGCGGTCATGGGGTCTCCGGTGGATCCGCGGGCGCTGCGCCGGTCACGATGGCTTCGAGATGTCCCCGGCCCAAGCGCGCGATGATGCGCGTACCGACCGGCGCTGCGGCGCTATCGCGCAGCAGACGACCGTCTTCGCGCGAGACGATCGCGTAGCCACGATCGAGTGTGGCCAGCGGGCTCACCGCGTGCAGGGTGCGGCGTGCGACTTCATGGCGCTGTGCGAGCGCTGTCAGGCGAGCGGGCAACACGCGTCTCAGCCGCGCATCGAGCAGCGCGCGGCGTTGTGCGAGACGCTGCAAGGCGAGCGCTGGCGAAGCCTGCGCCAGACGGGCATCGAGGCGTTGGGTGCGCAGTCGCGCATCGGCGAGCACGAGCCGCAGCCGTCCCGTGAGCCGTTGCTCGAGTTCATCCAGCCGCTGCGCGCCTTGCTGCAGGCGTACGCCGGGATGGGTGAGGGTGAGCCGTCGACTGAGGCGCGACAGCTGCTCATCGCCGCTGCGCAGGCGACGCGCGGCGAGTTGCTGCAGTCGCGCATCGAGCGCTGCGAAACCGGCGCGCCACGCTGCGCCATCCGGTGTGACGAGCTCAGCGGCTCCCGAGGGGGTGGGCGCACGCACATCGGCGACGAAGTCGGCGATGGTGAAGTCGGTCTCGTGTCCGATGCCCGTGACCACCGGCATGGGCGCCGCGCGCAGCGCACGCGCCAACGATTCGTCGTTGAACGCCCAAAGATCCTCGAGCGAACCACCGCCGCGCGCCACGATCAGCACATCGCACTCCGCGCGGATGCTCGCGAGGGCGAGCGCGGCGAGCAGCTGCGGCACGGCCTCCTTGCCCTGCACCGCCGCCGGGTGGATCACCACGCGTGCTGCCGGGAAACGCCGTCGCAGGATGTTCAGGATGTCGCGGATCGCGGCGCCGGTGGGCGAGGTGATGACCCCGATCACGCCCGGCGCCTTCGGCAGCGGGCGTTTGTGTGCCGGATCGAACAGGCCTTCGGCCTCGAGCTTCGCGCGCAGCAGTTCGTATTCCTGCCGAAGCGCACCGACCCCAGCATCCTCCAGGTGCTCGACCACCAACTGGAACTCGCCGCGCGCTTCGAAGAGCCCCGCCCGGGCGCGCACCAGCACGCGCTGTCCGTCGCGGGGCGTCATGCGCAGTACGGCGTTGCGACCGCGGAACATGGCGCAGCGGACCTGCGCGTCGCGGTCCTTGAGCGAGAAGTACCAGTGGCCGGAGGCAGGGCGCGAGAAGTTCGAGATCTCCCCCTCGACCCACAGCAAGGGCAGCCCATGGTCGAGCAGCTGTCGTACCTCGCGGTTCAGGCGCCCGACGCTGTAGATATCGCGGTCGGCGCGGACGAGGCTGGGCGGACGGGTCGACAAGGCGGCTCCGGCGGAAGGGGTCCGGGGGGCAGTTTACCCCGAGCGGGTCGGTCCGGATGCGTAGACCGCACCCTCGCCGAAGCGTAAAATAGGGCGTCCATTAGCCCTCGATGGACACCCCCGATGCGCATCCTGCAGGAAGCACTCACCTTCGATGACGTGCTGCTCGTCCCGGCTTACTCCGAAGTGCTGCCCCGCGAGGTCGATCTCTCGACGCAGCTGACCCGCACGATCCGCCTCAACCTGCCGATCGTCTCAGCCGCGATGGACACGGTCACCGAAGCCCGTCTCGCCATCGCCATCGCCCAAGAGGGCGGCATCGGCATCATCCACAAAAGCATGACCGTCGAGGCCCAGGCCCGCGAAGTCGCGCGCGTCAAGAAATACGAGAGCGGCGTGGTGCTCGACCCCATCACCGTGTCCCCGGACGCCACCTTGCGCGAGGTGCTCGCACTCACCCGTGCGAACGGCATCTCCGGCATGCCGGTGGTCCAAGGCCGTCAAGTGGTCGGTATCGTCACCAGCCGCGACCTGCGTTTCCAACGCGCCCTCGACACCCCGGTCTCGGCAGTGATGACCCCGAAGGAACGACTCGTCACCGTACCTGAGAACACGCCGCGCGAGACCGTGCTCGATCTCTTCCACAAGCATCGCATCGAGAAAGTGCTGGTGGTGGGCGAGAACGGCGAGCTCAAAGGTCTGGTCACCGTCAAAGACGTACAGAAAGCGACCGATCGGCCGCGCGCCTGCAAGGACGAGAGCGGACGCCTGCGTGTGGGCGCTGCGGTCGGCACCTCGCCCGACACGCTCGATCGGGTGGCGGCTTTGGTCGAGGCCGGCGTGGATGCCGTGGTGGTCGACACCTCCCACGGCCACTCGCGCGGTGTCATGCAGTCGGTCGAGCGCATCAAGGCGCGGTTCCCGCAGTTGCAGGTCATCGCCGGCAACATCGTCACCGCTGAGGCCGCGCGCGATCTCGTGCGCTGCGGCGCCGATGCCGTCAAGGTCGGTATCGGTCCCGGCTCCATCTGCACCACACGCATCGTCGCGGGCGTGGGCGTGCCGCAGGTCTCCGCCATCGCCAACGTCGCCGCTGCGCTCGAGGGCACGGGTGTACCGCTGATCGCCGACGGCGGCATCCGCTATTCGGGCGATCTCGCCAAGGCGCTCGCCGCCGGCGCGCACTGCGTGATGATCGGCGGTCTCTTCGCCGGCACCGAAGAATCCCCGGGCGAGGTCGAACTCTTCCAGGGCGCGAGCTTCAAGAGCTACCGCGGCATGGGCTCGCTCGGTGCGATGGGCGAGCGGCATGGCTCGAGCGACCGCTACTTCCAGGACACCACGACCGAACTCGAGAAACTCGTCCCCGAGGGTATCGAGGGCCGTGTTCCCTACAAGGGCAGCATCGTCGCCATCCTGCACCAACTCGCCGGCGGCCTGCGCGCCGCGATGGGCTACACCGGCAGCCAGGACATCGGTCAGATGCGCACCCGTCCGCAGTTCGTGCGCATCACCTCGGCGGGTGTGCGCGAGTCGCATGTCCACGATGTGACCATCACCAAAGAAGCCCCGAACTACCGGATCTCGTGAAGCGTCCTCCATGACCGCCCGCGACATCCATGCCGACCGCATCCTGATCCTCGACTTCGGGTCGCAGTACACGCAGCTCATCGCGCGCCGCGTGCGCGAGCTCGGCGTCTACTGCGAGATCCATCCCTGGGACGCAGGCGATGACGCGGTGCGGGCGTTTCAGCCCAAAGGCATCATCCTCTCGGGCGGCCCCGAGTCCGTCACGCAGCAGGGCGCGCCCGCCGCAGCCGAATCCGTCTGGACGCTGGGTGTGCCGGTGCTCGGCATCTGCTACGGCATGCAGACCATGGCCGCGCAGCTGGGTGGTCGCGTCGAGCCGGGTGCGGTGCACGAGTTCGGTTATGCCGAGATCCGCGCCCGCGGTCACTCCGCGTTGCTGCAGGGCATCGAAGACCGCGTGAACGCCGAAGGCCACGGCCTGCTCGATGTCTGGATGAGCCACGGCGATCGCGTCACCGAGCTCCCGCCCGGGTTCAAGGTCATCGCCTCGACCCCCGACCTGCCCATCGGCGGCATGGCCGACGAAACGCGGCGCTTCTACGCGCTGCAGTTCCATCCCGAGGTCACGCACACCACGCAGGGCACGCGGCTCTATGCGCGCTTCCTGCACGAGATCTGCGGCTGCGCCGCCGACTGGAACGCCGGCAGCATCATCGACGACGCCATCGCGCGCGTGCGCGCGCAGGTGGGCAAGGGCCGCGTGCTGCTCGGGCTCTCGGGCGGCGTCGATTCGTCTGTCGTGGCGGCGCTGCTGCACAAGGCCATCGGTGACCAGCTCACCTGCGTGTTCGTCGACCACGGTCTGCTGCGCCACCGCGAAGGCGATGCCGTGATGGACCTCTTCGCGCGCAACCTAGGCGTGCGCGTGATCCGCGTCGACGCCGCCGAGCGCTTCTTCCGCGAGCTCAAGGGCGTCAGCGACCCCGAGGCCAAGCGCAAGATCATCGGGCGGCTGTTCGTCGAGGTGTTCGACGAGGAAGCAGGGAAGCTCGCAGACGGCAATGCCGGCGAGCGCGTCGAGTTCCTCGCGCAGGGCACCATCTACCCTGATGTCATCGAGTCCGCCGGCGCCAAGACCGGCAAGGCGCATGTCATCAAGAGCCACCACAACGTCGGCGGCCTGCCCGAGCACATGAAGCTGCAGCTGGTCGAGCCGCTGCGCGAGTTGTTCAAAGACGAAGTGCGCCGCATCGGCCTCGAACTCGGGCTCCCCGCCGAGATGGTGCAGCGCCATCCGTTCCCGGGCCCCGGCTTGGGTGTGCGCATCCTGGGCGAAGTCACCCAAGCCGCCGCCGACACGCTGCGCCTCGCCGATCACATCTTCATCGAAGAACTGCGCAAGGCGGGTTGGTACGAGAAGACCTCGCAGGCCTTCGCCGTGTTCCTGCCGGTGAAATCGGTGGGCGTCACCGGCGACGGCCGCCGCCACGATCCCGTGATCGCGCTGCGCGCCGTCGAGACCGTGGATTTCATGACCGCGCGCTGGGCGCATCTGCCCTACGAGCTGCTCGATGTCTGTTCGCGCCGCATCGTCAACGAGGTGAAGGGCATCTCCCGCGTCGTCTACGATGTCACCGGCAAGCCGCCTGCGACGATCGAGTGGGAGTAGGGGGTCTTTCGAGGGCTGTCGCGGTCTATCGAGATCTATCGCGAATCCAACTCGCCCTCTGACCTCGGTGAGAGCGGAGTGTTGAGATGTCAACGTGCAACTCAGACGCGGTGTGGTCTTTGCTGAAAGTCGATTGCGCCGGCCTGTGGAGCCTTCGCAGGCGTTTTTATAACGTCATATTGCACGGTAACATTGGTCGTGTTATCGTGTATATACAATGTTAAATAAAGCCACTCCGGAACCCGCCGTGGACGCCGCCGTCCACGCGTATCTGCATGAAACCTTGGGAATCTCCCCCAAGGTTCGGGCGTGGCCGGGTGCCGCCAAGCTGCCTTACTTTCTGCAGGACACCTTCGAGATCCGGGAACTGAGGCTCCTGGATCGGCAGGTTCTCTTGGCGATCGACAAGCGGCCCGACAAGCCGCGCTTGGCCAACGTGCGAGGCCAGATGGACAAGCTGCGTCAACTGGCCGGGATGCCGGTGGTCTACGTAAACGGCACCCTCGCGTCCTACGAGCGCAAGCGCCTCATCCAGCAGAAGGTACCGTTCTTGGTGCCGGGCAACCAGCTCTATCTGCCGGATCTCGGGATCGACTTGCGCGAGTACTTTCGCAGGCCGCCCGCCGCTCCGGACACCGCACTCAGCCCGGCGACGCAGGCGATGTTGATTACGGTCCTGCTCAGACAACCTTGGCGCGCCGAGTGGCAGCCCGCCGAGGTGATGAGCGACCTGGGCTACACCGCGATGACCCTGTCCCGGGCCGTCAAGGAGCTTACGGCCGCTGGCATTGCGGCATTGCGCACCGAGGGTAGGGCGCGATGGCTGCACACGGAGCGTACTGCCGAGCACACCTGGGAGCGAGCGAAGCCGTTATTGCGCAGTCCGATCAAGCGCCGATTCTGGGCCCGCCCCACTGGCAAGTGGAAGCCGCCCCGTGTGAAGCTGGCTGGCTTGAGCGCGTTGGCGCGGCATTCGATCCTTTCCGAGCCGCAGTTGCCGATCTATGCCATCAGCCCGGCGCAGTGGAAGACAGCGACACAGGCGGGCATCGAGGCCCTGCCTGAGCCGCTGCCCGGAGCCTGTGAATGGGAGCTCTGGCACTACAACCCCGCACTCATCCCGAACAGCGAAACCGTCGATCCACTGTCCTTGACGCTCAGCCTGCAGGACAACACCGACGAGCGTATTCAACTCGCGCTCGATGAACTGAAGGGGCGCTTTCCGTGGTGAGGGGACTCAGGCCGGGTGGGTGGTGGGGGCAGGGGGTTTGAATTGCCTATCCGTGATCGTGGAACCGGTCGAGCGGTTGGTCGGCGGTCGGTGCGGTCCTGACAGGAGGCTCGCTCGATCTGCAGAACCGGCCAAAAGACCGGCCAAAATTTAGCCTACAAAGGATGACAAGTTACTGTTTATAGAGTTAATATTCCGGCCATGGAACCGGCCAAGACACTCATCCGGGGGATCGAGCCGTGACCCCTGCCGCCGCCGAGCCGTACATGCCCACCGAGGGCACGGCCGTGCTCGAAAATCTGGCCTTCGATCTGGCGCGCGAGGCCAGCGAGCTTTCCGCTCAGCTGCATCCGGCAGTTCGACTGTCGGTCGCCGAACTCGTCCGGTCGATGAACTGCTACTACTCGAACCTGATCGAGGGGCACAACACCCACCCGCGGGACATCGACCGCGCCCTTACTGCCGACTATTCCACCGACCTGCATCGCCGCGATCTGCAGCTCGAGGCCCGCGCGCACATCGAAGTTCAGCAGATGATCGATGAGCGAGTCGGCGAACTGCCGCGTCCGCCCGCCGCGCGTGCATTCATCGAATGGACGCATCGGGAGTTCTGCAAGCGCTTGCCCGAGAGTCTGCTCGTCGTCGTGAACCCGGACACCGGGGAGCGCGTTCCTGTTATCCCAGGGCAGTTGCGCTCGCGTACGGTCGCCGTCGGCCGGCACGTGGCGCCGGCGCCGGAGGATCTACCGGCGTTCATGCTCAGATTCGAGGAAGCCTTCGATGCGGCTCGGCTGACGAAGTCGCGGCAGGTGATCGCCGTCGCGGCGGCTCACCATCGGTTTCTGTGGATCCATCCCTTCCTCGATGGCAATGGGCGTGTCGCGAGGTTGATGTCGCACGCGTTGCTGCTCGATATCGGGATCGGCTCCGCGCTCTGGTCCGTTTCGCGCGGACTCGCGCGCAACTCCGGTGACTACAAACGCCTGCTGATGGCGGCCGATGAGCCGCGCCGGAGCGATCTCGACGGGCGAGGGGCGCTGTCCCATGAGGCGCTGATCGACTTCTGCCGGTTCTTTCTCGAGACCTGTCTCGATCAGGTCCGCTACATGCGCGAGCTGCTCGACGCTTCCGAGCTTCAGCGTCGCATGGAGCTGTACGTGCGTGAGGAGGAAAGCGCAGAGCGGCTCCCGAAGCGTAGCTTTGCCGTTCTGCGTGAAGCGCTTCGCGCTGGCGAGTTGGAACGCGGTCGCATTCCACAGTTGATCGACACGAGCGAACGCACGGCGCGACGCGTGGTGTCTGCGCTGATCGAAAAGCGGTTACTGGTTTCAGCCTCACACAAAGCGCCATTGCGACTGGGTTTCCCCATCGATGTCGTCGAGCGCTGGTTTCCGAGGCTTTATCCCGTGGTGTGATGGCCAGGGCGGCCGACTGCGCCTTCGGTCGGGACAGGGGGTTTTGAATTTCCTATCCGTTGCGCGACCACGCACGGCTCAAGATTTTTTTGACTGCCTGAGGCTTGCCGGTATCGTCTCAAGCGTCGCCGCGAGCACCTCACCGTCGCTGGGAAAGCGGCACTCCTCCTCGGTGATGTCGGAGTAGTCGTGCGCGATGAGGGGCAGCGGTTTTCCATGACAGCGGATCTCCAGCGCCATACCGCTTTTCGCCCCGCGGATGACATCGAACTCGCTGTTCGGGAAAGTCCCGGCACGCAGCGCGCCGCGCGCCGTCGCCGGTCATGCAGCCACAGCGGAATCCCCAGCATCCCCAACGCGGCGGACGCGATCATGGTGAGCTGTACGCTGGCTGGCCGCGTGAGTGCGTCCGGCGCCGAGGCATCCGGCAACACCAACGAGAGGAGATAGAACAGCAAGAGGATGACGACCCCGGCCAGCCAGCCGAGTGCGGCGCAGCCGGCCAGCATGAAGAATACCCCTACTGCATCCCCCGGCTTGCGGATCTGGAACAGCGGCTTGTAGAACCGCTTGCTGCGCTCGCGCTCGAGCGCCTGCCGCTGCGCCGGCTCCATCGGGCTGTATTTGCGACTTGGCATCCGCGGTTCTCTAACGTCGGGTAAAAAGCATGGTACAGCGAAGCTTCAAGATTATCGCGACTGCGAGCTAAGGGTGGTTGACGCCTGAGCGTTTGCGCTCAGCGCTCTTCGAGCAGGCGCAGTTTCGATGTCCGTCGTACGCAGCGGCTGAAGCGCGAGTTCGGTATCAACATCGAGACCTGCACCGGTTGCGGCGGGAAGCTCAGGGTGATCGCGAGGATTCTGGGGCACCTGGAACGCACGGCGCCGGATCAGCACCCATCCGGGCTGCTGCGTCTGTCGGGAAACGGCTGTCGGCGATAGGCTTCGGCTCACCATCAAGCCATTCAAGCGCAGCGGATTGGTCTCGATGGGTGGTTTGAATTTCCTATCCGCCCACGCGCATCGTAATCTGTGGTGTCCGAGCACGGCGGTATCGAGCACCTCGACGACAAGGAGATCATCACGCGCCTCAGCAGTGTGCGCGGCGTCGGTGATTGGACTGTGGAGATATATCTGATGTTCACGCTGGGTCGCCCCAATTATTGGTCGGTGGACGCCCCCCGGGGTACGCAAGGGCTGGTCGGTGGCCCTATCGCAGCCATGCGGCGTGGTGTCGCTATCGCGCGATCGACAACCTTGTGCCGGAGGTATGCGGCAATGATGCGGTACCCCCTTCCCCTCACGCTGGCGCTGTTGGGGGCGTGCGCCACACCCACCGCCCAAAACCCCACCCGCGGCCCTTTGGCGCTGGTGGGAACATGGGACACCGCGCGCCAATATGAGGCCGCAGCCCCCGCCATCAAACGGCCCGCCACCGCAGGCGACAGCACGCCGTGGCTGGATCGCCAGCACGCGCGCTTTGTGCAGATCAGCGCGCCCGGCTTGGCCAAGGACGGCGATATCGCCCTGTTCTTTGCATGGCGCACCGGCGGCCCCACAGGCCCGATCAGCCGCGAGCGTATTTGGGTGTTTGAGCGGGATGCGTCGGGCGAGATCGCGCGCATGAACTTCCATACGTTGAAAGCGCCCGCGCCCAGCGTCGCCTTCACCGATCCGCGCAAGGCCTTTGCCGCCCTCACCCGCGACGATGTGATCTCCTATCCAGACCTGTGCAAGCTGCCTTTTGAAGCCACGGCTTCGGGCTGGCGCGCGGCGATCCCGGTGGACTGCGCCATAACCGCTCGCTCAGGCCGACGGATGACATTGAGCGCGCAGATCATCTTTGATGGTGAAAGCCTGAGTTACGAAGAGGCTGGCATCTTGGACAGCGGCGCGTTTGCGTTCAAAGTGCCGTCCGCTGAGCCGTATCGGTTTGAGCGCACGCCGCAGTCCGTGGCGGCCCCTGACTCACGGCTTTACCGTTAAATGTTCATAACGTACGGTTGTGACAAAGCTTAGGGTTCACCATGTCAAAACGTCGTTACAGCGGTGTCGAAGAAACTCGTCAGCAACTGCCCTCGCTGCTGGAAACTGCACATGCGGGACAAGCCCTGATCATCACCAAGCGCGGCAAGCCCTATGCGGCGCTGGTCCCCATCGAAGCACTACCGGACGCTCGGCCGCGCCCATCGATCGTGGCGTTGCGCGGTTCAGGCAGGGGACTGTGGGGCAGGGACGCGGCGGCCTGGGTCAGCCGGATGCGGAACGAATGGTGAAGGCCGCTTCGCTGCTGGCTGGGCTGCCCGAGCGTCCAGTCCTGGTGGTCGACACGGCGCCGATCATTTACTGGCTAGAAGGTCATGCGAGGTTCGCCGAGCGGTTTGCCGAAGTTTTTTACGCAGCGGAATCTGGTGCCGCTCGATGCGGAGACGGCCGTCGAGGCTGCGCGCATCCGTTCAGCCTATCGACTGCGCCTGCCGGACGCGATTCAGGTCGCGACGGCGATTCGCGTCGGCGCGGCTGCGCTGATCACGCACGATAAAGCGCTGGCGCAGGTGACCGGGTTACGGGTGTTGGGACCCGCGTAGGCGAAGGCTCGACCCGGAGTGTCGATCTGACCTTCGACCGCCATGCTGAAGAGGAAATCCGATTCGGAAATCGCTGCGGTCGACGCCGCCTCGGCGCGGGGCGCTTCATTGCCGGATCGTGATGCGGGCCCACTATTGGGGTTACAGGCAGCGAGGATCAATGCGATCAGAAAGCCGCCTGTCAAGAACTCTTGACTATCAAGAATGCTTGACATACCTTCATCGCAAGATGAAGAACAGGTTGCGCCATTATCGAGAAGACCGCGGATGGTCGCAGGGCGGGTTGGCCCAGCGGCTCGGCGTATCGCGCCAGACGATCAATGCGGTCGAAACCGATAAATATGACCCGAGCCTCCCGCTGGCACTGCGTATCTCCAAACTGTTCGGGGTGGCGGTCGACATGATCTTTCTCGACGATTGGCAACCGGAGGACGAGGCATGAACGACGTGAAGACCACGCAGTCAGGTGTCTGGAAAGGTTGGGCTACGGCGGCAATCTGTGGGGCCGGCGGCTATCTCTTTTTCAAGTGGTTCGTCTTGAGATGGCTCGCCGACAACGGCGTGCTGTGTGCCTATGAGCCGATGATTAAGGCGGCTTTCGCTCGGGACGGATGGTGGATGATCGCTGGCTGGGTGACGGTGGCCTTTTTCGGGTTCATGGGATTGATTCTGACCATCGCCAGCCTGCGGGGTCGGTGGACCCAGAGGGTGATGCGTATGCAGCCGGGGGAACCCCTGGATAAACTACGCCAGATGGTGCGGATCAGCGGGATCGGAGGGGCCGCCTATGGCCTGCTGGTCACCTTGTTCCTGATGCCCGGTATCGACCCGCTGGTGGGTGTCGTGGTCGGGGTTGCGGCGTTTGGACTGATCACGATCCTATTTTTTTGGGGGCTTCGGATCAGCGACGAGTTGCAGCGGGCGGCGCAGAATGAAGCCCTTGTCTGGTCGTTCATAGTCATCGAAGCGGTGCTGGTGCTTTGGGCGCTGCTCAATCATTTCGGATTTGTCGGGCCGATGAAGGCGCTGCCGGTGGTTTTGCTGATCACATGGGTTTATCTGGCGGCCTTTATGGTCGTCGCCTCTCGGCGTGGGCTCGACCAGTAGTTATATGCATGGCGCTGACAAAGAGGCTAGAAAGCGAGGTTCGACACAACTGGCCGAAGGTACTTGCCGTCGAATATCGATAGGCGGCTGGTAGTCGCGCGGGGCCATCCGACCGCGCTAGCTCGCGCCTCGCCATGCCGCCATGACTTGGGCACAGCGGCTGAAGCGCGTGTTCGGTATCAACATCGAGACCTGCACCGGCTGCGGCGGCAAGCTCCGGGTGATCGCGAGGATGCTGACGCACCTTGAAAAGGCCAGCTGCCGCCCGGCACAGGGTGAAGGGATTCAGGTGGGGTTGAATTTCTTACCCGCAATCAACCGCGTAGTATCCTTAGCACCCCCGTGCCATCGCACGGTTCGACCGGCGAGGGCCCCGATGAATCGCACACCGTCTTTGACCCGTCGCTCGCTTGCCCTGCTGGCCGCGACGCTCTCCCTCGTCGGCGCGAGCGGCGCGGCGCCGGCGGCCCCGGCGATGCCGGCGCTCTCCGACCCGCCGTCCGGCCTGCACATCCCAGGTAAGTTCATCTGGTTCGATCTCGCCACCGCCGACCCGGCCGCGGCGCAGCGCTTCTACGGCAGCGTGTTCGGCTGGAGCTTCGAGCCGGTGGCCGGCACGGGCGGTCGCTATGCCGTGATCCGCAACGAAGGACGCCCGATCGGCGGTGTGTTCCGCCCGGCGCTGCCGCGGGGCGAGCAGGCTGGCACGCGTTGGCTGTCGTTCGCGTCGGTCGAGAAACTCGATCGCGCGGTCGGCGCACTGACCGACCTCGGCGCTACCGTGCTGGTGAAGCCGACCCTGGTGCCGGGTCGCGGCAGCCACGCGATCCTGCGTGATGCGCAGGGCGCGGTGGTCGGTCTGCTGCAGTCCGCGAGCGGCGATCGTCCGGACGAAGCGGTCGCGCCCGGCGATTTCTTCTGGGTCGACCTCTTCGCGCGCGATCCGGCGAAAGCCGGCGAGGCCTACCGCCAGCTCGGCTTCGAAGTCGTGCCCGACGACGTCTCGGGCTCGCGCGAACGGCTGCTGCTGGTGTCGGCGGGTTATGCGCGCGCGGGCATCATGCCGCTGCCCGCCGGCGGGCGTGAAGCCGGTTGGCTGCCCTACGTGCAGGTCGACGACGTGGCCGCCGCGCTCGAGCGCGCGAAGGCCGCAGGCGGCAAGGTGCTGCGCGAACCGGATGCGGCCGTGCTCGGCGGCGGCGTCGCCGTGATCGGCGACCCGCAGGGTGGCGTACTCGGGCTCATTCATTGGCCCGCCCCGGCTACCGGCGGGGACCGCCCATGAAGAGATCCACGGCACTCACAGCGCGCTTGGCGCTGGCGACGATCGTCGCGGCGGGCGTGAGCTCCTGCGCAAACATGGATGGCGTGTCCGTCAGTGGCAGCGTCGGCGTCGGCATGTACTACGGCAGCGGTTACTACGATCCCTGGTACTACGGTCCCGGCTACGGCCCGCCGGTCGTGGTCGTGCCGCCGAGGCCCGAGCGTCCGGCCAGGCCCGTGCGCCCCGACGCCCGGCCGATGCCGGTGCCGTCGCGGCCGACACAACCGATGCCGCGCGGTGGCGGCGGCCGCCGCTGGTAGGTCACGCGGCGTTCCGTTCCCCGCGACGCTCTCGGAGGGGTCAGCCGGGGGTGACTTCCCTATCCGCACACAGTCGCCGCGAGCAGCAATTGGTTGATCCCATCGCAACACCGTATGCTTGCCGACGGAACAAAACCCTATTCCTCTGACGGAGCCTGCAATGATCAGTTATGTCACTCTCGGGACGCGCGACCTACAGCGAGCTGCTGATTTTTATGCCAGTTTGCTGGGTGATCTAGGCGCAAAACGGCTGATCAACATGGAGCGGATCGTTTTCATCGGTAAAAGCAACAAAGAGCCGATGCTGGCGGTTTGTGTGCCTTTTGACAAAGAAGACCCGCATCCGGGTAACGGCGTGATGCTGGCGTTCGCGCCAGGCTCGAAAGAGTTGGTTGATCAGCTGTATCAAAAAGCCATCGCGCTGGGTGCCACTTGTGATGGTGCGCCGGGCCAGCGTATTCCGGGTGTTTTTTACGGCGCTTACGTCCGCGATTTTGACGGCAACAAAGTCTGTTTCAACCACTTCGGTTAAGCCTTGCGGCTGACTGAGTGAACGCTTGCAGGGCGTCGCGCGAAGATGATGTCGCCAGGCATCAATAGATCTTGGAGCTGAGCACTTATGAGATACCTCACCGGTTTGCTTGCCGTGGTCTTGATGCAGACGCTCGCCTTTCAAGCGGCGTCAGCA
>CALGVD010000093.1 GCA_937920275.1 uncultured Pseudomonadota bacterium
TGCCGCCGAACTGGGCGGTCGCGCTCGATGCGGCGCTCTTCAAGATCGCCGGGCTCGAACCGAGCGCCAAACGACGCGTTGTCGCTGCGCTCACGGCGACGGTGGCCCACGATGGACGGTTGACCTTGGAGGAGGCGGAGCTGCTGCGCACGATCTGCGCCATCCTGCGCTGCCCGCTGCCGCCCCTCATGCCCGAGGTGCTGCCGCCCCTATAGCGATGCGTGAGCCCGCGCGGCGAACCAGGGGCGCAGCAGCGCATCGAAGCTCGCGAAGTCGACCAGGAACGCATCATGCCCGGTCAAGCTGTCGAGCTCTGCGAACTCGGTGTCGACGCCCGCCGCGCGCAGCAGGGCGGCGAGCGCTGCCTGTTCGGCGAGGGTGAACAGCGCATCGCGCCGCACGCCGATGACGAGCGCCGAGCGCAGCGCGGCACGGCGCAGCACCTGCACCGGATCGCCATGCGCGGCGAGGTCGAACCGGTCCATCGCGCGCGAGAGCTGCAGGTAGCAGTGCGCATCGAAGCGGTCGGCGAAGCGTGCGCCTTGCTGCGCGAGATGGTCCTGCACCGCGAAGTCGCGTCCCTCGCGTGAGGGCGCTCGACCGAAGCGCTGCTGCAGTTCATCAGCCGATCGATAGGTGACGGTACCGATCTTTCGGGCGAGCGCGAGACCGTTGCGCGGCGGTGCGTCGGCCGGGTAGTCGCCCTGCCGGAAGGCGGGGTCGGCCGCGACGACATCGCGCTGGATGCTGCGCAGTGCGATCGCGTAAGGCGTCGCCGCTGCGGTGCCGCTGATCGACAGCAGATGCTGCGCATCGCCCGGGAACAGCGCGGCGTGCGCGAGCACCACCATGCCACCCTGCGAGGCGCCGGCGAGGGTGTGTGTCTGCTCGATGTCGAGATGATCGAGCACCGCGCGACCGCCGCGAGCGATGTCCTCGAGCGCCAGCTCCGGGAAATCCTTGCCGTAGCGCCGACCGGTGCGCGGGTCGTTGGAGGCCGGCCCGGTGGAGCCGAAGCAGCTTCCCAAAGAATTCACGCAGACCACATGGTAGCGGTCGGTGTCGAGCGCGCGCCCCGGCCCGATCAGCGGATCCCACCACCCAGGTCGCGGGTCGTCGGGCGTCGCGGCGGCGTGCGCCGACGGCGACAGCCCCGTATAGAGGAGGATGGTGTTGTCACGCGCCGTGCTGGGGCTGCCCCAACTCTCGAAAGCGACCACTCCCTCGAAGAGTTCGCCGCCGCGCTGCAGCCGCAGCGGCGTGGGCAGCGGTGCGATACCGCTCATGGTTCTGGGTCGCTGCCCTCAGGCAGATCCGCGAACAACGCCGTCGACAGGTAGCGCTCGCCGGTGTCCGGGAGGATGGTGAGCAGCACCGAGCCGGCTGGCGCCTCGTGCGCGACCTTGAGCGCGGCGGCGAAAGCGCCGCCGCAGGAGATACCGCAGAAGATGCCTTCCTCGCGGGCGAGCGCGCGCGCGGTGTCGAGCGCTTCGGTGTCGCTGACCAGCACGATGCGGTCGACGACGCTGCGATCGAGCACCTTCGGGACGAAGTCCGGTGTCCAGCCCTGGATCTTGTGCGGCGTGAACGCCTGACCCGACAGCAGCGCTGCGGTCGCAGGCTCGGTGGCGACCACCTGGACCTCGGGCCGCGCCAGCTTGAGCATCTGACCGACGCCGGTCAGCGTGCCGCCCGTGCCCCAACCGGAGACGAAGAAATCGAGCCGGCGCCCAGCGAAATCCCGCAGGATCTCCGGTCCGGTGGTGTTGCGGTGATAGGCCGGGTTCGCCTCGTTCTCGAACTGCCGCGACAGGAACCAACCGTGCTGGGCGGCGAGTTCCGCGGCTTTGCGCACCATGCCCGAGCCGCGCTCGGCCGCAGGCGTGAGGATCACCTTGGCGCCGAGCGCGCGCATGATCTTGCGGCGCTCCACGGAGAACGTCTCGACCATGACGGCGACGAACGGGTAGCCCTTGGCGGCGCAGACCATCGCGAGCGCGATGCCGGTGTTGCCCGAAGTGGCCTCGACGACCGTCTGACCGGGACGCAGCGTGCCGCGGCGCTCGGCATCCTCGATGATGGCGATCGCCAGCCGGTCCTTCACCGAATGAAGCGGGTTGAAGGCCTCGCATTTCACGAACATCGTGGTGTGCGCAGGCGCAAGCCGATTGATGCGCACGACGGGCGTGTTGCCGATCGTGGAGAGGATGCTGTCGTGGATCATGGGCCGTAGCATAGGCCGCAACGATGACGGTCGTGGGTCCGGAAGGCGATGCCGTCATAACCTTAGGTTATGTTGAGGTGACGGGTATGTGCCGCTTGTATCATGGCGACGCATGACCAGTGTCCCCCTGCCGCCGCAGCGGTTGCAGAAAGTCCTCGCCGGCCTCGGCTTGGGTTCACGCCGCACCATCGAAGAGTGGATCCGTGCCGGGCGCGTGCAGGTCAATGGCGAGCCCGCCGATCTCGGTCTGCGCGTCGGGCCTGCAGACCGGATCATGGTCGATGGGCGACCGGTGACGCAGCCTGCGTTGGAGCCGGCCTCGTCGTCGGTGAGCGCTGTCGCTGTGCTCGGTTATCACAAACCGCTCGGCGAGGTGACCACCCGCAGCGATCCGCAAGGTCGACCGACCGTGTTCGATCGCTTGCCTGCGCCCCCTGCCGGCCGATGGATCGTGGTCGGGCGTCTTGATGTGAACACGGCAGGCTTGCTGCTGTTCACCAACGACGGCGAACTCGCGCATCGCCTGATGCATCCGTCCTCAGAGGTGGAGCGCGAGTATCTCGTGCGCGTGCGCGACCAGCCCGTTGCCGGGACGCTCGAGCGCTTGCGTCGCGGCGTCACGCTCGAGGACGGGCCGGCGAGATTCGACCGCATCGAAGCGCAAGGCAGCAGCGAAGGTCATGCGTGGTTCCGCGTCACCCTGCACGAGGGCCGCAACCGCGAGGTGCGACGCTTGTGGAGCGCCGTGGGGCATGAGGTCAGCCGGCTCACGCGGCTACGCTACGGACCCATCGGGTTGCCGGATGACCTGCGGCCGGGCGAGGCGCGTCTTTTGCCGCCTGCGTTGGTCGCCGAACTCGCGCGCGCTGCGGGTCTCGGCGCTCCGGATAAGGGATAAAACGCTTCAGTCCGTCGGCGAGCCCTTCAGCTGTTGCAGGCTGCGGCTCACGAGCGGGTGGACGAGGCGCACACCCGCCAGCACCAGCGCGCCCGCCACGACGCCGGTGCCGCCGTCGACCAAGAGCTTGATCAGTCCGCCGAGGAACCCGTCGCCGCCGAGATGGTGCAGGGCGGGCAGCGCGTGCGTGAGGATCCCACCGCCGACCAGGAACATCGCCGCGGTGCCGACCACTCCGAGCACGCGCATGAGGCGCGGTGCCGCTGCGAGCAGGCCACGCCCGATCCCGCGCGCCAAGCGGGCGCCGACGCCGGTGCCGGCGCGGCGCGTCAGATGCAGCCCCGCATCATCGAGTTTGACGATGCCAGCGACGAGGCCGTAAACACCGACCGTCATCAGCAGCGCGATCGCCACCAGCACCCCGATGCGGGTGCCGAGCGGTGCGGTGCCGACGATGCCGAGCGTGATCACGATGATCTCCGCCGAGAGGATGAAATCCGTGCGGATCGCACCTTTGATCTTGTCGCGTTCGAAGGCGACCAGGTCGACCGCAGGGTCTGCAGCGGCTGCGCTGACGGCGGCGCGGGCGGCAACAGTGTCCTCGGCGGGATGCAGCCAACGGTGCGCGAGCTTCTCGAAGCCTTCGTAACAGAGGAACAGGCCGCCGAGCACCATCAGCGGCGTGATCAGCCACGGCAGGAACAGGCTGATGAGCAGCGCCGCAGGCACCAGGATCGCCTTGTTGATGAGCGAGCCTTTGGCGACAGCCCACACCACGGGCAGCTCGCGTGCAGCCTGCACACCCGAGACCTGTTCGGCGTTGACCGCGAGGTCATCGCCCAACACACCGGCGCTTTTCTTTGCCGCCACCTTGGAGAGCACGGCGACATCATCGAGCACCGTCGCGATGTCATCGAGCAGGGCGAGGAAGCTGACGCCGGCCATCAGCGGAACTTGTCCGGGCGCAGAACTTCGACATCGACCACCCACATCACGATCGCGTAGTGCGCGTAGTACTTCTCGCGCAGCCGCGCGAGCACGCGCTCGGCGAGCGGTGTGTCGCAGACGATCTCGACGCGGATGTTGCTGCTGTGGCCCCAGTGCGAGGCGCGCAGGCCCTTATCGCCGCGGCCGCGGGCGTCGCTGACGGTGTAGCCGGCGACCCCGAGCGCATCGAGTTCGCGGACGAGGTCGCGTTCGAGGTTGGCTTCGGTGATCACCGTGACGAGCTTGCGGTGGGAATCGGCGAGTCCGGTCATGGGGGCCTCAGACGGGCAGCAGATGTTCGACCAGCCACAGATAGAGCGGCAGACCGACCAGGATGTTGAAGGGGAAAGTGATCGCGAGCGCTGCGGTGAGCGATAGCGCGGGGTTGGCCTCGGGCACGGCTTGGCGCATCGCGGCCGGTGCGGCGATGTAGGAGGCGCTCGCCGCCAAGGTCGCCAGCAGCACCGCGCCGCCGGTCCCGAGCCCCATCACGCTGGCGAACCCGATGCCGATCAGGGCGAAGAACGGCGGGATCAGCAGCGCGAAACCGACCATGAACAGCCCGTGGCGGCGGAACCCACCGAAGTGATCTGCGGCGATCAGGCCCATTTCAAGCAGGAATATGGCGAGAATCCCCTTGAAAAGGTCGAAGAACAGCGGTTTGACGGGCTCCAAGCCCTCGCTGCCCGCCACGGCGCCGATCAGCAGGCCGCCGAGCAACAGCAGCACGCTACGGCCGAGCAGGACCTCGCGCCCGACCTCGCCCCAAGGGGTGCCGGGATGCAGACCCCGCGCCAACAGGATGCCGATGACGATCGCCGGCACTTCGAGCAGCACGAGCAGCAGGGGCAGGGTGGGCTCGAACGGGATCTGTGCGCGGCCGAGGAACGCGACGCCGACCGCGAAGGTGGCGACGCTGACTGAACCGTAGTGCGCGGCGACCGCCGCCGCGTTCGTCCGATCTAAGCCGCCGACGCCCCGCAGGATGAAAAAAGCTATGAAAGTCAGCAAGATGCCAAGCAGCAGGGTGAGCGGGATCTGCAGCAATAGACCCGCTGTCGAGCCGTTCGCGAGCTCGATACCGCCCTTCATGCCGATGGCGAGCAGCAACAAAGTGCTGACGAACTCGTAAATGGCGGGTGGCAGCCGCAGATCGGCCTTCAGGGCACCGGCCAGCAGGCCGAGACCGAAGAACATCACGATCGGATCGAGCCCCGTCAACATCCTGCCTATACTCCCTACTCTACTCGCTACTCGCGCTTGGCCATTGACACCCCTGCGGCTGCCGCCCAGAATAGGCGGCTCGTTTTACGGCGGAGGGGTACCCAAGCGGCCAACGGGAGCAGACTGTAAATCTGCCGGCTTACGCCTTCGTAGGTTCGAATCCTACCCCCTCCACCAGCTGAGGTTGCGAACTTTGGTGTTGGGCGGGTGTAGTTCAATGGCAGAACCTCAGCCTTCCAAGCTGATGACGTGGGTTCGATTCCCACTACCCGCTCCAGGTTTCGGCTCACGTAGCTCAGTCGGTAGAGCACGTCCTTGGTAAGGACGAGGTCACCGGTTCGATTCCGGTCGTGAGCTCCAGTCGATCGTCGAGTGTCTGCATCTAAGGTCCTTTGTTTCGTTGTCGTCACGTCAGAAAGATCCAGGAGATTAGTCCGTGTCCAAGGAAAAATTCGAGCGCATCAAGCCGCATGTCAACGTCGGAACGAT
>CALGVD010000094.1 GCA_937920275.1 uncultured Pseudomonadota bacterium
GGCGCCGCCAGCGGGCCCCGCTATTCCGAACGCGCGATGGCGATGATCGAGCGCTAGCGGTGCCCGAATGAGGCGGGGCGCGCCCGCCTCGCGGTCGTCACGCTCTCTTCGGTGCGCGCCGGAGCTTGGCGAACTCCGAGAACTCCCACGACCGAACGCCGAAGATCGCGCTGCAACTGTCGCGCTGCGCCAGCGGCAGCTTTGCATCGTTGTGGGCGAGCTCTTCGAACTCCGCTGCCAGCCTGTCGACACCCGCCTTGAACCGCACCAGAGAATCCTGTGACAGCAGACCGCCGATGAAGCGGAGTTCGTCGCCCCGCTGATCGAAGCGCCCACCGAAGAACTCAGGGACCACCCGGTTCCGGAAGTACTCGTGAACAGGTCCGTCCTTACGCCATGAGAAGTTCCGGGCAGTGAGCTTACGCAGGCGGTTCGGCGGACGGAACTCAGCGATCCCGAGCTTCTCCAGCCGCAGCAAGATGTCGATCAGCTCGCTCTCGCTGATCTGGAAGGTGGCGACGATCTCGCCGAACTTCCAATCGTTCGCCGCAAGGTAGGTCACCATCAGCAGCTTCGGCCTGCCGACCAGCGCCTTCTCCTGCTCTGCACTCAGTTCGGTCAGCGCCGCGGTCGGCTTCGGCCGCACCAATTCTTCGAGCGTGATTCCCACCGCTTCGCAGATCCGATCGAGCCGGATCAGCGAGAATCCGCCGCGGCTGAGGTCGCGCTTTACGGTGGGCTCGCTCAGCCCGAGCCGCCGCGCGAGCTCCCGATAGGTCATGCCGTCAGCCTTGAGCCGGGCTTTCAGATTGCGTAGCAGCGACCTCGAATCAGACATGGTCCACCTCGGACACCGTCATCAGGTATCGAAAAACGATACCTCTCATATCCTGCGATGTCACCTCAATTTTCGGAAGCCTCGGCGGCGGGGACAGGAGATATAAAGCGGGCGTCGGAGCCGTTCCGACGCCACGAGGAAGACCATGGCCATTCGCTTCGACTCCATCTATATCACCGCCACCGGCCTGTTCATGCCCGGACCTGCGGTCGGCAACGACTCGCTCGATCGCTATATCGCCCCTCTCGGCCCCGCCTCGGCGCGGATCAAGACCCGGATCCTGCGGGATAACGGGATCAAGACCCGACACTACGCGATCGACGAGAACGGGGAGACCTTGCACTCGTCGTCAGCGATGGCGGCTGCCGCCGTCACGGAGTGTCTGGCGGCCTCAGAGATACAGGTCGATGATCTGACGATGCTGTTCACGGGTTCGTCCGGCGGAGATCTCGCCATGCCCGGTCTGGCTAACATGGTGCAGGGGGACCTGCATGCGCCGCCGATGATCACCGGAAGCCATCAGGGCGTCTGCGCAGCGGGCGTCTTGGCGATGCAACATGCCGCGAGCGCGCTCGAACTGAGCGAGAGCGGACACGCCGTGGTGGTGGCGAGCGAGTTCCCGTCACGTATGTTCAAACGCTCGCGCTTCGCACCGAGCGGCTACGAGACTGACTTCGACTCGCACTTCCTGCGATGGATGCTCTCGGACGGAGCCGGCGCGTGCCTGCTCGGCAAGCAGGCCCGTAGTGCCGGCGTTTCGCTCAAACTGCAGTTCATCCACTCGCGCTCGTTCAGCGGCGACCTCCCGGTCTGCATGCAGATCGGTCGTGCCGCCGACGGCGGTGAGCGGTCCTATCTCGACTACCCGTCACTCGCACAGGCTGAGTCGGACGGCGCTTTCCTCTTGCGCCAAGACATCCGCCTGCTACCGCACCTGTTCGAACTGGGCATCCACGAGTATGTCGACCTGGTCCGGCGCGGCGAATTCGTCCCAGAAGAGATCGATCATTTCCTCTGCCACTATTCGTCGCAGAAGTTCGCGGGGGTCGTCGAAGACCTGATGACCCGAGCAGGCCTGTCCATACCGCGCGAGCGCTGGTTCAGCAATCTCGCGGACCGAGGCAACACCGGCGCTGCGTCGATCTTCGTCATGCTCGCAGACTTCATGCGCCAGCGTGAACTCAGGCCCGGCCAGAAGATACTGTGCTTCATCCCCGAATCCGGCCGTTTCACGGTCGCCTTCATGATGCTCGAAGTGGTGGGCCCCAAAGCTCGGTCCGGATCAGACATCAGTGCGGAGACGTCGGCTCCCCCGCATGACCCGCAGGCCTGCGCGTCTCCCGGTATCCGCGGACTGCTGACGGATTTGGCGGCGGTATGGCACGACTACCGTTCCGATGCCTGGAGGACGCCGCTGGTGCGGAAGATGTCCGACGGGCGCTTCACGGTCGGAGACTACACGCGATGGATGTCGTCATGGATCCCGCAGGTCCGCGAGGGCAGCCTCTGGATGCGCAAGGCCGCAGATAATCTCGACGACCGTTACCAGCCCCTCGCCGCCCTGGTTCGGCGCCATGCCGACCAGGAAAGCGCCGATTACCTGTCGTTGCACGGCGACTACCTGCTCGCCGGGGGCAGCACCCGATCGGTCGACGATCTGCGACGCAACCCCGGCGGCGAAGCACTCAACGCCTACATGCATGCCCTCGCGGGCCAGCCCAACGCGGTCGGACTGTTGGGCGCCATCTACATCATCGAAGGCACTGGGCAGCGCATCATCCCGGCGCTCCTGCCGCTCTTGCGGAGGCAGCTGGACCTGCCCGGGCAGGCTTTCCGCTTCCTCACTTACCACGGCGAGAACGACGTCGAACACCTGGACCGCTGGCTGAACGCCGTCGAGTCCGCGCTGTCGATCGATCCATCACGGGCAGGGGACATCGTCGCCGTAGCAAAAGCTACGGCCTCCCTGTACCTTCTCCAGATGGAGCATGCGGCATGACGCACACCCCGAGCTTCCTGCGACGTCCGCACGATCGCGCCGATCCGGACCCCTGGCTCGCCATCTATCTGGACCAGAGCATCCCGATCGCCGAGGAGTGCAAGCGTGCCTGGCTCGCCGACTGCGGCTCGCGCTCCCGCCAGTTCCTGCTTCCTGTCGTCCGTCCGCTCGCCCGCGCCACCATCGTCCTGTTCCAGCTGGTCAGGACCGTCGTCCCCGATCATCTGTCCTCACCACGGGTACTGCACCGCATGCTCGAATGGAACATGCGGACATGGCTGTCACCGCATGCGAACACGCTGATCTTCCGTCACTTCCACCTCGGTTCGGAGATACTGCAGTTCATCGCAGCGAACACGCGTGGGATCTCGATGTCCACGAATCCGTTGAAGCCGGTGTCGCTCCGCGACGTGCGCGACGACCTCTACCTGAAGCACGACATCAATCTCTTCAACTTCGTGATCGGGATCAACACCCTGCTGAAGGAACGAGGCTTGGAGCTCGCACCCGTCGACGAGCTGGATTTCAGCTGCATCACCGACGGACCGCCGAAGTTCGAGGAGATGCCCGATCGATGGACGAACTTCATCGATCTTCAGACCGCCATCGAGCTTTACACCCCCATGTACCAGCTTTTCCTGACGGACAACGACTTCTGGCGTGCCTCCACATCCCTGCAGTTGGATGAGACGATCGGCATCTATGTCGCGCGGATCGTCGGCACCCCCGAGACGCTCGCACTCATCAACAACCGGCATCCGATGGTGCCGATGTCGACGTTGCGTGCGGGATTCCGGCTCGTCCTCCACGGACTCGCCACGGAGACCCAGCATGCCATCCTCGTACGCCACAAACGGCAGCACCAGAGAGCTGCCGGCGTGACGAACATCGGGGACGGCGCATGAGCGGGCCCAGCCAGTTCTCGCTCCTTCGACAGCGCCGCTTCGGTCCGTTCTTCGCGACCCAGTTCCTCGGCGCTGCGAACGACAACCTGTTCAAGTATGCGTTCACGCTGCTCGTCACCTACCACGCCGACCGTTTCGCGGAGGTGAACACCGAGGTCGCGGTGAACCTCATCGCGGCGGTGTTCATCCTGCCGTTCCTGCTGTTCTCCGCGACCAGCGGACAGCTCGCGGACAAATACGACAAAGCGCTGCTGATGAAGTGCGTAAAAGCGGTCGAGGTCGGCATCATGGTGACCGGCGCGGTCGGCCTCTACCTCCACGACTTCCGCATCCTGCTCGGCTGCATCTTCCTGCTCGGAACCCACTCGGCCGTTTTCGGGCCGGTCAAGTACGCGTGGCTGCCGGACATCCTCGACCGCGATGAGATCGTCGGCGGCAACGGGCTCGTCGAGATGGGGACCTTCGTCGCCATACTGCTCGGCACCATCGTCGCGGGTCTGATGGTCGAATCCGGACCCGATGGGGATGAGCACACCGCGCTGCTGTGCGTGGCCTTGGCGATCGCGGGGCTGGCCGCGAGCCTCGCCATCCCGCGCTCGAAGCCCGCGGATCCCGGACTACGCATCGACTGGAACCCGTTCCGTGTCACCTGGAGCAACATCCGTGAAGCGATGCGCGACCGCTCGGTCTTCCTGTCCCTGCTCGGCATCTCCTGGCTCTGGTTCTTCGGCGCGATCTTCCTGACGCACTTCCCGCAGTTCGCGCGTGAGGGATTGGGTGGCAGCCCTGCGGTGGCGACGCTGCTACTGGCGGTGTTCTCCATCGGCATCGGCGTCGGCAGCCTGCTCTGCGAGCGGATGAGCCGTCGTCAGCTGGAGATCGGTCTGGTCCCGTTCGGCGCGCTCGGCATGACGCTCTTCACCGTCGACCTCTGGTTCGCTTCGCGCGGGCTGCCGATCGGCGACGACCAGTCCGTCCCGCAGTTCCTGGCACATCTGGCGCATTGGCGCGTCCTGGCCGACCTCGCGCTGCTCTCCATGTGCGCGGGGCTCTACTCCGTCCCGCTGTACACGCTCATCCAGACCCGTAGCGAGCCGAGCCATCGGGCCCGGATCATCTCAGCCAACAACATCCTCAACGCCCTGCTCATGATCCTCGCCGCCGGTTTCGCCGTGGTCACGCTGGGACCGCTCGGGCTCGACATCCCGCAGCTGCTGCTGCTGACCGGGCTGCTCAACGCGGTCGTGGCGGCGCATATCTTCGGTCTCGTCCCAGAGTTCCTGCTGCGCTTCCTGTCGTGGTTGCTGGTGTCCGTGGCCTACCGCCTGCGCAAGCAGGGCACCGATCATCTCCCAGCACACGGCGGTGCGCTGATCGTAGCCAACCATGTCAGCTTCGTCGACGCACTGGTGCTGATGGCCGCGAGCCCCCGCCCGATCCGGTTCGTGATGGACGCCGGCATCTTCCGCATCCCGGTGATGAGCTGGCTGTTCCGCAAGGCCAAGGCGATCCCGATCGCCTCGGCCCGCGACGACCCGGAGATGCTGGAACGGGCGTTCGAGCGCGTATCGGCCGAGCTACGGGAAGGGCATCTGGTATGCATCTTCCCGGAGGGTCGCCTGACCACCGACGGTGAGATGTCGCCGTTCCGGCCCGGCATGATGCGGATACTCGAGCGCGACCCGGTGCCCGTGATCCCTGTCGCGCTGCAGGGCCTTTGGGGGTCCTTCTTCTCACGCCGCAGCGGCGCGCCGATGACACGGCCGTTCCGCCGCGGATTCTTCAGCCGCATCGGCCTCACGGCGGGCGCACCGCTCGCGGCGACGGAGGCGTCGCCGGAAGAGCTGCAACGCCGTGTCCAGCTGTTGCGGAGCGATTGGCGATGACCCCTGCGGCGCATCCGTAGGTCGCCGGAGCAGGGCCGCTATAGCAGGAACGCGAAGAGGTTGGCCAGCGGGATCGCCGTCGCGTAGAGGACTTTTGAACGGGCGTCAGCCCCTTGGATGAGGACCTCCAGTGGCCTGCGGTCGCCCCCGAACAGCCGACGGGAGTTCTCCGACCGGCGTGCGATGTCCGCCAGCATCGCGGCGGCGAGTTCGGGCTGGTCCCGGCAGATGAGGATCAGTTCCGAATTCAGGTTGGCAGAGCGCGGGTCTACGTTGTAGGTGCCGATCACGACATGCCTACGATCGATGACCGCGCGTTTGGCATGCAGCCCCCAGCGCGGGGACAGTGTCCCGTCGAGGGATGCCGCATCCGTCGGCGCCGACCCGTCGTAGACCCGGACATCGACGCCGGCGTCTTCCAGTCCACCCAGCGTGAAGGTCAGCGCGGAGACGGTATAGAACGCATCGGTCGATGCGAGACTGTTGGTGAGGATCATCTGACGGACACCACGGTCGCGCAATGTGCGGAGCACCCCCATCCCATCGGGTCGGAGGACAAGGTACGGACTCTCCCCGACGACCTCTCGACGGGCTTCACCGAGGAGTTCGCTGATGCGGTGGAACACCTGGCGATTGGTCGAAAGGATGCCGCTATGATCGGTCGCGAATGCAAGGTCCCGGCACACGTGGCGCTGGCGCGTCGCCTCCTTCGCAGCGGTGGCGCGTTCGATGTCCTGTCGTACCGCGGCCAAGGTCCGCGGATCAGCGAAGAATCCCGGGTCGACTCCGTCCGCGTCACGCTCTAACGCATCGGCGCGGTCTGTCAGTTCCGATGACCAGTAGTGCTCGAAACTCGAACGCATCGCCTGCACGATGGGGCCCTCGACCAGGATATCGCTGTCACGGAAGTTGTAGAGGGGTGCAAGATTGAAGTACTCGTCGCCGATGTTCCGTCCGCCGGTGATGGCCTTCCGTCCATCAACGAGCAACAGCTTGCGATGGCTGCGGTGCTGCGAGCTGACGACACGCAACAAACTGGAGGTGTTGTAGTAACGGACCTCGACGCCGCGCCGCTCAAGCTCCTTCGCGTAGCTCGGCGCAAGCTTCAGGACAGGTGCTGCGAAGTCGACGAGAAGCCGGACCCGCACACCGCGGTTCGCCGCCGCGACAGCCCGCTCGGTCAACAGGCGCGCCGACAGGTCCAGCTGATAGATGAAGAACTCCAGTTCGACCGAAGACTCGGCTCCGTCGATGAGTTCGAGGCGCCGACGCAGACTGACCAACCCGTCGTCGATTAGCTCGAGACCGTGCGGCTCGCGGCTGCGGGAATAAACCGATGAACCCTCCGGAGCGGGCGAGCTCTGCTGACGATCGCCCCACCAGAGCACCGCGGTCAGCGACGAATAGACGAGACCGATCGGCACGATGACCAGCCCAAAGAACCACACTCCCAGGCGCGATACGAACCGACCCACACGACACCCCCGATGGCGGACGCTCTCGGGAAGTTCACCCGTTTCCGATGTGGTCGTCAACGCCGCGCACGCGGGAAGCCACCAGGGCGACGAACGAGATCAGCACGACGCAGGTCGCGGCATGGAAGATGGACTTTCCGGTATCCACGTCGCTCAACGCACCATACGCGACATTGACGATGATGACCGCGATGACGAGCGTGGAGAGCGTGGACAACCATCGCGGTCCCGACGCTGGATCGACAGCGTCGGGATCGACGATTTTCGGGGGGGTACCCAACCGGTGCAACGCATAAAGCGGCGCGATGAGGACCGCAACGAACACTAGAGGCATGAGGACAGACCAGATGCTGAAGAACAGTGCACTAATGAACAGCAGCCCCCACGGCAACCAAGTCGTCACCACCGGCGAGACGACCGCCATGCCGGCGACCACGAGCAACACAGGCAGGGAGGTGGCTCTTGCCATCGCCTGCGGTCGGTACCTGTATCCCAGCAAGGCGAAAAGGGCGATGAAGGCCAGGTTGACCATCATGGCGGGCAGCGAGACCGCCCAATCGGGCCCGATCGTCGAGATCGGAAATCCTCTGGTGCCCAAACCCTCGCCCGAGGACGTTGCGTCGTCGATCTGCACCACGAGGTTCATGGCGATGCCGAGCCCGAGCGCACGCATGGATGCGGCGGCGCGGGTCATGACGGGCGGTCCCGGCCGTGGTCGTCACCGAGAAAGACCGTCACCGCCGTCGCGCTCTCCCGCAGGGCCCACGCGTAAACAGTATCGACCGCCATCACGACCTCTCCTCTGCATCCAACGACTGCGGAGGATCATCCGCCGGTGACAGCAGGGACCGCAAACGGGCGGCGTGAGGTCAGGTCGATTGGGACCGAGAGTATCTCCGAGTGATACTTTCAACGATTGTTGGTATCTGCTTCAACCCAGCACGGCGCGCAGGATCTCCTCGGTGACGAGCGCCGGCTGCTCGTGCACGATCCAGTGGC
>CALGVD010000095.1 GCA_937920275.1 uncultured Pseudomonadota bacterium
CAACCTGTCCCTGGATCCGAAGCTGCTCGAACTGGCGGTCAAAGTCGGTGGCGAGCGTACGAAGAAGGCAGCCGTGACACGTGCCCTGGAGGAGTACGTGGCTCGGCGTAGGCAGAAGAATCTGGCCGAGCTCATGGGCAAGCTCGAATGGGTTGAAGCCTACGACTACAAGGCCGAGCGTTCCCGTCGGTGACCTTGATGGTCGACACCAGCGTCTGGTCGCTGGCGTTCCGGCGCGACGGAGAACAGCGGGCGCCTCAGGTTGCAGCCCTGCGCGCCGCCCTCGACGGTGCTGACTCGATCGTCATCACCGGGATCATCCTGCAGGAGTTGTTGCAGGGCTTCACGGGGCCCAAGGCACGAAAAGAGCTTCTGGGAAAGTTCGCCGCGCTGCCGATGCTGGTGCCCGATCGGTCGGACCACGTGGACGCGGCCGACCTTCGCAATCGCTGCAGGCGCGCGGGCGTCCAGTTGGGAACGGTCGACGCCCTGATCGCGCAGCTGTGCATTCGCCACGATCTCATCCTGCTCACGATGGACGGGGATTTTGCATCGGCGGCGAAGCACTCGGATCTCAAGGTGTGGAAGTCGACGATCGCGCCGGAATAGCCTTCAGGCGCGGAGGGTCGCCGATCGGTGGCGACCAGACCTGCAAAGAAAAAGCCCCGGGAGTCTCCCCCCGGGGCCTTCTGGCCCGACTCGCGTCGGGCGGACGTGCAGAGGCTCGCGCCTCTTACATGCCCATGTCGCCCATGCCGCCCATGCCGCCCGGAGCCGAGTGTCCGTGGTCATGGTCGTCCTTCGGGGCTTCGGCGATCATCACTTCCGTCGTGAGCAGCAGGCCCGCGACCGAGGCCGCGTTCTGCAGCGCAAGGCGCGTGACCTTCGCCGGATCCAGGATGCCGAAGTCCAGCATGTCGCCGTACTCGCCGGTGGCGGCGTTGTAGCCGTAGGCGCCCTTGCCGGCACGCACCTGGTTGAGGATCACGGCGGCGTCTTCGCCGGCGTTCTCCACGATCTGGCGCAGCGGCTCCTCGATCGAGCGGGCGAGGATGCGGATGCCGACCGTCTGGTCTTCGTTCGCACCTTCGAGCTTGTCGAGCGCCTTCAGCGCGCGGATCAGGGCGACACCGCCGCCCGGCACCACGCCCTCTTCCACCGCCGCACGCGTGGCGTGCAGGGCGTCCTCGACGCGGGCCTTCTTCTCCTTCATCTCGATCTCGGTGGCCGCACCGACCTTGATCACGGCGACGCCGCCGGAGAGCTTCGCGACGCGCTCCTGCAGCTTCTCCTTGTCGTAGTCGCTGGTGGCTTCCTCGACCTGCTGGCGGATCGACTCGATGCGCGCCTTGATGTCGCTGGCCTTGCCGGCGCCGTCGATGATGGTGGTGTTCTCCTTCTCGACGACGATCTTCTTGGCCTCGCCGAGGTCGTTCAGCGTCGCCTTCTCGAGCTGCAGGCCGACCTCATCAGAGATCACCGTGCCGCCCGTGAGGACAGCGATGTCCTGCAGCATGGCCTTGCGGCGGTCGCCGAAGCCCGGGGCCTTGACGGCCGCGACCTTGAGGATGCCGCGGATGTTGTTGACGACGAGCGTGGCAAGCGCCTCGCCCTCGACATCTTCGGAGATCACGAGCAGCGGACGGCCCGACTTGGCCACGCCCTCGAGGATCGGCAGCATCTCGCGGATGTTCGAGATCTTCTTGTCGACGAGCAGGATGAACGGCTTCTCGAGCTCCACCGTCTGGCTCGCCTGCTGGTTGATGAAGTACGGCGAGAGGTAGCCGCGGTCGAACTGCATGCCTTCGACGACATCGAGTTCGTTCTGAAGGCCCGAGCCTTCCTCGACGGTGATCACGCCTTCCTTGCCGACCTTCTCCATCGCCTGGGCGATGGTCTTGCCGATCGACTCATCGCTGTTGGCGCTGATGGTGCCGACCTGCGCGATCGCCTTGTTGTCCTTGCAGGGCTTGGAGAGCTTGCGGATCTCCTCGGTGGCCGCGATGACGGCCTTGTCGATGCCGCGCTTGATGTCCATCGGGTTGCGGCCCGAGGCCACGGCCTTCAAGCCTTCGCGGATGATCGCCTGCGCGAGCACGGTGGCGGTGGTGGTGCCGTCGCCGGCTTCGTCAGAGGTGTTGGAAGCGACTTCCTTCACCATCTGCGCGCCCATGTTCTCGAACTTGTCCTTGAGTTCGATCTCCTTGGCGACGGAGACACCGTCCTTGGTGATGGTCGGGGCACCGAAGCTCTTCTCGAGCACGGCGTTGCGGCCCTTGGGGCCGAGGGTCGCCTTGACGGCGTTGGCGAGGATGTTCACGCCGCGCACCATGCGCGTGCGTGCATCGTCACCGAATCGTACTTCTTTGGCAGCCATTGTTCGTGGTTCCTTGAGTTGGGGGTGAGGCTTACTTGCCTTCGATCACGGCCATGATGTCTTCCTCGCGCATGACGAGGAGATCATCGCCGTCGACCTTCACTTCGGTACCGCTGTACTTGCCGAAGAGGATCTTGTCGCCGACCTTCACATCGAGGGCGCGGACGGTGCCGTTCTCGAGGATCTTGCCTTTGCCGGCGGAGATGACCTTGCCCTGCGAGGGCTTCTCGGTGGCGCTGTCGGGGATGACGATGCCGCCCGGGGAGGTACGTTCCTCCTCCAGGCGCTTCACGATCACACGGTCATGAAGCGGTCGGATTTTCATGTTTCGCTCCTTGCTGAAACGTTGGACTGGATGGAAGCTAAGGAGAACGCGTTAGCACTCTCCCTGCTAGGGTGCTAATCATAGTGGCGGAATGTTCCATTTCAAGGGCAGTCCCGGCTATGCTGACCGGCTCAGGCCAGCACCCTATCGGTAACCCCATGAATTTTATGCGGATATTCTCTGCGCTGAGGAAAAAATTATCCTGCGCCGCAGCGCTCGGGGGTCTCGCCTTCCTCGCCTTGAGCCCCGTCGGCGATGCCCAGGTGCTGGATTCCAAGTTCCTGCCGCCCACCGAGGCCTTCCGGGTGGAGGCGACCGCAGAGGGTGCCGATCGCCTTCGGGTCGATTTCCTGGTCACGCCGGGGTACTACCTCTACCGGCACCGCATGTCGTTCACGATCGATGCCGGCGAGGGCGCGGTGGTCGCCGCGACGCTCGGTGCGCCGGACATCCCGGCCGGCGAAGAGAAAGAAGACGAATTCTTCGGCCTTCAACAGGTGTTCCACCAAGCGGTGAGCGTGACGATCCCGGTCTCGCGCGCACCCGGCGGTGCGCTCGAGATCCCGTTGGTGGTCGGGCTGCAGGGCTGTGCGGATGCCGGCCTCTGCTACCCACCGGAGAAACGGCGATTGAAAGTCGTGCTGCCGGCGGCGAGCGGCACCGCGACGGCGGGTCCGCCGCCAAGCGCCACGGCGGCCGGCGCGACCGGCGGCTTCGTCTCCGAGCAGGACCGGCTGGCCGCGCTGATCCGCGATGGGCGTCTGCCGCTCGTGCTCGCCACATTCTTTGGCCTCGGTCTGCTGCTCGCCTTCACGCCCTGCGTGCTGCCGATGGTGCCGATCCTCTCAGGGATCATCGCCGGACAAGGCAGCACGGTGACGACGAAGCGCGCCTTCACGCTCTCCCTCGCCTATGTGCTCGGCATGGCGGTCACCAACACGCTCGCCGGCATCGCCGCGGCGGCGGCCGGCCAGCAAGTGCAGGCGCTGTTCCAGAAACCGTGGATCATCGTGCTGTTCGCGCTCTTCTTCGTGGTGATGGCGCTCTCGATGTTCGGCCTCTTCACCATACAAGTACCCGCCGCGCTGCAGAGCCGCCTCGCCGATGCCAGCAACCGCCGTCGCGCCGGTACGCTCGGCGGCGTCGCGGCGATGGGCGCGCTGTCGGCGCTGATCGTCTCGGCTTGTGTGGCACCCCCGCTGTTCGCCGCACTCGCGGTGATCGCGCAGACCGGCGATCTGGTGCGCGGCGGCAGCGTGCTCTTCGCGATGTCGCTCGGCATGGGCGTGCCGTTGCTCGCGGTCGGCGCTTCGGCGGGCCGCTTGCTGCCGACCGCCGGCGCGTGGATGGAGACGGTCAAGAAGATCTTCGGTGTGCTGCTGCTGGCGGTGGCGGTGTGGATGTTGGCGCGCATCCTGCCCGAGCGCGCGACGCTTGCGTTGTGGGCGGTGCCGGCGCTGCTCGGTGCCGGCGTGCTCTGGGGGCTGCGCGCCGCCACGGCCGCCGGGTGGGCTGCGCGCATCGCTGGGCTGCTGCTCGGGGCTTGGGGGCTCACGATGCTGGTCGGCGCAGCGCTCGGCGGACGCGACCCGTTGTCGCCGATCCCGCAGCTCGCGCGCGAAGTGCAGGGTCTCGAGTTCCGCGCCGTCAAAGGCACGGACGGACTCGACCGTGAACTTGCCGCTGCGGCAGCGGCCGGTCGTCCGGTGATGCTCGATTTCTATGCCGATTGGTGCGTCTCCTGCAAAGAGATGGAGCGTTATACCTTCACCGACGAAGCCGTGAAGCGGTCGCTCGCAGGTGCCGTGCTGCTGAAGGCCGATGTCACGGCCAACGACGCAGCCGATCAGGCGCTGTTGCAGCGCTTCGGGATCTTCGGCCCCCCGACCATCGCGTTCTGGAGCGCTGACGGCACCGAACGAACGCAGTACCGCGTGGTCGGATTCATGAAAGCCGCCGAGTTCGCCGCCATCGCGACACAAGCCACCCGCAGCCAGCCGGACAACGCTGGGAGCACACCTGGGAGCACACCATGAAACGACTCGTCCTGCCCATCGTGCTTGCGGCGCTCCTCGCCGGCGCGGCGGTCTATCTCTATCAATCCGGCCGAGAGGCCGGCCGAGCGGCCGCCCCGGCGACGGGCGAGACGGCCGGTGGCGGCGCGCAGTCGGGTCGCAAACCCTCGAGGGTCATCCCTGCCGTGCTGCCCGACTTCGCCCTGGCGACGCCCGAAGGGCCGCTGCGCAAGCTGTCTTCCTTCCAGCACCCCTCGCTCATCGTCAACTTCTGGGCGACCTGGTGTGCCCCCTGCCGCCGCGAGATCCCGTTGCTGCGCCAACTGCGCAACGAGCGCGGCGAGCGCGGCGTGGAGGTGCTCGGCATCGCCGTCGATTTCCGCGAAGATGTCCTCAAGTACGCTGCCAAGATCGGCCTCGACTATCCCCTGCTGATCGGTGAGGAGGACGGGCTGGCCGCGGCCGACGCCTTCGGCATCGATCCGGTGTTCCCGTTCACGGTGTTCGCCGATGCAAAGCGCCGGATCGTCGCCGTGAAGGTCGGCGAACTGCACGCCGACGAGGCCGCCTTCATCCTCGACCACATCGAATTGCTGAACGCCGGCCGTCTGACGCTCGAGGTGGTTCAGACCCTGATCCGCGCCGAGCTGCAGCGCCTCGACGCCCTGCGGGTCGGAAAACCAGCCTGATCGCCAGCCTGATCGGACTAACGAGCGATCTGCGCTGTTCCGCGCAGAATCGGCGGGAATCACCCCTAATGTCGCCCATTTCGGGTACATTCCTCGACCCGATGACTGCATCCTGAGGGCACCGTGGATATCCGTAAGGTCAAAAAACTCATCGAGCTGCTCGAGGAATCCGGCATCTCGGAGATCGAGATCAAGGAAGGCGAGGAGTCGGTGCGCATCAGCCGCGGCCCGACCACCGCCGCACCGATGACCTACTACGCTCCGCCGCTACCGGCACTGAGCATCGGTGGCAGCGCCCCGACGGCAGGCGTCACCCCATCCGCCGTTCCGAGCGCCGCTGCGCCGTCCACGGGCCACCTGGTGCCGGCACCGATGGTCGGCACCTACTACTCCGCGCCCGCCCCCGGCGCCAAGGCCTTCGTGCAGATGGGCGATGAGGTCAAGGTCGGCCAAGTGCTCTGCATCATCGAAGCCATGAAGATGATGAACCAGATCGAGAGCGACCGCGCCGGTCGCATCACCTCGGTGCTCGTGCAGAACGGCGATCCGGTCGAGTTCGGCCAGCCGTTGTTCTCGATCGCCTGAGCCATGCTCGATAAGGTCATCATCGCCAATCGCGGCGAGATCGCGCTGCGCGTGCTGCGGGCCTGCCGCGAGCTCGGCATCAAGACCGTCGCCGTGCACTCGACCGTCGATGCGAACCTGAAGCATGTGCTGCTCGCCGACGAATCGGTGTGCATCGGTCCACCGGCTTCGGCCAAAAGTTATCTGCACATGCCGGCGATCATCTCGGCGGCCGAACTGACCGACGCCGCGGCCATCCACCCGGGCTACGGCTTCCTCAGCGAGAACGCTGATTTCGCCGAACGCGTCGAGAAGAGCGGCTTCATCTTCATCGGCCCGAAAGCCGAGACGATCCGCCTCATGGGCGACAAGGTGTCGGCCATCAAGACCATGAAGGCGTACGGCGTCCCTTGCGTTCCCGGGTCCGGCGAACCGCTCGGGCTCGACGGCGACGAGAACCTGCGCATCGCCAAGGACATCGGTTATCCGGTCATCATCAAGGCCTCCGGCGGCGGCGGCGGACGCGGGATGCGCGTCGTGCACAACGCCGCGGCGCTGCTGCACTCGATCAATGTGACCCGGTCGGAGGCGCTCGCCGCCTTCAGCAACGACCAGGTCTACATGGAGAAATTCCTCGAGAAACCGCGGCATATCGAGTTCCAGGTGCTCGCCGACCACCACGGCAACGTCATCCACCTGGGCGAGCGTGACTGCTCCATGCAGCGGCGCCATCAGAAGGTGATCGAAGAAGCCCCTGCACCGGGCATCACGGCGGCGCAGCGCGCCCGCATGGGTGAGCGCGTGGTCGAGGCTTGCCGCGCGGCCGGCTACCGCAACGCCGGCACCCTCGAGTTCCTGTACGAAGACGGCGAGTTCTACTTCATCGAGATGAACACCCGCATCCAGGTCGAACATCCCGTGACCGAACTCGTCACCGGCATCGACCTCGTGAAGGCGCAGCTCATGATCGCTGCGGGCGAGAAGCTGCCCTGGACGCAGTCGGACATCGTGCTGCGCGGCCATGCGCTCGAGTGCCGCATCAACGCCGAAGACCCGAAGACCTTCATGCCCTCGCCTGGTCCGGTGCGCCTCTGGCACGCGCCTGGCGGACCCGGCATCCGCGTCGACAGCCACCTCTATTCGGGCTACAGCGTGCCACCCAACTACGATTCGCTGATCGGGAAGCTCATCTCGCACGGCGACACCCGTGATACGGCGATCGCCCGCATGCGCAACGCGCTCGCCGAGATGGTGGTCGAGGGCATCAAGACCAACGCCGCGCTGCATCAGGAGATCCTCGCGCACGCCGCGTTCCAGCAAGGTGGCCTCGACATCCACTATCTCGAGCGGCGTCTCGGCCTCAAGTAGGCGCGCCTCCCGTGCCGCAGGTCGCCCTCTCGCTCGATCTCGATGACCTCGATCCGGAGGCCGTGGAAGCGGCCTGCTTCGCCGCGGGCGCGCTCGCCATCACCTACACCGATCGCCGCGACGACGCGATCCTCGAGCCCGCACCGGGCGAGATGAGGCTATGGCCCGCCACACGCCTCGAAGCGATCTTCGAAGCCGAGACGCTCCCCCCCGCACAACTGCTGTTCCTCGCAGCCGACATCGGCTGTGACGCCGACCGGTTGCAGCTGCGGACCGTGGAGGAGAAGGTCTGGGAGCGCGAATGGCTGCGGGACTTCGAACCGATGCATTTCGGCGAGCGGCTGTGGATCCAACCCTCGCACATGAGGGTCGACGAACCGGACGCCGTCATCGTCGAGCTCGACCCCGGCCTCGCCTTCGGCACCGGCACGCATCCGACCACACGGCTCTGTCTCGAGTACCTCGATGCGCATGCGCCGCCCGCCGGCCTGGTGGTCGATTACGGCTGCGGCTCCGGTGTGCTCGCACTCGCCGCGATCAAGCTCGGTGCGCGACAGGCGCTCGCCTTCGACATCGACCCGCAGGCCTTGGTGGCGACGCTGGACAACGCCGGTCGCAACCGCATCGCTGATCGGCTGCAGATCCACGCCTCGGCGGAGGAGCTCGCCGAGGTCGTGCAGACGGAAGGCGGCGCCGATCTGGTGCTCGCGAACATCCTCGCGGGGCCGTTGTGCGACCTTGCACCGCAGCTCATCGCGATGCTCAAGCCCGGCGGCAGGTTGGTGCTGGCGGGCTTGCTCGACGCACAAGCCGATGAGGTGATCGCCGGATATGCGCCTGCGCTGCATCTCACAGCCTGGCGCTCGCTCGAAGGCTGGACCTGCCTCGTCGGGCACAGCAGTCCGATCACCCTCGAGGATCTGCGACCCGCTGCGCCGGCGCCGGCGCCACGCGGTCTTTGGCCGATCACGATCGGTCTGGGTCTGCTGCTCGCCGGTCAAGCCGCACACCATCACCGTGCCGCGCTCGCCGCGCTGCCGACGGTCGGCCCTTGGGTCCAGCGCGCCTATGGATCTTTGGGCAATCCGGTCGAGCCCGACTGGGATCCCCGCGCTTTCGCCATCGTGCAAGAGGGCGCACGCGAAGACCTGACGGCCGGCTTCCTGACGGTACGCGCATCGGTACGCAACACCGCCGCCGCCGCGCAACCGGCACCGCTGCTGCGCCTCGTGCTGCTCGATGCGCAGGGCGAAGCGGTCGCCCGCCGCGACCTGTTGCCGGCGGAATACGCGGTCGGTGCCGGTCGGATGATCGCGCCGGGTGCCCGCATCACCGCCGAGTTCTCGGCCCGCGACCCGGGACCCAAAGTCGTGGGGTTCGAGCTCGACGCCTGCCTGCCGCGCGCCGATCGGGCGCCCGTCTGCACCAACGATCCGGAACGACGCCCATGACGGCCTGCGACACGACCGAGCCGTCCCCCCGCCCGCCCGCGTTCCGCATCGGTCGCTGGCCCATCTCGGCGCCGGCGGTGCTCGCCCCCATGGCCGGCGTCACCGACCGCCCGTTCCGCATCCTCGCGCGTCGTCTCGGTGCTGCGCTCGCCGCCTCGGAGATGATCACCTCGGACACCAGGCTCTGGAATTCACGCAAATCCCGCCAGCGCATGGACCACGAAGGCGAGCCTGAGCCACGGGTGGTGCAGTTGGCGGGGGCCGATCCCGCTGCGCTCGCCGAGGCCGCGCGCCGCAACATCGACCTCGGCGCGCAGATCATCGACATCAACATGGGCTGCCCGGCGAAGAAGGTCTGCAACCGTCTCTGCGGCTCGGCCTTGTTGCAGGACGAACCCCTCGTCGGGCGTATCCTCGAGGCGGTGGTGGCAGCGGCACAAGGGACCGGCGTCCCGGTGACGCTCAAGACGCGCACCGGTTGGGACCGGGCACACCGCAACGGGGCTGCGGTCGCACGCATCGCGGAGGCCGCCGGCATCGCGGCGCTCGCGATCCATGGACGCACGCGCGCCGACTTCTACGAGGGCGAGGCCGAGTACGACACCCTGCGGGAGATCCGCGCCGCCGTCTCGATCCCGGTCATCGCCAACGGCGATATAGACTCAGCCCGGAAAGCGCGGGATGTGCTTGATTCCACGGGTGCTGCAGGGGTGATGCTCGGACGCGCCGCGCAAGGCGCACCGTGGATCTTCCGCGACATCAACGGTCTGTTGGTCCAAGGCGTCGTGCCCGAGCCGCTCGCGCGCGCCGCGCAGCGTGATATAGTTTTGGAGCATCTTCAGTCCATCTACGCCTTCCATGGTGAAGACTCCGGACTGCGGATCGCACGCAAACACCTCGGCTGGTACGGCAAACTGTTGGACGATACATCCGCAGTGCGCGCCCGCTTCATGGCGGCCACGGACACGGCTGCACAGTTCGCGTGTGCGGATCGGGAGTTCGGAGCCTGGTGCGTGCAGACGGCCGATGCCGCCTGACGATCATCGGGATGCGAGGGAAGCGATGTCGAGCAACGAGGCAAGAGGGGGCGACCTGCCGCTGCGCGGTCACGCGGAGCGCGCCTTCGAAGATTATCTGAGCAACCTGGGGGGCACCCGCAGCCCAGGGCTCTATCAGCGCGTGATCCGCGAAGTGGAAGAGCCGCTGTTGCGCGTGGTGCTGCGCCATGCCGAGGGCAACCAGACACGCGCCGCCGAGATCCTCGGCATCACCCGCGCCACGCTGCGCCGTAAACTGCGCGACCTCGGTCTCGCCGCAGACTGACCTTCGATCCGGACCCGACACCACCGCCATGCCTGTCCTGCTGCGCCGCGCACTGCTGTCCGTCTCCGACAAGACCGGTCTTCTCGACCTCGCCCGCGAACTTGAACGCCGCGGTGTCGCCATCCTCTCCACGGGCGGCACCGCGCGCCTGCTCACCGAACACGGTATCGCCGTCAGCGAAGTCTCGCAGCACACGGGTTTCCCCGAGATCATGGACGGACGCGTCAAGACCCTACATCCGCGCATCCACGGCGGGCTGCTCGGCCGGCGGGGTGTCGATGAGAGCGTCATGGCGCTGCACGAGATCGAACGCATCGACCTCTTGGTCGTGAACCTCTATCCCTTCGCCGAGACCGTGGCGCGCCCTGCCTGCAGCTATGCCGAGGCCATCGAGAACATCGACATCGGCGGACCTGCCATGGTGCGCGCTGCCGCCAAGAACCACGATGCGGTCACGGTCGTGGTCGATCCTGCCGACTATGCGACGGTACTCGCGGCACTCGACACGCACGGCGGCGCGACCTCGCCCGAGCTGCGCGCGCAGCTCGCTGCCAAGGCGTTCGCCCACACGGCGCGCTACGACTCCATGGTCGCGAGCTACCTCCAGTCGCGCAACCCGGTGCCCGGCGAGGACTTCCCGAGCGTTCTGCCGCTGGTCTTCGAGAAGGCACAGGACCTTCGCTACGGCGAAAACCCCCACCAGAAGGCGGCCTTCTACCGCGTCCCGGCCGCGCACGGCCCCTCGGTCGCGAACGCGCGTCCGCTGCAGGGTAAAGAGCTTTCCTTCAACAACATCGCCGATGCGGACACCGCCATCGAGTGCGTGCGTCAGTTCGCGACGCCGGCCTGCGTGGTCGTGAAGCATGCGAACCCTTGTGGTGTGGCGACCGCAGCCGATATCGGCGCGGCCTACGAGGCCGCGTACCGCACCGATCCGACCTCCGCCTATGGCGGCATCATCGCCTTCAACCGGCCGCTCGACGCCGATACCGCCGCGCGTATCGTCGGACGGCAATTCCTTGAACTGCTGGTCGCACCGCAGGTCTCGCCGGAGGCACGCGCCGTGCTCGCCGCCAAACCCGGCATCCGGGTGCTCGAGCTCGGTGAGCTGACGCGCGAAGCCGGGCCTCAACACGACTATCGCAGCGTCACCGGCGGACTGCTTGCGCAGACCCGCGACGAGGCCCGCATCGTGCGCGCCGACCTCAAGATCGTCAGCCGCCGTGCGCCCACCGATGCCGAGTTCGACGACCTCCTCTTCGCGTGGCAGGTCTGTCGATTCGTGAAGTCCAACGCCATCGTCTACGCGCGCGACCGCGCCACCCTCGGCATCGGCGCCGGTCAGACGAGCCGCGTGTACTCGAGCCGCATCGCCGCCATCAAGGCGGCGGATGAGAAGCTCGGGATCAAGGATGCGGTGATGGCCTCCGACGCCTTCTTCCCGTTCCGCGACGGCCTCGATGTCGCCGCGGAGCACGGCATCACCGCCGTCATCCAGCCGGGTGGCAGTCTGCGCGACGCCGAGGTCATCGCAGCAGCCGACGAGCGCGGCATGGCGATGGTGTTCACCGGTCTGCGCCACTTCCGCCACTGAACGGATACCGCGTGGACGCGAGCAGCCTGAAAGTCCTGATCGTCGGCGGTGGTGGCCGCGAGCATGCGCTGGCTTGGCATTGCGCGCAGTCACCGCGCGTCACCGAAGTGTTGGTCGCGCCGGGCAACGCCGGCACCGCCACCGAGCCGCGGGTGCGCAATGTGGCAGTCGCCGCCGAGGATGTCGCCGGCTTGGTCGAGCTCGCGCGCCGCGAAGGCGTCGGTCTCACGATCATCGGCCCGGAAGCGCCGCTGGTGCTGGGAGTGGTTGACGCTTTCGAGGCCGCCGGTCTGCGCTGCTTCGGGCCTCGCCGTGCCGCAGCACAGCTCGAGGGCTCCAAGGCCTTCACCAAAGAATTCCTGCGCCGGCACGGCATCCCGACCGCAGCCTACGCCACCTTCACCCGCGACACCTTCGATGCGGCCTGGGTGCGCGCGCAGCGCTGCCCGATCGTGGTCAAGGCGAGCGGCCTCGCCGCCGGCAAGGGCGTGGTGATCGCCGAGACCGCGGATGAGGCCATCGACACCGCACACGCCATGTTCGCCGGCAGCTTCGGCGATGCCGGCAACGAGGTCGTCATCGAAGAGTTCTTGCCGGGCGAAGAAGCCAGCTTCATCGTGATGGCCGACGGCGTGCATGCGCTGCCGTTCGCGACCTCCCAGGACCACAAACGCATCGGCGACGGCGACACCGGCCCGAACACCGGCGGCATGGGGGCCTACTCACCCGCGCCTGTGGTCACGCCCGAGATGCACGCGCGCATCATGCGCGAGGTCATCTGGCCCACCATCCGTGGCCTTGCCGCGGACGGCATGCCCTACACGGGCTTCCTCTACGCCGGGATCATGGTCGCGCCCGACGGGACACCGAACGTCCTCGAGTTCAACTGTCGTTTCGGCGACCCCGAGACCCAACCGATCATGGCGCGGCTGCGATCGGACCTCACGCTGCTCTGCGAGGCGGCGCTCGACGGTCGGCTGGACGAGGTCAGCATGGACTGGGACCCGCGCGCCGCGCTCGGCGTGGTGCTCGCCGCCGAGGGTTATCCCGAGACGGTTCGCAAGGGCGACCCCATCGATGGTCTCGACGCCGCCGCAGCGCTGCCTGGAAAGGTGTTCCACGCCGGCTCCGCATTGTCGGAGGGCCGGGTGGTGACCGCCGGCGGCCGCGTGCTGTGCGCGGTCGGCTTGGGCGATACGGTCGGCGATGCGCAGGCCGCAGCCTACGCGCTCGCCGATCGGATCCGCTGGCCGGGCATCCAGTACCGGCGCGACATCGGCCATCGCGCCATCGCCCGCGAGGTCAGCGCTTCATAGCCTCGAAGAAATCTGCGTTCGTCTTGGTGTCCTTCATCTTGTCGAGCAGGAACTCGACCGCAGCGAGCTCATCCATCGGATGCAGGAGCTTGCGCAATATCCAGACCTTGGCGAGCTCGCCCGGATCCGTGATCAGGTCTTCCTTGCGGGTCCCCGAGCGGTTGATGTTGAGCGCCGGGAACACACGCTTCTCGGCGATGCGGCGGTCGAGATGGATCTCGCAGTTGCCGGTGCCCTTGAACTCCTCGTAGATGACATCGTCCATCTTCGAGCCGGTGTCGATGAGCGCCGTGGCGAGGATGGTCAGCGAACCGCCCTCCTCGATGTTGCGCGCGGCGCCGAAGAACCGCTTCGGACGCTGCAGAGCGTTGGCATCGACGCCGCCGGTGAGGACCTTGCCGGAGCTCGGCACCACGGTGTTGTAGGCGCGGGCGAGACGGGTGATGGAGTCGAGCAGGATCACGACATCCTTCTTGTGCTCCACCAGGCGCTTGGCCTTCTCGATCACCATCTCGGCGACCTGCACATGCCGTGCAGCCGGTTCGTCGAAGGTCGAGGAGACCACCTCGCCGTTCACGGTGCGCTGCATCTCGGTGACCTCTTCCGGGCGCTCGTCGATGAGCAGCACGATGAGGTGGACCTCGGGATGGTTGGCGGTGATGGCGGTCGCGATGTTCTGCAGCAGCATCGTCTTGCCGGCCTTCGGCGGCGAGACGATCAAGCCGCGCTGGCCCTTGCCGATCGGCGCACAGAGGTCGATCGCACGGGCGGTGAGGTCCTCGGTGGAGCCGTTGCCGCGCTCGAGCTTCAGGCGCTTGGTCGGGTGCAGCGGCGTCAGGTTCTCGAACAGCACCTTGCTGCGGGCATTGCCGGGCGAATCGAAGTTGATCTCGCCGACCTTGAGCAACGCGAAGTATCGCTCGCCGTCCTTCGGCGGACGGATGATGCCGGAGATGCTGTCGCCGGTGCGCAGATTGAAGCGGCGGATCTGTGCCGGGCTGATGTAGATGTCATCGGGGCCGGAGAGGTACGAGCCATCGGCCGAGCGCAGGAAGCCGAAGCCGTCCTGCAGGATCTCGAGCACGCCATCGCCGTAGATGTCCTCGCCCTTGCGGGCATGGGCCTTCAGCAGGCTGAAGATGATGTCCTGCTTGCGCGAGCGGGCCATGTTCTCGACGCCGTAGGTCGCCGCGAGATCGACCAGCTTGTTGATCGGCATCGACTTGAGCGTCGTCAGGTTCATCGACTTGCGCGACGCGGCGAGCTCGGCGGCGCTGATGATCTCCGCGTCCTCGCCCGTCTCGATGAACGGGGCGTGGTCGAACGGACCATCCTCCATCAAGGGGCCGCCGACATTGCCGTTACGCGGCCCGCGGTTCGGATCGCGTCCGTGACGGGGACCGCGATTCATCCGCTGACCGCCGCCACCGCCACCGCCGCCACCACCACCGCC
>CALGVD010000096.1 GCA_937920275.1 uncultured Pseudomonadota bacterium
TATCTCTGGAACACCGAAGTCACCGACCAGAATCCCGCGAATTTCTCCACCCGCACTGCCTACTTCGACGTTCTCAAGACCACGGCAACTACACCATCGGGCAAGAGCAAGGACAGCTACCACGATTCCGAATCCACAGTTGCGTACCAACAGAGTCAGTTGAACACCTCGGCGACCTACGGCGTGGGGTTGGTCGCCTTGTCGACGCGACCACCGCGCGACTACCGGGTCGCCTACACCGAGCCGCTCTCACCAGCGGCAGCCGTCGTCAACGGGCAGCCCAATCTTGTCCGCGGAACGCGGATCTTGAGGGTCAACGGCGTCGACCTCGTCAACGGCAACACCCAAGCCGAGCTCGATCAACTCAGAGCAGGTCTTTTCCCTAGCGCCGCCGGCACCACCACGACCTTCGTGGTGCGCGACCCGGGCGCGACTGTCGACCGGACCGTGACGCTCACTTCGCTCGCTCTCGATGCGAGCCCGGTGAACAAGACCCGGGTCATCAACACCCCGACGGGCAAGGTGGGCTACATCCTGCTCAACACCTTCTTCCCGGACCAGACCGAACGCGCGGTGGTCCAAGCGATCACCGAGATGCGCATCAACAGCGTCAACGACCTCGTGCTGGACCTGCGCTACAACGGCGGCGGCCTGCTCGCCGTGTCGTCACAGCTCTCGTATATGATCGCCGGCGCGAGCCGTACCACTGGTCGGTCGTTCTCGCGCCTGCGCTTCAACAACGGGACCGGATCCGTGAACCCGGTGACGGGTGGCGCGAATACGCCGACGCCGTTCTATGACAAGACGCTCGGCTTCGGCAGTCCACCCTTCCTTTCCGAAGGTCAGGCGCTGCCCACGCTGAACCTCACCCGAGTGTTCATCCTGTCCACGGGCAGCACCTGCAGCGCGAGCGAGGCGGTGATCAACGGCCTGCGGGGCATCGACTTCGAAGTGATCCTCATCGGCGACAAGACCTGCGGCAAACCCTTCGCCTTCTATCCGCAGGACAACTGCGGTGAGACCTACTACACCATCCAGCTCCAGACCACGAACGACAGGTTTTTCGGCGATTACGCAGACGGCTTCATCCCGAACAACTCGACGGCGAGCTTCGGCGTCCGCATACCGGGATGTCAGGTCGTCGATGATCTGACCGGCGAACTCGGCGATCCGGCCGAGCGGCTGCTGGCCGCTGCGCTGCAGTTCCGCAGCAACGGTAGCTGCCCGACGCCTGCCTCGGGGCTGGCGCCCGCCGATCGGGTGCAGTCCTCGGACGCCGATGGGCTCGCATTGGAGCCGCCGCAGCCCAGGTTGATGGAGACCAATCTCGACATGCGGCTGCCGCGGGACACCAGGGGCGCACAGTAATCGCATGCGGCGCGTCGATCGCAACGCCTGCTCATTGGTCGTCGCGATCAGCCTCGCGGGTTGCAACTCGCTGGGAAAGGATGTCCTTCGGCCCGCACTGCTTTCGGAGGACAGCGCCGACGCGCAGTCGGCGCTGGTGCGGGAGATGGACCGGATCGCGCCTCGCGGGCGGGTTGACCTCACCAATCATGATCCGACAAAGAACCCGGTGTTGGTCGTGCAGCCTTTTCGACCCAGCCCCAATGAAGGTAACAGTACGGCGATCCCGGTCTATTTCGATCTCATGACGAACGGCAAGGAGTGTTTCGCCCGCGAGCGTCGTACGG
>CALGVD010000097.1 GCA_937920275.1 uncultured Pseudomonadota bacterium
ACAAGTTCGCGACCGCCAAAGCCCGCGATAACGATGAGCTCGACAACCAGGACCTATGGGGGGTGCGTGGCCAGATCGCGTTCAGCCCCTCGGACACCTTCAGCGGCCTGTTCCAGGTAGACGTGTCCCGCGACGACAGCAACCCGACGGCGTTCAAGTACTTCACGCATGCTGCGGGCGACCCGAACATCTACTGGACGGCTCCTACAGACAAGCGGCTGCCCGACCTGCGCGAAGTGTCGCAGGGCTACGAGCAGAACATCATCGGCTCCGATCGCACCGTGCCGAGCATTGGCCGCGCCCATACCGACGCTGCCAATCTCAAGCTCAACTGGGATCTCGGCAGCGTGTCGCTCATGTCGCAGACGGCGTACCGAAAGACCGTTTTCTCATGGCTCAACGACGGTGACGGCACGGATGTCTTCTTCGTGACCTACTTCCAGGACGACGACTCCAAGCAGTTGACGCAGGAACTGCAGCTCTCGAGCAACGGCGACGGCCCGCTCAATTGGATCGTCGGCGGTTTCTACCTCGATGAGAAGGGTAAGACCTTCAGCGGTCTCGCCTTCAACGGCCTCGCCGCCGCAGTCGGTTTCCCGGCCGGCAGCATCGAGGGCATCCTCATCGACGGCAAGTCGAACACCAAGTCCTACTCCGCGTTCGCGCAGGGCACCTATTCATTGTCGGACGCCACCCGCCTCACCGCCGGTGTGCGCTACACCAAGGACGACAAGAAGGGCGACATGTACTACCTGCTGTCGAACCTCGTCTTCACGCCGCAGTTCCTCGGCTACCCGGCGGGACAGACCTGGGCGGATGTGCTCAACGACAGCTGGAGCGCCACCACGCCCAAGTTCGGCATCGATCACGATTTCAGCGACGACGTGATGGGTTACGTGTCGGCGACTCGCGGCTTCAAGAGCGGCGGCTTCAACCTGATCGGTCGCCAGGCGCCGTACAACCCCGAGTACCTGTGGGCCTACGAAGCGGGACTCAAGACCCGCTTCGCTGACGGTCGCGCCACCGCCAACTTCGGCGTGTTCCAGTACGACTACAAGGACATGCAGGTCGGCAAGATCGTCAACGCCTCCGACAACCTGACCAACGCCGGCAAGGCGACCATCCGCGGGCTCGAGGCCGAATTGCGTGCCGTGCTCGGGGCCGGCGTGGAGCTGAACGCCGGTATCGCCTACCTCGACGCGAAGTTCGACGAGTTCCTCACCGAGGATCCGGCGGTCGGCGCGGCACCGGCGGCGCTCGGCCCCTACGCCGGTGCCTGCGAGAAACGCGCGCCGTCGCTCGGGCCGCAGGGCGTTTCTTTGGCGGGTTGCGACCTGCGCCGTTCGCCGCCGCTGTCGGGCAACATCGGCCTGCAGTGGACGGGATCGATGGCGGGCGGCGAGATCTCGTTGCGCGGCGA
>CALGVD010000098.1 GCA_937920275.1 uncultured Pseudomonadota bacterium
GGGGTAATAGGCGCTGCGGAAATAGGCGCCGGGGTCGTAGGCGCCGGAATGGCGGCGGGTTCCGCCACGGCGGGCTGCAACTCCGGCGGCACCTCGGTCGGGGCGCCATCGTTCTCGATGCGCGCGACCTTATCGCCCTCGAAGAACACGGTCAGCCGTTGGCGCTGCGGCTCCTTCAGGGCGCGTACCTGCAGCGTGTAGAGGTAGTCCCAGCGCTCGTTGTCGAAGGCATCGGGCAGCATCGGCGTGCCGAGCAGGAAGCGGACCTGGGCGCGGGTCATGCCGACCTGCACCTGCGTCACTTGCCGCGCGTCGAGGAAATTGCCCTGCTGGACGGCCATGCGGTAGACGCAACCGCCGGTCGGCAGCAAGAGGATCAACAACGTGGACAGCCAAAGCGCCCGGCCCGGCAGGGACGAGCGGATGGTCGAGGATTCTGGAGCGGCGAGGGGGGCGTGGCTCATAATGACCATTCTACTCCAAACCCTGACCTCCGAACCCTAAAGGGACACCCCGCTCGTGGAAAGCAAGGATCTGCGCAAGGCTGGATTGAAGGTCACGCTGCCGCGCGTGAAGATCCTCGACATCCTCGAGAGCAGTGGCACCCGTCACCTCTCGGCCGAGGACATCTACCGTCGGCTTGCCGAGCTGCGCGAGGACATCGGTCTCGCCACCGTGTATCGAGTGCTCACCCAGTTCGAGGCGGCGGGTCTCGTCACGCGGCATCACTTCGCGGACGGCATGGCGGTCTTCGAGTTGAACGAGGGGGCGCACCACGACCACATCCTCTGCCTCGACTGCGGGCATGTGGAGGAATTCATGGACGCGGGCATCGAGGAGCGACAGACGGCGGTCGCGGGTCGGCTCGGCTTCGAGATCAGCGAGCACGCCCTCGTGATCTACGGGCACTGCCGCCGGCAGGAGTGTCCGCACCGAGCAGCGCCGAAGGGCTGAGTCGCGAGCCGGCCTCGAGCATCTCTGCGGCGTGCTCGCGCGCCGTGGCGGTGATGTCGATGCCACCGAGCATCCTCGCGACCTCTTCGATGCGGGTCGCGCCTGCCAGCGGCGTGACCTGGGTCCGGGTGGTGCGGCCGTCGGTGAGCTTGGAGATGCGCAGGTGCCGGTCGGCGAGGGCGGCGACCTGAGGCAGGTGGGTCACGCAAAGCACTTGGGTGCCGCGGCCGAGCGCGGCAAGTTCCCGGCCGACGATCTCGGCGACGGCGCCACCGACGCCGGAATCGACTTCATCGAACACCATGCAGGTCCGCAGCCGAGCGGGTTCCGCCGCGTCACTGCGGGTCGCGCGGCCTGCGAGCGTGACCTGCACGGCGAGCGACAGGCGCGAGAGTTCGCCGCCTGAGGCGATGCGCGCCAACGGCCGCGGCGGCTGGCCGGCGTTGGCCGACACCAGGAACTCGACCTCCTCGAGGCCGGCAGGCGTGGTGAGGGCTGCCTCCGCCGCGATCGGCTGCAGGGCGACCTCGAACCGGCCGCCCGCCATGCCGAGCGTCTGCATGCGCGCGCTGATGGCGGTGCCGAGTTCCTGCGCGGCGCGCTGGCGCGCTGCGGAGAGCTGCGCTGCACATCGCTGCCAAGCCTGTACGGCCGCGCTGACGCCGGCACGCAGGCTCTCCAAGCCTTGACTGACCCCATCGAGCCGCGCGAGCTCGGCGTGCAGCTCCGTCGCCTTGGTCGGCAACTCGCTGGGCGCCACGCGGTGTTTGCGGGCCAGTGATTCGATCGCCGCAAGGCGTTGCTCGATCTGTTCCTGCCGGGTGGGGTCTGCTTCGAGGCCATCGAGATAGCGCGTCAGGCTGCGTCCCGCCTCGGTCAACCCAGCGACGGCCTCGTCGAGGCCGTGCAGCAGATCACCGAGCCGTGCATCGAGCGTCGCGCCTTGGCGTAGCAGCCCGAGCGCGCGGGCGGCTTGGGACTGTGCGCTGCCGTTCTCGGCTTCGTAGAGCAGTTCGAGGGCTGCGCGGGCGGTCTCTGCGAGCCGTCCGGTGTTGGCGAGACGGGTCCGCTCGGCGGCGAGCGCGGGCAGTTCGTCGGCCTGCAGGCTGAGCGCGTCGAGTTCGCCGACCATGTGACGCAGCAGGTCGAGGCGATCGTGGCGATCGCGCGCGTCGTCTTCAAGTTGGGTGAGCGCCGAGGAGCGATCGAGCCGCTCGCGATGCAGGCTTGCGAGCGCGGTCGCGAGCGACTCGCTGCCCGCATAGGCGTCGAGCAGGCGCCGCTGGGCCGCAGGCTTGAGCAGCGACTGGAACTCATGCTGACCGTGGATCTCGGCGAGCAGGGCGCCGACCTCGCGCAAGCCTTGTATCGGGACTTGCTGGCCATTGAGGTAGGCGCGCGACTTGCCTTCACGGGTGATCACGCGACGCACGACGAGCTCGTCGTCGGCCTCGATGCTCTGCTCGGTGAGCCAACCGCGCACCGCCGGATCGGCGGCGCGCAGGTCGAAGGTCGCGGCGATCTCTGCCCGGGCCGCGTCGTGGCGGATGGCCTCGGTACCGGCTCGAGCGCCCACCGCGAGCTGCAGCGCATCGACGAGGATGCTCTTGCCGGCGCCGGTCTCGCCGGTGAGCACGGTCAGACCGTCGTGCAGTTCGACCTCGACGGCATCGATGATCGCGAAATCCCGGATCTGCAGGTGGGTGAGCATGGTGGCGGTCGGACAGCTTGGGTCAGGCCGGGGGGTCGAAGGCGCGACGCCCCCAGTTGAGCTTGCTGCGCAGCAAGCGGTAGTAGTCGTAGCCCGGGGGGTGCAGCAGGGTCAGGCGCGAGGCGGCGGGTCGGATGATCAGCCGGTCACCGAGTTCGAGTGCGCCGAGTGCGCGGCCGTCGCAGGTGACCGAAGCGGCCGAATCGGGGCGGTCGACGAGGCGGACCTCGATGCTCGCGCGACCGGAGACGACGATGGGGCGGTCGGAGAGGGTGTGCGGACAGATGGGGGTGACCACGACCACATCGAGCGAGGGCTCGATGATGGGTCCGCCGCAGGAGAGCGCGTAGGCCGTGGAGCCCGTGGCGGTGGCGACCACCAGGCCGTCGCCGCCGTGGGTGTTGACGAAGCGCCCGTCGATCCAGGTCTCGAAGTCGATGAGGTGGCCGCTCTGGCTTTTCTGCAGCACGATGTCATTGAGCGCGAGGCCGGTGAGGGTGCCACCCGAGGCGGGGTGGATCTCGGCGGTGAGCAGCGGTCGTTGATCCTCTGCGCAGCGACCCTCGAGCGCGGCATCGACGCTTGCGAGCATGTCCTCGGGCATCACATCGGTGAGGAAACCGAGACGACCGCGGTTGACGCCGAGCAAAGGGGTGCCGCGCTGGGCGACGAGACCCGCGGCGTAGAGCAGCGTGCCATCGCCGCCGATCGCCACCACCAACCCGGCTTGTGCGACCAGCGAGGACTCCGGCAGGAACTCGGCCGCTACGCCCGCCAGGCGCTCGGCTTCCTCGGCAGGCGCCAGGACGACCACGCCGCGCGCGGCGAGGTGGCGCGCCAACACCGCCGCGCTTTCGGCGGCGCGGACATCGGCGAAACGGGTGACGAGGGCGCAGCAGCGGATGGGGGGCATGGGACACCGTGGAGGAGGGCGTATTTCTATCATGCCGCGCAGTCCGCGACCAATCTGCATTACAGGCGTCTTGACGCAATTCCACAGGGCTCTGTAGCGTGGCGGGCATGGCCCACGACGATGAACGCCTCAACGAACGCGCCCGACAACTGCTGCGGGTGCTGGTGGAGAGCTATATCCGCGACGGCCAGCCGGTCGGGTCGCGGGCGTTGTCGCGCGATTCGGGCCTGAGCCTCTCCTCGGCGACCATCCGCAATGTCATGGCGGACCTCGAGTCGCTCGGGTTCGTCGCCTCGCCGCACACCTCAGCCGGGCGGATCCCGACCGATCGCGGCTACCGGTTTTTCGTCGACACGCTGCTGCGCTCACGACCGGTGGATGCGGGGTCCCTCGATGAGTTGCGCCGCCACCTCGATGTGGCGCCAGGCGGTGATCCGAAAGCCCTGTTCGCCAATGCCTCGCAACTGCTCTCCAACCTGACACGGCTCGCGGGCGTGGTCACCGTGCCGCGTCCGCAGTTGGCGCGGCTCACCCATCTCGAGTTCGTCGGGCTCTCCGACAACCGCGTGCTCGTCGTGCTCGTGTTCGACGATCGCGAGGTGCAGAACCGGATCATCCAGCTGCCCCGCGCGCACACCCCCGAGGAGTTGCGTCGCGCCGCCCAGTTCCTCACCGAGCAGATGATCGGCCGCACACCGGCCGAGGCCCGCGAGGAGATCCTGCGGCAGCTGCAGGAGGCGCAGCAGCAGATGAACACGCTGATGGTCGAGGCCATCTCGCTCGCCCAGCAGGTGCTCACGCCGGAGCCGGCGCGTCCCGACCTCGAGTACATCGTCGCGGGCGAGACCAACCTGATGGGGGCGGCGCAGCTCACCAGCGTCGAGAAGCTCAAGCGCCTCTTCGAGGCCTTCAACGAGAAGCGCGACTTCCTGCACCTGCTCGATCAGAGCCTGCATGCGGACGGGGTGCAGATCTTCATCGGCCAGGAATCGGGCTACCAAGTCCTCGATGATTGCAGCATCGTCACAGCGCCCTACAGCGACACCGACGGCGTGCTCGGGGTGATCGGGGTCATCGGCCCGACCCGCATGGCCTACGAGCGCGTGATCCCGATCGTCGACATGACGGCCCGGTTGCTCGGCTCGGCCTTGAATTCCCGCCGCTGACCCCCAATTCTTGAAAATAGCGTTCGACGCGCCCGTTGCGGTCAGCCGGCTATTCGCTCGGCAGACACCTCCTAAAACCATGATCCACAAGGCTTTATGATGTCCGACACCCCCGCATCTCACACCCCGGATCCCGCGTCACCTGGCACCGCCCCCATAGGCACTGCCCCCATAGGCGAGGGGTTGACGCTGGATGACCTCAAGGCCCTGCTCGCCGATGCCGAGGCCCGTTGCCAGCAGCAGCGCGATCAACATCTGCGTGCGGTCGCTGAACTCGACAACGTCCGTAAGCGCGCCCAGCGCGATGTCGAACAGGCCCACCGTTTCGGCATCGAGCGGCTCGCACAAGAATTGCTGCCGGTGAAGGACAGCCTCGACCTCGCGGTCGCGAACGCAGGTCGGGCGGATGCGGCGGCGCTCGTCGAGGGGCAGGCCGCCACGCTGCGCCTCCTGCAGAAGGCGCTCGAGCGCATCGGCATCACCGAACTCGACCCGACCGGGCAGCCCTTCGATGCCCATCAGCACGAGGCGGTGGCCGCCCAGCCCTCGGCCACGGCCGAGCCGGGGTCTGTGCTGCTCGCGGTGCAGCGCGGCTACAGCCTCAATGGCCGTCTGCTGCGTGCCGCCCGGGTGGTCGTCGCCCGAGCCCCGGACTGACGGGCCCATCGCGCCCGCCCCTTGAATCATCCACAGGCGACCCCACTTAACATCGTCATAGGCGCCCCATCGGGGCCATAACGAACGCAGCGGAGCAGACCACCATGGGCAAAGTCATCGGCATCGATCTTGGGACCACGAACTCTTGCGTCGCGGTCATGGACGGCGGCAAGCCGCGCGTGCTCGAGAACAGCGAGGGGGATCGCACCACGCCCTCCATCGTCGCCTTCACCAAGGACGACGAAGTGGTGGTCGGCCAGTCGGCCAAGCGCCAGGCGGTCACCAATCCGGCCAACACGCTCTACGCCGTGAAGCGGCTCATCGGTCGGCGTTTCGACGAGAAGATCGTCCAGAAGGACATCGGCATGGTGCCTTACCGCATCGTCAAGGCCGAGAACGGCGACGCCTGGGTCGAGGCACAGGGACGGAAGATGGCACCGCCCGAGATCTCGGCACGCGTGCTCATGAAGATGAAGAAGACCGCGGAGGATTTCCTCGGCGAAGAGGTCACCGATGCCGTGGTCACGGTCCCGGCGTACTTCAATGATTCACAGCGCCAGGCGACCAAGGACGCCGGTCGCATCGCCGGACTCAACGTCAAGCGCATCATCAACGAGCCGACCGCGGCCGCGCTGGCCTATGGCCTCGACAAGGCGGGCGGCGACCGCAAGATCGCGGTCTACGACCTCGGCGGTGGCACCTTCGACGTCTCGATCATCGAGATCGCCGAGGTCGACGGCGAGCGCCAGTTCGAGGTGCTCTCGACCAACGGCGACACCTTCCTCGGCGGCGAGGACTTCGACCTGCGGGTGATCAACTTCCTCGCCGAGGAGTTCATCAAAGAATCCGGTGTCGATGTCCGCAAGGACCCCCTCGCGATGCAGCGCCTCAAGGAGGCCGCCGAGAAGGCCAAGGTCGAGCTGTCCTCCAGCCAGCAGACCGACATCAATCTGCCCTACATCACCATGGACGCCTCGGGGCCGAAGCACTTGGCGGTCAAGCTCACCCGCGCCAAGCTCGAGTCGCTGGTCGAGGACCTCGTCAAGCGCACCATCGACCCCTGCCGGATCGCCGTGCAGGACGCCAACATCTCCGTCGGTGACATCTCCGAGGTGATCCTCGTCGGTGGCCAGACGCGCATGCCGCTCGTCCAGAAGCAGGTCAAAGATTTCTTCGGCCAGGAGCCGCGCAAGGACGTCAACCCCGATGAGGCGGTGGCGGTCGGTGCCGCGATCCAGGGCGGCGTGCTCGCCGGCGAAGTGAAGGATGTGCTGCTGCTCGATGTCTCGCCGCTGTCGCTCGGCCTCGAGACGCTGGGCGGCGTGATGACCAAGCTCATCGAGAAGAACACCACGATCCCGACCAAGCATTCGCAGGTGTTCTCCACCGCCGAGGACAACCAGACCGCCGTCACCATCCATGTGCTGCAGGGCGAGCGTGATCGTGCGCTCGACAACAAGTCGCTCGGCAAGTTCGACCTCACGGACATCCCCTCGGCGCGTCGCGGCGCGCCGCAGGTCGAGGTCACCTTCGACATCGACGCCAACGGCATCCTCAATGTCTCGGCGAAGGACAAGGCGACCGGTAAGGAGCAGCGCATCGTCATCAAGGCGTCCTCGGGCATCACCGAGGACGAGATCAAGCGCATGGTCCGAGACGCCGAGGCGCACGCCGAGGAGGACAAGAAGTTCCGCGAGCTCGTCGAGACGCGCAACAAAGCCGACGGCATGGTGCACAACCTCGAGCAGACGCTGCAGGAGCTCGGCGACAAGGTGCCGGGCGAGGAGCGGGCCAAGGTCGAATCGGCGCTGTCGGATCTCAAGGCCGTCATCAAGGGTGATGACAAGGACAAGATCGAGAAGAAGCTCGAAGCGGTCATGCAGGCTTCGCAGTCGCTCGCGCAGATGGCCTATGCCGCGCAGGCAGGCGGCGGCGCTGAGCCCGCGCCGTCCGGCAACCGGGGCGACAGCGATGTGCTCGATGCCGAGTTCGAGGAGGTCAAGAGCGACGACAAGGACCGCAAGGCCTCGTAAGGCCACGCGCGACCGCTAGCCGCCCATGGCCAAGTCCGACTACTACACGGTCCTCGGTGTGCCGAAGACCGCCGATGAGGCCGAGATCAAGAAGGCCTATCGGCGGCTCGCCATGAAGTTCCATCCGGACCGCAATCCGGACGACAAGGACGCCGAAGAGCGCTTCAAACAGGCCAAAGAAGCCTATGAAGTGCTCACCGATGCGCAGAAGCGCGCGGTCTACGACCAGCACGGGCACGACGGCCTCGATGCGACGCGTCAAGGTGGCGCGGGTGCTGCAGGTGGTGCGGACTTCGGCGATATCTTCGGCGATGTCTTCGGCGATATCTTCGGCGGCGGCCGTCGTGGGGGGCGTTCGCAGGTCTTCCGCGGTGCCGATCTGCGCTACGAACTCGAGCTCGAGCTGCCGGAGGCGGTGTTCGGGCATACCTGCGAGATCAGCCTGCCACGGCTCATGGAGTGTGAGACCTGTACGGGCAGCGGTGCGGCCAAGGGTTCCACGCCCGTCAACTGCGACACCTGCAACGGCAGTGGCTCGGTGCGTGTCTCCCAGGGTTTCTTCCAGATGCAGCAACCGTGTTCGCGCTGTCGCGGCACCGGTCGCATCGTCAAGAACCCCTGCGATACCTGTCTCGGCCAGGGTCGTGTGCGCCGCACGCGCACGCTGTCGGTCAAGGTACCCGCCGGCGTCTCCACCGGCGATCGCATCCGGCTCTCGGGCGAGGGCGAGGCAGGCCGTAACGGCGGGCCTGCGGGCGATCTTTATGTCGAGATCGCGGTGCGTGCGCATCCGATCTTCGAACGCGAGGGCGACGATCTCACCTGCGAAGTGCCGGTGAGTTTCGCCACGGCCACGCTCGGCGGCTCGGTCAAGGTACCGACGCTGCAGGGCGAGGTGTCCATCAAGGTGCCGGGCGGCACGCAGTCGGGGCGGGTGTTCCGCTTGCGCGACCAAGGCGTGAAGCCGGTGCGCGGCGGTGCGCGGGGCGATCTCTATTGCCGCGTTGTGGTAGAAACGCCCGTGGACCTGTCGGCGGAGCAGCGCGAGCTGCTGAGCAAGTTCGACCAGTCGCTGCGGGGTGACGGTCGGGCGCATACGCCGCGCGAGGAAGGGTTCTTCGAGGGTGTCAGGCGCTTTTTCGCAGGACGGTGACATGCGTTTGGTGATCGTGGGAGCGGCGGGCCGCATGGGTCTCGCCATCGCGCGCGGATGCGCGGTGGATCCGGGGGTGCGCGTCGTCGGCGCGGTCGACCATGCGGGCAGCGCTGCGATCGGCCAGGATCTCGGTGCGCTCGCCGGCATCGGATCGCTCGGCGTACCGGTGCTCGATGATCTCGAGGCGGCGTTGTCGGCAGCGCCCGAGCCGGCGGATGTCGTGATCGATTTCTCCAACCCCTCGGCCACCGCTTCGCATCTCGCCACCTGCGCCGCAAGAGGGGTCGCGGTGTTGGTCGGTACCACCGGTCTCGATGCTGGGGTCGACCCGGCCGCCGCCGCTGCCGCGCAGCGCGTGCCGGTGCTCATCGCGCCCAACACCAGCATCGGCGTGACGCTCCTCATCGAATTGGTGCGCGCCGCAGCGCGCGCGCTGCCCGCCGCCTACGACATCGAGATCGTCGAATCCCATCACCGCGCCAAGCGCGACGCGCCCTCCGGGACCGCGCTTGCGCTCGGTCGCGCAGCGGCGGAGGGTCGAGGCGCGTCCCTCGAAGCGCTGCGGCTGCCGGATGTGCGCGATGGGCTGCGGGTCGAGGGGGGGATCGGCTTTGCGGTGTTGCGGGGCGGCGATATCGTCGGCGAGCATGAACTGCGGTTCGTCGGGACGGGCGAAGCGATCACCCTGGGACACCGCGCCACCGACCGGGCGATCTTCGCCCGCGGTGCCCTGCAGGCCGCCCGTTGGCTGGTCGGTCGGCCGGCGGGACGGTATGAAATGCTCGATGTAATCGGTTTAAAAACAATCTGTTAGAGCGTTTTCCGCAGTTTTTTCGATGTTTTAGTTAGGGCCTTTTTTCGTGCGTTTAACCCCTTTTGAGCATGGACAAAAGGGGGGTGAAAACGTAGACTTTCCTTCTAATCCGATAGCCGGGTTAGTCCCAGCAAGGCGGGGGGCATTCGAGAGGATGCCTCCCGCTTTGCACATCCGACACCCGCTTCTGCGTCGGGGATTTTTTGGTCGGAGCCGCCATCGTCGCGGCCGGGGAGTGGACGCTTGATCGAAGCAGTGCTTGCGCTCGCGGATGGTTCGACCTTCCAGGGCACCTCCATCGGCGCGCAAGGCAGCACCGCAGGGGAAGTCGTCTTCAATACCGCCCTGACGGGCTACCAAGAGATCCTCACCGATCCGTCCTATCTGAGACAGATCGTCACGCTCACCTATCCGCATATCGGCAATGTCGGCATCAACGCGCTCGACATGGAATCGCTCCGTGCGCAGGCCGCAGGCTTGGTGGTGCGCGACCTGCCGCCGCGCGCCAGCAACTGGCGCATGCAAGAGACGCTGCCTGCGTTCCTCGCCAGAGAGGGCGTGATCGCCATCGCGGGCATCGACACGCGCCGCCTGACGCGGATCCTGCGCGAGAAGGGTGCGCAGGCAGGCTGCATCATCGCCGGGCCGAAGGTGGACCCTGCCGCGGCGATCGATGGCGCGCGTGCCTTCCCGGGCCTGAAGGGGATGGACCTCGCCAAGGTCGCGACCACCCCCGCGCGCTACGAATGGACCCAAGGGTCCGAGTTCGATCCGCCGCCCCCTGCGGCCGGGCAGAAGCCGTTCCATGTGGTCGCCTTCGACTACGGCATCAAGCACAACATCCTGCGGCTGCTGGTCGATGCCGGCTGTCGCGTCACCGTGCTGCCCGCCGAGACCTCGGCCGAGGACGCGCTCGCGCTCGCGCCCGAGGGCGTGTTCCTCTCGAACGGTCCGGGTGATCCGCAGCCCTGCGACTACGCCATCCGCGCCATCCGCCGCGTCATCGAGGCCGGTGTGCCGGTGTTCGGCATCTGCCTCGGCCATCAACTGCTCGGTCTCGCGAGCGGTGCGGCCACCGTCAAGATGAAGTTCGGGCACCACGGCGCGAACCACCCCGTGCAGGACCTGCAGACGGGCAGGGTGCTCATCACCTCCCAGAACCACGGCTTCGCCATCGACGAGGCGACGCTGCCTGCGAACCTCCGCGCCACGCACCGCTCGCTGTTCGACGGCACGCTGCAGGGCGTCGCACGCACCGACTGCGACGCATTCAGTTTCCAGGGCCACCCCGAGGCGAGCCCCGGACCGCACGATGTGCAATACCTGTTCGGCCGCTTCACCGCCGCGATGCAGCGGCGCCGGGCCCGCTGAGACGCCGCCATGCCAAAAAGAACCGACCTCCACAGCATCCTGATCATCGGCGCGGGTCCGATCGTCATCGGTCAGGCCTGCGAGTTCGACTACTCCGGCGCGCAAGCCTGCAAGGCGCTGCGCGAGGAGGGCTACCGCGTCATCCTCGTCAACTCCAACCCCGCCACCATCATGACGGACCCGGGGATGGCGGACGCCACCTACATCGAGCCGATCAATTGGCGGACCGTGGCGCGCATCATCGAAAAAGAGCGGCCCGATGCGCTGTTGCCGACGATGGGCGGGCAGACGGCGCTCAACACCGCGCTCGATCTCGTCCGTGAGGGCGTGCTCGAGCGGTTCCGTGTCGAGATGATCGGCGCCTCGCGCGAGGCCATCGACATGGCCGAGGACCGCGAACTCTTCCGCAATGCGATGCGCGAGATCGGTCTCGAGTCGGCGCGCGCTGCGGTGGCGCGCAGCCTCGAGGACGCGTTCTCGATCCAGGTGCCGCTCGGTTTCCCCTGCGTCATCCGCCCGTCCTTCACGCTCGGCGGCTCGGGCGGCGGCATCGCCTACAACCGCGAGGAGTTCGAGACCATCGTCGCACGCGGCCTCGATGCCTCGCCGACGCACGAGGTCCTCATCGAGGAGTCCGTGCTCGGTTGGAAGGAGTTCGAGATGGAGGTCGTGCGCGACCGGGCGGACAACTGCATCATCGTCTGCTCCATCGAGAACCTCGATCCGATGGGCGTGCACACCGGCGACTCCATCACCGTCGCGCCGGCGCAGACGCTCACCGACCGCGAGTACCAGCGGATGCGCAACGCATCGATCGCGGTGCTGCGCAAGATCGGCGTCGACACCGGCGGCTCCAATGTACAGTTCGCCATCAATCCGGAAGACGGCCGGCTGATCGTCATCGAGATGAACCCGCGCGTGTCGCGTTCCTCGGCGCTCGCCTCGAAGGCGACCGGGTTCCCGATCGCCAAGATCGCGGCCAAGCTCGCGATCGGCTATACGCTCGATGAACTGCGCAACGACATCACCGGCGGCGCGACCCCGGCCTCTTTCGAGCCGACCATCGACTATGTGGTCACCAAGATCCCCCGCTTCACCTTCGAGAAGTTCAAGGGCGCGAACGACCGTCTGACCACGCAGATGAAATCGGTGGGCGAGGTGATGGCCATCGGCCGCACCTTCCAGGAGTCGCTGCAGAAGGCGTTGCGCGGCCTCGAGACCGGGCTCGACGGACTTTCGCCCGTGACCCCGCTGCCGCTCGGCGAAGACAGCGGTGCGCGTCTCGCACAGGATCTACGGATGCCGGGCCCGGATCGCCTGCTGCAGGTGGCCGATGCGCTGCGCGCCGGCTGGACCTTCGATCGGGTGCATGAACTCTCCCGTATCGACCCTTGGTTCCTGGCGCAGATCGCCGAACTCATCGACGAGGAGACCCGTACCGCAGCCGAGGGCGTCGCAGCCCTCGATCTTGCGCGGTTGCGGACGCTCAAGCGCCGTGGGTTCTCCGATTCGCGCCTCGCGCGGCTCGTCGGTGTGACCGAGGACGAACTGCGCGCCCGGCGTCATGCGCTCGGGCTGCGCCCGGTCTTCAAGCGCGTCGACACCTGTGCGGCCGAGTTCGCCACCTCCACCGCCTACCTCTACTCGACCTACGAAGAGGAGTGCGAGGCGGCGCCCACGACGCGCCGCAAGATCGCGATCTTGGGTGGCGGCCCGAACCGCATCGGTCAGGGCATCGAGTTCGACTACTGCTGCGTGCATGCCGCGATGGCGCTGCGCGAGGATGGTTTCGAGACCATCATGATCAACTGCAACCCGGAGACCGTGTCGACCGATTACGACACCTCCGATCGCCTGTACTTCGAGCCGCTCACCCTCGAGGATGTGCTCGAAGTGCTGCACCGCGAGCAGCCCGAGGGCGTCATCGTGCAGTACGGCGGCCAGACGCCGCTCAAGCTCTGCCGCGCGCTCGAGCGTGCGGGGGTGCCCATCATCGGCACTTCGCCGGAGTCCATCGACATCGCCGAAGACCGCGAGCGCTTCCAGAAACTCGTGCAGCAGCTCGGACTGCGACAGCCCGCCAACGCCACCGCCCGCACCGAGGCGCAGGCGCTCGAGCTCGCCCGCGCGGTGGGTTTCCCGCTGGTGGTGAGGCCGTCCTATGTGCTCGGCGGCCGGGCCATGGAGATCGTCTTCAACGAGGACGACCTGCGCGCCTACATGACCGATGCGGTGAAGGTCTCGAACGACAGCCCGGTGTTGCTCGATCGGTTCCTCGACGATGCGATCGAGGTCGATGTCGATGCGGTCTGCGACGGCCGCGAGGTGCTGATCGGCGGCATCATGGAGCACGTCGAGCAGGCGGGGGTCCATTCGGGCGATTCCGGTTGCTCGCTGCCGCCCAACAGCCTCTCCGCCGAGTTGCAGGACGAGATCCGCGTCCAGACCCGACAGCTCGCGCTCGCGCTCGGGGTCAACGGCTTGCTCAACATCCAGTTCGCGATCCAGGGCGGCACGGTGTTCGTGCTCGAGGTCAATCCGCGCGCCTCGCGCACCGCGCCCTTCGTCTCCAAGGCCACGGGCTTGGCGCTCGCCAAGGTCGGCGCCCGGGTCATGACCGGCCGCAGCCTCGAGGCGCTCGGCCTGCGCCACGAACGCATCCCGCGCTTCTTCTCGGTGAAAGAGGCGGTGTTCCCGTTCGTGAAGTTCCCCGAAGCCGACCCCATGCTCGGCCCGGAGATGAAATCCACCGGTGAGGTCATGGGTACCGGTCGCAGCTTCGGCGAGGCCTACGCCAAGGCCCAAGCGGCTTCCGGCGTGACGCTGCCGCGTACCGGGACCTGTTTCATCAGCGTGCGCGAGCGCGACAAGCCCGGCGCCGTGGATCTCGCCCGCCGTTTGTCCGAGCGTGGCTTCGATCTGGTGGCGACCGAGGGCACGGCGCTGGCCATCCAGGCCGCCGGTATCGCTTGCCGATCGGTCAACAAAGTCCGCGAGGGCCGCCCGCACTGCGTCGACATGATCAAAAACGGCGAGATCGTGCTGATCGTCAACACCACCGAGGGCAAGCAGGCGGTGCGTGAATCGCACTCGATCCGGCGCGAAGCCGTGCAGCGCCGTGTCACCTACTACACGACCCTTGCGGCGGCGCTCGCCACCTGCGAGGCTCTGGACTCGGTCGATGAGGTCGAGGTCAACCGCCTGCAGGACCTGCACCAGGAGGTGTCGGGATGAAGCGTAATCCGATGACGCTGCGCGGCGCAGAGCTGCTGCGCGCGGAACTCAAGAAGCTCAGATCCGAGGAACGGCCGGCCGTCATCAAGGCGATCGCCGAAGCCCGCAGCCATGGCGATCTTTCCGAGAACGCCGAGTACCACGCCGCGCGGGAGCAACAGGGCTTCATCGAGGGGCGCATCGCCGACATCGAGTCCAAGCTCTCCACCGCCGACATCATCGATGTGTCGGCGTTGTCACCCGCGGGTCGGGTCGTGTTCGGGGCCACCGTGGAACTCGCTGACGAGGACGACGGCAAGCGCGCCACCTACACCATCGTCGGTGAGGACGAGGCGGACATCCGCGCCGGCCGGATCGCCTACAACTCGCCGATCGCACGCGCCCTCATCGCCAAGTCTGCAGGCGATGTGGTCGATGTCGTCACCCCGGGCGGCACCCGTAGCTACGAGATCGTCACGATCCGCTACTGACGCCCCGACCGAGGGGGGCAGCCCGAGGGCGTCAGCCCGGGGCGGGCAACACGATGCGCGGCATGTCGGCTCGCGGCCGATAGAACACCGCCACATGCCCGATCCGGGTCACGAGGACGCTGTCCGTGCGCGCAGCGAGCGATTCGAGGCCGGCTTCTCGGGCCGCGCGATCCGCCCCGGAAAACCGCACCTTGATCAACTCGTGATCATGCAGCGCGCGCACGGTCTCGGCGGTGACGCCGTCGGTGAGGCCGGCATTGCCGATCTGGATCACGGGCTTCAGCCCGTGGGCGAGGCCGCGCAGGTGGCGGCGCTGTCGTTCGGTGAGTTTCACCCTCGTATTGTACCCGCGGCTCGGGCTTCCGAACTTTCCGCTCGGGGCAGGGTCGAATTTTGTGACGGCGTACCCCCCGGTTCGGCTGTTCGGAACGGGGTAGATGGTGTAATTTTAATCCCTTGCGACGGTGTGGTTGCGGGGTGATACCGTCGGCGTCAAGGAAGGCGTCGGCCGAGGGCGGAAAATGAACGACTTGATGAAGAATTTCGTGGTGTGGGCCTTGATCGCGGTGGCAGTGCTGGTGCTCTTCAGCCAATTCGTGCCGCGCGCTGTTCCGGTGGCGGAGGTCAGCTACTCGACCTTCCTCAACGAGGTCCGCAGCGGCCGCATCGAGGCCGTCGTGCTCCAAGGCGACACCATCGCCGGCACCCGCAAAGACTCCTCCAAATTCGAGCTCTACAACCCCGAGACCGACAACACCGCGCTGATCGGCGCACTCGAGAAGTCGAACGTCACCGTCATCGGGCGCGCGCCCAAGCAACCGAACTTCCTCGCCCAATTGGTGCTGCAACTCGCGCCGGCGTTGCTCCTCATCCTCGTCTTCGCGTGGATGCTGCGGCAGATGCAGGGCGGCGGCGCCGGTGGGCGCGGTGCGATGTCCTTCGGCAAGAGCCGGGCGCGTCTGCTGAGCGAAGACCAGGTGAATGTCACCTTCGCCGATGTCGCGGGCGTCGACGAAGCGAAGACCGAGGTCAGCGAGATCGTCGACTTCCTCAAGGACCCCTCCAAGTTCCAGAAGTTGGGCGGCAAGATCCCGCGCGGCGTGCTGATGGTCGGCAGCCCGGGCACCGGCAAGACCCTGCTCGCGCGCGCCATCGCCGGCGAGGCCAAGGTGCCGTTCTTCACCATCTCCGGCTCCGACTTCGTCGAGATGTTCGTCGGCGTCGGCGCTTCGCGCGTGCGCGACATGTTCGAGCAGGCCAAGAAGCAGGCGCCCTGCATCATCTTCATCGACGAGATCGACGCGGTCGGTCGGCACCGCGGTGCGGGCCTCGGCGGCGGCCACGACGAGCGCGAGCAGACGCTCAACCAATTGCTCGTGGAGATGGACGGTTTCGAGGGCAACGAGGGCATCATCGTCATCGCCGCCACCAACCGCCCTGATGTGCTCGACCCGGCGCTGCTGCGTCCGGGCCGGTTCGATCGCCAGGTCGTGGTGCCGTTGCCCGATGTGCGCGGCCGCGAGCAGATCCTCAAGGTGCACATGCGCAAGCTGCCCTTGGGCGATGATGTGAAGCCCGCGATCATCGCGCGCGGTACCCCGGGGTTCTCCGGTGCGGACCTCGCCAACCTCGTCAACGAGGCTGCGCTGTTCGCAGCCCGTGGCAACAAGCGCATCGTCGGCATGGATGAATTCGACCGTGCCAAGGACAAGATCATGATGGGCGCCGAGCGGCGCTCGATGGTGATGTCCGAGGAAGAGAAGCGGATGACCGCCTTCCACGAGGCCGGGCATGCCATCGTCGGCATCTCGGTGCCCGAGCACGACCCCGTCTACAAAGTCACCATCATCCCGCGTGGCCGTGCGCTCGGCGTGACGCAGTTCCTGCCGGAGCAGGACCGTTACTCTATGAGCAAGCGCCGCATCGAGAGCGCGATCGCCACGCTCTTCGGTGGTCGCATCGCCGAGGAGATCATCTTCGGTGCCGACGCCGTCACGACCGGAGCCTCGAACGATATCGAGCGCGCCACCGATCTCGCACGCAACATGGTCACCAAGTGGGGCTTGTCGGACCGTTTGGGCCCGCTCACCTACTCCGAAGACGCCGGCGAGGTCTTCCTCGGCCGCTCGGTCACCCAGACCAAGCAGATCTCCGATGAGACCGCGCATGTCATCGATCTGGAAGTCCGTCGGGTCATCGAGAGCAACTACCAACGCGCCCGCAGCATCCTCGAGACCCACCTCGACAAGCTGCACGCGATGGCCGATGCGCTCATCAAGTTCGAGACCATCGACGATGGCCAGATCAAGGACATCATGGCCGGTCGGCCGCCCACGCCCCCTGCCGGCTGGGATGACCTGGTGGCCAGCAATCCGACCGGTTCTGCGGGTCCGGGCGTGCGCCCGGCGCCGGGGATCGGTCCTGCGGCGGGCGAGGGCAGCGCCGGCTGATCGGCGTGTCGATGCCTGCCGGCCTTGGCCTGCGCGGGGAAACGCTAGACCTCCGTCAGCCCCTCGTCATGGGCGTGATCAATGTCACGCCCGATTCCTTTTCAGATGGCGGCCGGCACGCCGCCCTCGATGACGCCCTGCGAGCGGCCGAGTCCATGCTGCGGGCAGGTGCCGCGTTCATCGATGTCGGCGGTGAGTCCACCCGGCCGGGTGCCACGCCGGTCCCGCCCGAAGAAGAACTACGGCGCGTGCTGCCCGTCGTGCGGGCCTTGGTCGCGCGTGGCGCGCGGGTCTCGCTCGACAGCAGTAAACCCGAGGTCATCGTTCCCTGTCTCGCCGAGGGCGTCGCGCTCGTCAACGATGTCCGGGCGCTGCGCCTGCCCGGCGCCTTGGCGGCGGTCGCCGCGAGCGATGCCGCCGTCTGCCTGATGCACATGCAGGGCGAGCCCGGATCCATGCAGGTTGAACCGCACTACGGGGATGTCGTGCGCGAGGTCGCGGCGTTCCTCGAAGCCCGCGTGACGCAGTGCGAGGCGGCCGGCATCGCCCGCAGGCGGCTGATCCTCGACCCCGGCTTCGGGTTCGGCAAGACGCTGGCGCACAACCTCGAGCTGCTGCGGGGCTTGCCGCGGCTCGCCGTCGCCGGCTTGCCGCTGCTCGTGGGCCTCTCGCGCAAGAGCATGATCGGTGCGCTCACCGGGCGCCCCCCCGGCGAACGCCTCGCGGGTGGCCTTGCGCTCGCGCTCGCCGCGGTCGAGGGCGGAGCGCGTATCATCCGCACGCACGATGTGGCCGAGACGGTCGATGCGCTGAAGGTCTGGGGCGCGTTCCGATCGGCGGAGGGTTGACTGTGGCGAGGAAGTATTTCGGTACCGATGGTGTGCGGGGCAGGGTCGGTCAACCGCCGCTGACCGTCGATTTCGTGTTGCGCCTCGCGAGCGCCGCCGCGCGCGCGCTCGCGCCCGAGGGTGGTACCGTGCTCATCGGCAAGGACACGCGGCTGTCGGGCTACATGTTCGAGGCGGCGCTCGAGGCCGGGTTCGTCGCCGCCGGCATGGATGTGATGCTGATCGGTCCGCTGCCGACCCCCGGCATCGCCTACATGACCCGGCACTTCGGCTGCCGCTTCGGCGTCGTCATCAGCGCCTCGCACAACGCCTACGAGGACAACGGCATCAAGTTCTTCGATGCCGAGGGCGGCAAGCTCTCGGACGTCGACGAGGAGCGCATCGAAGCCGAACTGGAGCGCGCGCCGGTCACCCGCGAATCGAACGACCTCGGCCGTGTCACCCGCGTCGACAAGACCCGCAAGGCCTACCAGGATTTCTGCATCTCGACGCTGCCGCCCGGGTTCTCGGTGGGCGGCATGAAGATCGTGGTCGACTGCGCGCATGGTGCGGGGTACAAAGTCGCGCCGCGCATCCTCACCGACATCGGCGCCGAGATCGTCCCGATCGGTTGCTCGCCGAACGGACGCAACATCAACCTGGGCTGCGGAGCGACCGCGCCGGAGCTGCTGCAGCTCACCGTCACGGGCGTCCGGGCGGCCGTCGGCATCGCGCTCGACGGCGACGGCGACCGTCTGCTGATGGTCGATCACCTCGGTCGCAAGGTCGACGGCGACCAGTTGCTCTATGTCATCGCCCGCGCCAGACACGCCGCCGGCACCTTGAAGGGTCCGGTCGTCGGCACCTTGATGACCAACTACGGCCTCGAGCGCGCGTTCGCCTCGCTCGGGATCGACTTCCGCCGCGCGGGTGTCGGTGACCGCTATGTGCTGGCGATGTTGCGTGAGACCGGCGGTGTGCTGGGCGGTGAGACCTCGGGCCACCTGCTCACGCTCGACCACGCGACCACCGGCGATGCGATGGTCGCCGCCTTGCAGGTGCTCGCGATCATGCAGGGATCGGGGCGCATGCTCGCCGAGCTGACCGCTGAGCTTACCTTGTTGCCGCAGAAACAGATCGCGGTCCGGGTCGCCCAAAGATTCGACCCCGCGACCCGTCCCGCGGTGGTCGCCGCGCGCGAGCGCATCGAGGCGCGTCTGGCAGGGCGCGGTCGCGTCGTGCTGCGCGCCTCCGGCACCGAACCTGTGATCCGCGTGATGGTGGAGGCCGACGATCGCGCCGAAGCCGAGTCCGCCGCCCTCGAACTCGCCCGCGTCGTAGAGGAGTCCGCCACATGAGCCTTCCCCGTCGCAGCCTGGTCGCAGGGAACTGGAAGATGTACGGCTCGCGTGCCGCCAATGCCGCGTTGCTGCAGGGCGTCCGCGCGGCGGCCCCCGCCGGGGTGGAGGTCGTGCTGTGTCCGCCGTTCGTCTTCCTGCCGGACGCGGCGGTGGCGCTCGCGGGTTCCGCCATCGGACTCGGTGCCCAAGACCTCAGCGCGGAAGCGGGGCAGGGCGCCTACACCGGCGAGGTCGCCGGTGCGATGTTGCGCGAGGTCGGCTGCAGCCATGTCATCGTCGGTCACTCCGAGCGTCGCGCCCGGCACAACGAAAGCGACGCGGAAGTCGCACGCAAGGCCGTCGCCGCGCTGGCGGCAGGGCTCGTGCCCATCGTCTGCGTCGGCGAGACCCTCGCGGAGCGTGACGCCGGTGCGACCCCCGCGGTGGTCGGTCGGCAACTCGCCGCGGTGCTCGATGTCTGCGGGGTCGATGCGTTCCGGACCGTCGTCGTCGCCTACGAGCCCGTCTGGGCCATCGGCACCGGCCGTACCGCCTCCCCGGAGCAGGCCCAGGAGATCCACGCGCTCCTCCGTGGCCTCATCGCCAGCCGTGATGCTATAATCGGCGGCTCAGCAAGGCTCCTCTACGGGGGCAGCGTCAAGGCAGGCAACGCGGCGGAACTCTTCGCGATGCCCGATATCGACGGCGGCCTCATCGGTGGCGCCTCGCTGAAGGTGGATGAATTCGCGGCCATCCTGGCGGCCGCGCCGGTCTGAGACCGGTCATCACCGCTGCCGGGGCAGATCGGAAACTTAAGACTGGAATCTTGAAGGAACGGCAATGCTCACCGCCCTCACCATCGTGCAGGTCTTCGTCTCGATCGGGATCGTCGCGCTCGTGCTCTTGCAGCGCGGTCGCGGCGCGGACGCCGGCGCCGGTTTCGGTGCGGGTGCCTCGGGCAGCGTCTTCGGTGCGCGCGGCGCGAGCACGGGCCTGTCGCGTTCGACGGCGGTGCTCGCCGCGATCTTCATGTTCAACAGCCTGGCACTGGCGTGGTTCGGTACGCGCCCGGTGCAATCGACTTCGCCGGGCCTCATCGGCGAGAGCGTGACGGAAGTCGCGGTTCCGGCAACGGCTCCTGCGAGCGATGCGCCGGCAACGGTGCTGCCCGTGACGGGCGTACCGGCACCTGCACCGACGACGCCCGCGTCGCCGGCGCCCTGATTTCAAGCCTCATCGCTCAGAGAGATAAGCACGGATCGCGGACGTGGTGGAATTGGTAGACACACTAGCTTGAGGGGCTAGCGCCGCAAGGTGTGGGAGTTCGAGTCTCCCCGTCCGCACCAAATTCGATCTTGCTTACTGTACAATCCACCCCGCTTTCAGCACGGGGGTTGCGCGACATCCGTCGCGTTCGTGTCAGGGCGGATGTAATGCTGTCACAGTACTTGCCAGCACTGATTTTTCTCGGCGTCGCATCAGGTCTCGCCGCAGTGCTTCTTCTCCTCGGAACAGGTCTCGGCCGCTGGCTCGCCCGCGCGCCGGACGATGCCGAGAAGCGTTCGTCTTACGAGTGCGGCTTCGAGGCCTTCGAAGAGACCCGCATGAAGTTCGATGTGCGCTACTACCTCGTCGCCATCCTCTTCATCGTCTTCGATCTCGAGATCGCCTTCCTGTTCCCGTGGGCGGTCGCACTCGACAGCATCGGCGGTTTCGGTCTGATCTCTATGGGCATCTTCCTCGGGATCCTCGTGGTCGGCTTCATCTACGAATGGAAGAAAGGGGCGCTCGAGTGGGATTGACCGCCGGCACCGACCCGCAGGGCTTCGCCCAGCGCGGCTTCGTCACCACCCAGGTCGATAACCTCGTCAACTGGGCTCGCACCGGCTCGCTCTGGCCCATGACCTTCGGTCTGGCCTGCTGCGCCGTCGAGATGATGCACGCCGGCGCCTCCCGCTACGACCTCGACCGCTTCGGCGTGGTGTTCCGTCCGAGCCCGCGCCAATCCGATGTCATGATCGTCGCCGGTACCCTGGTCAACAAGATGGCCCCGGCGCTGCGCAAGGTCTACGACCAGATGCCCGAACCGCGTTGGGTGATCTCCATGGGCTCCTGCGCCAACGGCGGTGGCTACTACCACTACTCCTACGCCGTGGTGCGCGGCTGCGATCGCATCGTGCCGGTCGATGTCTATGTCCCGGGCTGCCCGCCGACCGCCGAGGCGCTGCTCTACGGCATCATCCAGCTGCAGAAGAAGATCGCCCGCACGAGTTCGGTGGCCAGGCCGTGAGCGACGCCCTCACAGAACTGTTGCTCGCAGCGACCGGCGAAGCGGCGCGCCTCGTGCCTTCGCTCCCCGGCGAATACACCCTCGAGTGCGACCCGGCCTCCTGGGTCGCCGTCGCCACGGCGCTGCGCGATCACCCGCAGCTGCGCTTCGACCAGCTCGTCGATCTCTGCGGCGTCGATTACCTCGACTACGGCCGCTCCGAATGGAAGACGCTGTCCGCGACCGGCTCCGGGTTCTCGCGCAGCGTGAACCGCGAGACCGCGCATGCCGAGCGTGCGCCGGGTACGCGTTTCGCCGTCACAGTGCACCTGTTGTCGGTGGCCCATAACCGTCGCCTGCGTCTGCGCGCGTTCTGCAGCGATGACACCGAGCCGATGATCGACTCCCTGGTCGGCGTCTGGGCGTCGGCGAACTGGTACGAACGGGAAGCCTTCGATCTCTTCGGCATCCTCTTCGCCGGTCACCCCGACCTGCGCCGCCTCCTCACCGACTACGGCTTCATCGGCCATCCGTTCCGCAAGGATTTCCCGCTGATCGGCGAGGTCGAGGTGCGCTACGACCCGATCAAGCAGCGCGTGGTCTACGAGCCCGTCAGCATCGAGCCGCGCACGCTCGTGCCGCGCGTGATCCGCGACGACAACCGCTACGACCCGGCGCTGACAGGACGCTGAGACGATGGCCGAGATCCAGTCCTACACCATGAACTTCGGTCCGCAGCACCCTGCGGCGCACGGCGTGCTGCGCCTCGTGCTCGAGCTCGACGGCGAGGTCATCCAGAAAGCCGATCCGCACATCGGCCTGCTGCACCGCGCCACCGAGAAGCTCGCGGAGTCCAAGCCCTACAACCAGTCGATCGGCTACATGGACCGGCTCGACTATGTCTCGATGATGTGCAACGAGCACGCCTATGTGATGGCCATCGAGCGGCTGCTCGGCGTCACTCCGCCGCTGCGCGCCCAGTACATCCGCGTGATGTTCGATGAGATCACCCGCATCCTGAACCACCTCATGTGGCTCGGGGCGCATGGCCTCGACATCGGTGCGATGACCGTCTTCCTGCTCGCCTTCAAGGAGCGCGAAGACCTCATGGACTGCTACGAAGCGGTCTCCGGTACGCGCATGCACGCGACCTACTACCGGCCGGGCGGCGTGCACCGTGACCTGCCGCGCGAGATGCCGCTCTATCAGGTCTCGCGGTGGCGCAACCAAAAAGATGTCGATCGCCTCAACGAGGCGCGCGCCGGCGGCTTGCTGTCGTTCATCGAGGATTTCACCCGCCGCTTCCCCAAGGCCGTCGACGAGTACGAGACCCTGCTCACCGACAACCGCATCTGGAAGCAGCGCACCGTCAACATCGGCGTCGTGACGCCCGAGCGCGCCTTGCAGCTCGGCTTCACCGGGCCGATGCTGCGCGGCTCAGGGATCGCATGGGATCTGCGCAAGAAGCAGCCCTACGATGTCTACGACCAGATGCAGTTCGATATCCCCGTCGGCGTCAACGGCGACTGTTACGACCGTTACCTCGTCCGCATGGAGGAGCTGCGCCAGTCCAACCGCATCATCGCGCAGTGTGTGCAGTGGCTGCGGCAGAACCCGGGTCCGGTGATGATCGACGACGCCAAGATCCGTACACCGCGCCGCGAAGACATGAAGGGCGACATGGAATCGCTGATCCACCACTTCAAGTTGATGACGGAAGGCTACGGCGTGCCCGAGGGCGAGACCTACGCCGCGGTCGAGGCGCCGAAAGGCGAGTTCGGCATCTACCTCGTCTCGGACGGCGCGAACAAACCCTACCGTCTCAAGTGCCGTGCGCCGGGCTTCCCGCACCTCGCGTCGCTCGAGGAGATGGTCACCGGGCACATGTTGTCCGATGTGGTCGCCGTCATCGGCACACAAGACATCGTCTTCGGGGAGATCGATCGATGAGCGTCCTCACGAGCGACGGCGGGCAGTTCGTCCCGGGCGATGGCCCGAAGGTCGCGTTGCTCGACGCGCACACCCGCCACGAGATCGACGGCTGGATCGGCCGCTTCCCCGCGGGTCGGCAGCGTTCGGCGACGCTCTCGGCGCTGCGGTTCGTGCAGGAGCAGAACCAGGGCTTCCTGACGCCCGATCTGATGGACGCTGTCGCCGAGTACCTGCGGCTGCCGTCGATACAGGTCTACGAGGTCGCCACCTTCTATTCGATGTTCGAGACGCATCCTTGCGGCCGGCATCATGTCAGCGTCTGCACCAACATCTCCTGTTGGCTCAACGGCGGCGAGGACATCCTCGCGCACTGCGAGCGCAAGCTCGGCATCAAGGTCGGTGAGAGCACCGCCGATGGCCGCATCTTCCTCAAAAAAGAGGAAGAGTGCCTCGCGGCCTGTACGGGCGCGCCGATGATGATGGTCGACCACCACTTCCACGAGCATCTGACGCCCGCCAAGGTCGATCAGATCCTCGACGAACTCAAGTGAGCATCAGGCCATGAACGCACTCGACACTTGGCGTGACCGAATGTCCCTCGTGGTGATGGAACCCGTCGCAAGCGGCATCGAACGCCCTTGGACGCTCGAGTCCTACCTCCAGATCGGCGGCTACGCCTCTTGGCGCAAGGTGCTCGCGGGTGAACTCACGCGCGAGCAGATCATCGACGCCGTCAAGGCGAGCGGTCTGCGCGGCCGCGGCGGCGCAGGCTTCCCGACCGGCACCAAATGGTCGTTCATGCCGCGCAATGCGCCGATGCAGAAGTACGTCATCTGCAACTCCGACGAGAGCGAGCCCGGAACCTGCCACGACCGCGACATCCTGCGTTTCAATCCGCACTCGCTGATCGAGGGGATGGCGCTCGGCGGCTACGCCATGGGCGCGACCGTCGGCTACAACTACATCCGTGGTGAATTCTTAGGCGAGCCCGTGCCGCGCTTCGAGGCCGCCTTGAAGGAAGCCTATGACGCGGGGCTGCTCGGCAAGGATGTGCAGGGCAGCGGCACCGACTTCGACCTCTACACTTTCGTGGGCGCCGGCGCCTACATCTGCGGCGAAGAGACCGCGCTGCTCGAATCGCTCGAAGGCAAGCAGGGCAAGCCGCGCTTCAAGCCGCCGTTCCCGGCCGCGTTCGGTCTCTACGGCCAGCCGACCACCATCAACAACACCCAGAGCTTCGCCTCGGTGCCCACCATCCTGCGCAAGGGGCCGGAATGGTTCGCGCAGCTCGGCACCACCAACGCGGGCGGCACGGTGATCTTCTCGGTGTCGGGCCATGTCGAGAAGCCCGGCAACTACGAACTGCCGCTCGGCATCCCCTTCAAGGACCTGCTCGAGATCTCGGGTGGCATGCGGGGGGGGCGCAGACTCAAGGCGGTCATCCCCGGAGGATCCTCGACGAAGGTCGTCCCGGGGGACGCCATGCTCGGCGTCAACATGGACTACGACTCGTTGCGCGCGGTCGGTTCGTCCGTCGGCTCTGCGGCGGTCATCGTCATGGACGAGACCACCTGCATGGTGCGCGCGCTCGAGCGCCTCTCGCGCTTCTACAAGTCGGAATCCTGCGGCCAGTGCACGCCCTGTCGTGAGGGCACGGGCTGGCTCAACCGCGTGCTGCGCCGCATCGTCGACGGCCAAGGCCGCATGGAAGATCTCGGTCTGCTGGTCGATGTCGCCGGTCGCATCGAGGGCCACACCATCTGCGCGCTCGGCGACGCGGCCGCCTGGCCCGTGCAGAGCTTCGTCAAGCATTTCCGCCACGAATTCGAGTACATGATCCAGCACCGCGGACGCAGCATCATCGAGACGGGGAGGGCGGCGGCCTGACGGCCGCTTCCAGCGACATGGCAGCCCAACCCCAAGACGATCTCGTCAATCTCGAGGTCGACGGAAAACCCGTCAAAGCCCGCAAGGGCGCGATGATCATCCACGCGACCGACGCGCACGGCGCCTATGTGCCGCGTTTCTGCTATCACGACAAGCTGCCGGTCGCGGCCAACTGCCGCATGTGTCTGGTCGAGGTCGAGCGGGCACCGAAGCCGCTGCCCGCCTGCGCGACGCCGGTTTCCGAGGGCATGAAGGTCTTCACCAAATCGCCCGTCGCCATCGGCGCGCAGAAGGCGACCATGGAGTTCCTCCTCATCAACCACCCGCTCGACTGCCCGATCTGCGATCAGGGCGGCGAGTGCGAACTGCAGGACCTTGCGCTCGGCTTCGGGCGCGACATCGCGCGCTTCAACGAGCGCAAGCGCGTGGTCAAGGACAAAGATCTCGGGCCGCTCGTCTCCACCGACATGACGCGCTGCATCCACTGCACGCGTTGCGTGCGTTTCGGCCAGGACATCGCGGGCATCCCGGAACTCGGCACGACCGGTCGCGGCGAGCACATGGAGATCGGCACCTACGTCGAGAAAGCCGTCGAGCACGAACTCTCCGGCAACATCATCGATCTCTGCCCGGTGGGTGCGCTCAACAGCAAGCCCTTCCGCTATCAGGGCCGCTCGTGGGAGATGACCCAGTCGCCGCTGATCGCGCCGCACGACGGCCTCGGCACGAACCTCTTCGGCCATGTGCTGCGCGGTCGCCTGAAGCGCGTCGTGCCGCGTGACAACGACGCGGTGAACGAGACCTGGATCGCCGACCGCGAGCGCTTCAGCTACGAAGGGCTGCTCGCCGACGACCGCTTGACGAAGCCCCGGTTGCGCGAGGGCGGTGTGTGGCGCGAGGTCGACTGGGAGACCGCGCTCGGCGCGGCGGCGCGCGGCCTCGCAGCGGCGGGTCCGTCGACGGGCCTGCTCGCCCATCCCTCGCTCACCCTCGAAGAGCTGCATCTGGCATCGCGCGTCGCGCGCGGCCTGGGCTCGGCGAACCTCGATCATCGGCTGCGCCAGCGTGATTTCCGCGGCGATGCCCACGGCGCTTCGGTACCGGCGCTCGGTCTGCCGCTCGAGGCGGTCGATGCGCTGTCCGGGCTGCTCGTCATCGGCAGCCACCTGCGCGCCGAACTGCCGCTGCTCGCGCATCGGGTGCGCAAGGCCGCGGTGCGGGCGCGTGCGCAGGTCGCTTTCTTTGATCTCGCGGCGCGCGAATACCGCTTCCCCGTGGCGGCGCAGATCGTCGCCGCGCCCGCCGATTGGATGCGTGGGCTCGTGGGCCTCTTGTCTGCGACCGCCGAGGTCGCTGGCGTTCCGTCGGGCGCTGCGTTCAGCGCCCTGACCGCAGGCGTGACCCCGAGCGAAGCGGATCGCGCCGCTGCCCGGGCGCTCTGCACCGGGTCCAACCGCGCGGTGTGGCTGGGCGCGATGGCGCTGCGTCACCCCGCGTACGCCGAACTGCAGGCGCTCGCCGCCGAGATCGCGCGTCTGGCAGGTGCCACGCTCGGCACGCTCGCCGAGGGCGGCAACGCCGTCGGTGCGGCGCTCGCCGCCGTCACGCCGCAGGGCGGTGATCGCCCCGGCCTCGATGCGCTCGCGATGCTGCGTTCACCGCAGCGCGCCTACCTGCTGGTCGGTGCCATCGAGCCGCGTCACGACCTCGCCGATCCCGCAGCGGCTGAGGCGGCGTTCGCAGGCGCTGCCTGCGTGGTCGCGATCACGCCGTACGCCAGTGAAGAGCTGCTGCGGTGCGCACATGTGCTGCTGCCGATGGCCGCTTTCGCCGAGACCTCGGGCACCTATGTGAACCTCGAGGGCCGCTGGCAGAGCCACCCGGGCGCGATCGCGCCGCCGGGCGAGGCGCGACCGGGCTGGAAGGTCCTGCGCGTGCTCGGCAATCTGCTGCAGCTGCCGGGTTTCGACTACGAGAGCTCCGAGCAGGTGCGCGACGAACTGCGCGCGCGTCTCGATGCGGCTGCGCCGTCCGCGGCTGCGGCCGTGCTGCCGACGGCTGTGCTGCCGACGACGCTGCCCGCGGGCGCGCTCGATGCCGTCGCGCAACTGCCTTCCGCCGTGCTTGATGTGCCGATGTACGCCATCGACGCCATCCTGCGTCGCAGCCCCGCGCTGCAGGCGACGACCACCGCGCGCGCCGGGGCCGAGGCATGACCGCGATCCTCGATCTTTGGGCCGCGCTGCCGGATGTCGTGCGATCGACGGCCTGGATCCTCATCGTCACCGTCGCGGTGATCCTGTCGGTGGCCTTCACCACGCTCTGGGAGCGCAAGGTCATCGGCTGGATGCAGCTGCGCAAAGGACCGAACCGCGTCGGCAGCATTTTCGGGCTGCTGCCCGGCATCTTCCAGCCCTTCGCCGATGTCATCAAGCTGCTGCTCAAAGAGGTCGTGCTGCCCTCGGCGGCCAACAAATGGCTGTTCCGTGTAGCCCCGGCGATCACCTTGATCCCGGCGTTCGCGGCTTGGGCGGTGATGCCGCTCGATCCCGCCCTCGTCATCGCCGACATCGACGCGGGCTTGCTGTATGTCCTCTCGCTGACCTCGGTCGGCGTCTACGGCATCATCCTCGCCGGTTGGGCCACCAACTCCAAATACGCCTTCTTGGGCGCCATGCGTTCGGCAGCGCAGATCGTCGCCTACGAGATCGCGATGGGGTTCGCCTTGGTCGGTGTCGTGATGGCCGCGGGCACGCTCAACCTCGGTGATATCGTGCGCGCGCAGGAGGGTGGGGTGAGCAGCTGGTTCTTCCTCTGGCTGTTCCCGTTGTTCGTCGTCTATCTCATCGCCGGTGTCGCCGAGACCAACCGCGCGCCCTTCGATGTCGCCGAAGGTGAATCCGAGATCGTCGCGGGTTTCCATGTCGAATACTCGGGCATCGCGTTCGCGCTGTTCTTCTTGGCCGAATACGCCAACATGATCCTCATCTCCGCGCTCACGGCGGTGTTCTTCTTGGGCGGCTGGCTGAGCCCCTTCGAGGGTGTGCTCGCCGCCGACAACGCGCTCGCCCAACCCGGTTTCCACTGGCTCTTCCTCAAGCTCTTCTTCTTCCTCACCTGCTTCATGTGGTATCGCGCGACCTTCCCGCGCTACCGCTACGATCAGATCATGCGCCTCGGCTGGAAGGTGCTGATCCCGGTGACCTTGGTATGGATCGCCGTCGCAGCCGTGATGGTCCACTTCCGCGTCGGCCCCTGGAGCGCGAACTGATGCGCAGTCTCATCAAGACCTTCCTGTTGACCGAGCTCCTCACCGGGCTCTCCGTGACGGCGCGGACGCTGTTCCGACGCAAAGTCACGGTCAACTATCCCGAGGAGAAGACCCCGCAGTCGCCCCGTTTCCGCGGACTGCACGCGCTACGCCGCTACGCCAACGGTGAAGAGCGCTGCATCGCCTGCAAGCTCTGCGAGGCGGTCTGTCCGGCGCTCGCCATCACCATCGAGTCCGATGTCGCGGCCGACGGCACGCGTCGCACCACGCGCTACGACATCGACCTCTTCAAGTGCATCTATTGCGGCTTCTGCGAGGAAGCCTGCCCGGTCGACGCCATCGTGGAGACGCGTATCCACGAGTACCACATGGAGAACCGGGGCGAGAACATCATGACCAAGGACAAGCTGCTCGCCGTGGGCGAGCGCTACGCTGCGCTGATCGACGCCGACAAGGCGGCCGACGCGCCTTACCGCTGACCGGGGCCCTCGCGCGCATGTTCGTCCAGATCCTCTTCTACGCCTTCTCCGCGATCCTCCTCGCAGCCGCCCTCGGCGTCATCGCGAGCCGCAACCCCGTGCATTCGGCGCTCAGTCTCGTGCTCGCGTTCTTCACCAGCGCCGCGCTCTGGCTCCTCATCGAGGTCGAGTTCCTCGCCATCGTGCTGGTGCTCGTCTATGTGGGTGCGGTGATGGTGTTGTTCCTGTTCGTGGTGATGATGCTCGATGTGAACATCGAGCGGGTGCGGGGCGGGTTCATCCGTCATGCAGGCCTCGGACTCGTGGTCGCATCGTTGGTCGCCGCGCAGATGATCGGCGTGTTCTGGGCGCGCAATCTCGGCGTCGATGCCACCCTCGGTGCGCCACCGCTGCCCGATGACTACAGCAACACCCGCGCGCTCGGCGAGGTGCTCTACACCCAGTATGTCTATCCCTTCGAGCTCGCCGCCGTGCTGCTCTTGGTCGCGATCGTCGCGGCCATCACGCTGACGCTGCGGCAGCGCCCGGGGCTCAAGCCCCAAGATGTCGCGAAACAGGTCGCCGTGCGCCGCGAGGACCGCGTGCGTCTCGTGACGGGCGTCGACGCTGCGGGCACCGGGCCCGGCGCTGACCGTGATGCCAGCCCCCGCGGCGGGGAGGGCGCATGATCACCCTTCAGCACATGTTGACGCTCTCCGGGTTGCTGTTCGCGCTCTCGGTGGCGGGGATCTTCCTCAACCGCAAGAACATCATCCTGATCCTGATGTGCATCGAGCTCATGTTGCTCTCGGTCAACTTCAGCTTCGTGTCGTTCTCGCGGTTCCTCGGCGATCTCGACGGCCAGGTGTTCGTGTTCTTCGTGCTGACCGTGGCCGCCGCAGAGGCGGCGATCGGACTCGCGATCCTTGTGGTGCTGTTCCGCGAGCGCGGCAGCATCAACGTCGAAGACCTCGACACCCTGAAGGGTTGATGTGATGACCCCCATGATCGATCCGAACACCCTGCTCGCCATCGCGCTGTTGCCGCTGGCCGCAGCGATCATCGCCGGGCTCTTCGGGCGCCTCATCGGGCGCACCGCCGCCCATGTCGTCACCATCGCCGCCGTGGGCGCCTCGTTCCTGCTGTCCGCGCTCGTCGCCTGGCAGCTGCTGGTGCAGGGTGCGCCCGTGTTCAACGGGGCCGTCTACACCTGGCTCGTGAGCGATGGCCTCCGCATGGAGGTCGGTTTCCTCATCGACCCGCTGTCGGTGATGATGATGTGCGTCGTCACCTTCGTGTCGCTCTGCGTGCATGTCTACACCATCGGCTACATGCACGAAGACCCCGGCTACCAGCGGTTCTTCTCCTACATCTCGCTCTTCACCTTCGCGATGTTGATGCTGGTGATGGCGAACAACTTCATGCAGCTCTTCTTCGGCTGGGAGGCGGTGGGCGTCGTCTCCTACCTCCTGATCGGGTTCTGGTACACGCGGCCGAGTGCGATCTTCGCCAACCTCAAGGCCTTCCTCGTCAACCGCGTGGGCGATTTCGGCTTCGTGCTCGGCATCGCGGGCGTCGTCTATTTCACCGGCTCGCTCGACTACCGGGACGCCTTCGCCGCCGGCCCGCAGATCGCTTCCAGCACGATTCCGCTGTCAGCCGAGTGGTCGGTGTCGGCGATCACCCTCATCTGCATCTGCCTCTTCATCGGCGCCATGGGCAAGTCGGCGCAGGTGCCGCTGCATGTGTGGTTGCCCGATTCCATGGAAGGCCCGACGCCGATCTCGGCGCTGATCCATGCCGCCACCATGGTGACCGCCGGCATCTACATGGTCGCGCGCCTCTCGCCGCTCTTCGAGCAATCCGAGGCCGCGATGTCCTTCGTGCTGGTGGTGGGCGCGACCACGGCGCTTTTCATGGGCGTGCTCGGCGTCGTCAACAACGACATCAAGCGCGTGGTCGCCTACTCGACGCTCTCGCAGCTCGGCTACATGACGGTGGCGCTCGGCGTATCGGCGTACAGCGTCGCGATCTTCCACCTCATGACCCATGCCTTCTTCAAGGCGTTGCTGTTCTTGGCTGCCGGCTCGGTGATCATGGGCATGCACCACGAGCAGGACATGCGCAAGATGGGCGGGCTCGCGAAGTGGATGCCGATCACCGCCGCGACCTGTTGGCTCGGCGCGCTCGCCTCGATCGGCACGCCGTTCTTCTCGGGGTTCTATTCCAAGGACTTCATCATCGAAGCCGCCCACGAGTCGCAGCGCTGGGGCGCGACCTACGCCTACCTCTGCGTGCTGGCCGGTGTGTTCATCACGGCGCTCTACACCTTCCGCATGATCTTCATGACCTTCCACGGCGAGGCGCGCTGGGGG
>CALGVD010000099.1 GCA_937920275.1 uncultured Pseudomonadota bacterium
CGCCGGTCACCCGCACCGCCAGCGTTGGCGGGACCTATCGCGCACAGTTCGGTGCCTACCGCAGCGGCGAAAGCGCTGCGCGCGGCGCCTGGGGCGTGCTGCAGACCACGCATCCGCGGCTCAAGACCATCACGCCGGACATCGTCCGCGAAACTTTTGGCGGCCAGGTGCTCTGGCTCCTGCGCTCGCAGCCCATGAGCCGCGATGACGTCCAGCGGCTCTGCTTGGACATCCGGCTCGCCGGCGATCCCTGCGCGGTCGTACGCAGCGCTGTCGCCGGGGAAGGGGGTTGACCACCATGCGTTACGCCGCTCGTTCTGCAGTGTGTTCCATGATGCTCGTCGGGGTGCTGGCCCTGACGGCGATCGCGCCCGCGTGGACACAGATCATCCCTAACCCGCTGGTGCGCCCACCGCGCTCGTCGTCCGCGTCGGCTGACCAGCCTGCACCCGGTGCCCAGACGCGCGGCGCCACTGCAGCGCCGTCTGGCCGCACGGCGCGGGGCGCCGATGGCGAAGGTCTGCCGGCCGAGGCGCCTCCCGAGAAATCACCCTCCGAGAGACTCGCGAACCTGTATGTGTCGGCCGTGATCGGCGATCGCGCCGTGCTGCGCAGCCTCGAGGTAAGCACCGTGCCGCCGCTCAACTCCAATGTCTCGAGCGGCGGCGGCGCCACCAGCGGTAGCTCTGGCGGCGGCGGTGCGACCGGTGGTGGTGGATTCGGTGGCAACGTCGCCGGGCTGCGCTCGCAGTCCTATGTGGTGCGCAACGGAGAAGTGATGCCCTTCCTCGACAAACTGCGCCTGCTCGTACGCGTGCGCGACACCACGGTCACTCTCTTCGATGTCACTGATATCCCGGCCGGCAACTACGATCCGCTCGATCTCATGGATCGCGGCTTCCCGGTCGCATTCCGCGGCAGCGTCGATTCGGTGCAGTCCGCGCCGTATGTCCCGCCCAACCTGATCGCACCCGGCGCGGGTCTCGACGGCACCGCCTTCGACAAAGCCCGCGACACCAGCGTACGCAGCGGCAGCTCCACCTCGTCGGGCAGCAACTCTTCCACCGGCTCGTCCTTGAACTCGGGGAACGACAACAACCCATGAGCGCGAACGCTGACATCCTCGCGCCTGCGGTGGGACTCGTCCCCAGCGGCGAGTCGCGCGCCGCCGATCTGCTGAACGCCGGCCTCGACTCGCTGGTGGAGCAGAACTTGCTCACCCGCGCCCAGATCGAGGTCGCCCGCCGCAAACAGCAGGCCATCCTCGAGATGGGTGGGCGCTCCACGTTGCTCGATATCCTGGTCCGCGACCGCTTCCTGCCGCGCGAGGTCGCCGAATCGATCCGACTGCGCGAGATCGACCCGAACGGGCCGGCGGATGCGCGGAACACGGCGCCGCTTGCGGCCATGCAGCTGCTGCCGCTCAAGACCTGCGAAAAACTCCTCGTCGCACCGGTCTCGGTCGAGCGCGATACCCTCGTCATCAAGGCCGCGCGGCCGCTCAACGCCGCTCAGAAGGCCACCATCCTCGAAGCCTGTGCCGTGCGCGTGCGCGCGCTGCGCATCATCCCGGTCGATGTCACCGAGGCCCGTCAGGCGCTGCGCCGCGTCGCCGCCGAGGGCGCGGTGCTCGAACCCGTGCTCGCCCGCCTGCGTGTCGACGACATGTCCGGCTCGCAGCTCAAGGCCGCCATCAGCGCCATGCTCACCGAGGCGCTGCGTCTGCGCGCCTCCGACATCCATCTGGACGCGCGGCCGGACCCCGACAGTTGGATCAGCTACCGCATCGACTCCGACCTGCAGCAGAAACATCAGGTGCCCGAGCGCCTCATGCGCGCGCTCTTCATGCGCGTCAAGACCGATGCCGGCATGGACGCCTCGGACAGCCGTCGCTCGCAGGACGGCCGCCTGTCCTTCGAGTTCCAGGGCCGCGGTATCGACGTGCGTGTCGCCAGCCAGCCGCTCGCGCTCGGCGAGACCATCGCCATGCGGATCCTCGACCCGGACGGCATGCCCGGCATGGAGGCCTTGTTCCCGGCGGATCCGGCCATGGTCAAGCTGCTGCGCGGCCACGCGGAGGTGTTCGGCAAGTCGGGCGGTTTGGTGCTGCTCTCCGGCCCCACGGGTTCTGGCAAGACCACGACGCTCTACACCGTGGCGCAGCGCTTCCCGCGCGACCGGGTCAATGTGGTCACCGTCGAGGACCCGGTCGAATATGTGCTGCCCTTCGCGCGCCAGATCCAGCTCAACCAGATGCTCGACCAGCGCGCCGTCGATGTCGAGCGCTCCATCCTGCGTCAGGACCCCGACATCATCATCTTCGGCGAGATCCGCGACGGCGACTCCGCGCGTGCCGCCCTCAAGTTCACCGAATCGGGCCACTTGGTGCTCGCCACCGTCCACGCTGTGACGGCGTTGCAGACCTTCGAGCGTTTCGTCAGTTTCTTCGACGCGGCCACCAAGCCCGAAGCCTTGTTCGTGCTCGCCCACTCGCTCAAGACGCTGCTCAACCAACGCCTCTGCAAGCGCCTCTGCGACTGCGCGCGACGCGCCACCGCCGCCGACGGCGCGGCCATCCGCGAGACCCTTCAGGGCACGGACCTCGAATACCATGCCGAGGCCAACCTGCGCATGGCCGTCGGTTGCACCGTCTGCGAGGGGCTCGGCTACCGGGGCCGCGTGCTCGCGTACGAAGTGCTCAACCTGCCGAGCAACGAGGAAGTGCGCATCGATCTCGCCCATCTGCTCGAGCAATCCAACAACGCCTTCTACAAAGCACGCGAGATGCCGGGGGTGCTGTTCCAGGGCCGCGCGAAGTCCGTGCAGCTGCTGATGGACGCCGGCGTCGTCGATCCCATCTCGGCCCGCCGCGTGCTCGGCGCTTAAGGGTCCGCACCATGCACAACTTCCGCGTCGTCTACCTGATGCCCCGCCCCGAGAGCCTCACGGCGCAGCCCGACAAGGACCTACCGGGGTTCTATCGTCACGCCACCCTGCTGGCCGCGGCGGATCCTGGGTCCATCATCAGCGAGATCCGTCAGCGCGGCGGCCTCCCGCTCGAGGTCAAGCGGATGCGGCCGAAACCGGCCTGGCTCTCGAGCGTCAACCGCTCGTACAAGCTCCAGCTGCTGCAGGCCATCAACTACAACGTCCGTGGCGGCATGAGCGCCGCCCGCGCGCTCGAGATGGTGGTCGACGGCGAGACCGGCGCCAATCGTGGCCTGCTCAACCCCGCGCTGACGGTGCTGCGCACCGGCGGCACCTTCCCCGAGGCCATGACCGCGCTCGGCTTCTTCGACGCCAGCACCGTCTCCATCATCGAGGCGGGCGAGCGCACCGGCCGCATGAAGGACTCGCTGAACGCCGCCGCCAGCCACTACGAGAAGACCAGCAACGGCATGAAAGCCATGTTCGGCGCGGTGTCCTGGACGCTGCTCGACATCGGCTTCGCCGTCACCTCCATCATCGGTCTGCGCTTCAGTCTGCTGCCCACGCTGACGAAGGCGGCCGGGAGCACCGGTGAAACGCCGGCTGAGCGTGAGGCGTTCCAGAAACTGGTCGACCAGGCCTACCTCGTGAACGACCTCCTGATCGGCGGCACGGCGATCTTGCTCGCCTTCGTGATGTTCGGCGTCTACGGCTACGCCGCCAATGTCCGCTCCATCCGCGACAAAGCCGATGCCGTCATGGCCCGTATCCCCTCGCTCGGCACCGCCCTGCTGAACGGCGCCATCTCCACCAGCTTCACCGTAGCCGCGTCCATGCTGCGCGGCGGCGTCCCCTTCCTGCCCTCCGCCGGCACCGCCGCAGCCGGTACCGAGCACCGCGAGGTGCGCGAGTTCTGGTCGAACGCCGTGCAGCGCGTCGAGACCGGTGAGACCATCCCGCGCGCCCTCAGCTCGCCCATGCTCAACTCCTCCGAGGCCATGCTGATCGCCTCGCACAACACCCAGCGCGAGTTGGGCGAGGTGCTCGAGCGCATCGCCGAACGCCGCGACGGCATCGCGTTGTCGGCCTCCAAGAAATTCGCCTTGTGGATGTTCATCGCCTCGATGCTCTACTCCGGCATCGCGGTGATGTTCACGCTGTACGTCGTGTATGTGCAGAACAAGCAGATGATGTCCAAGGCCTCAGGGTGACGCCATGACCACCGTTTTCGCACAGGACAGCTTCGACGAGGTCTTCGGCCAGATGATCGCCGGGGCGCTGCCGCTTGCGGGCATCAACGCCGAAGCGGCGGTGGCGCTCGTGGCGCGCGATATCCTGGGCACCGAGGATGTCCATACCGTGAGCGTGCGCGAGCCCATCATGAAGCGCATCCTCTACTTCGCCGCGCCCTCAAAGATATTGGCCTCGGTCATCGACCCGCGGCTGCCGCTCACCGCCGCGTTGCCCGGCCACCCCGCGCACCGCGGCCCCGGCGCCTATGTGATCCACCGCGAGGGGCGTTCGGCGGCGGCGCTCTTCACCGGCTCGCAGCTGCGACTGCTCTACAACGACCGGGACATCATCTCCGAGACCATCGCCGAGCAGGGCCTCTCCGAGTTCGACGTCAGCGGCGTGGAGGACGGCTATCCCCTCACCTCGGCCTACGCCGCGCTGCAGCAGCGCGTCGACACCACCTCCGAGCGCGTGACGCGCATCGCGGGTGGCATCACCGTGCTCATGGGCGCGGCCTACCTCGGAGCGGGCGCACTGGCCGGTCACTACGAGTCGAAAGCCGCGGGTGTGGGCGGCAACAAGGAACTCGCCCTGCAGCGCTTCACCTCCGACCTCAGCCTCACCTCGCCGCTCGCCGAGCAGTTGAGCATGCTGCAGAAGGTCGCCTCCAATACCGTCCGCACCGGCGGATGGATCGAGCGCTACCGCATGAACGGCCGCAAGGAAGCCTTCGAGGTCATGGTGCCCGAGTGGGTCACACGCGACATCGTCGCCAACTACGGCCGCGATGCACGGGCCGAGCTCGCGAGCGAGGGCATGGTCCGCATCCGCCGCGGCAAGATCGTCGGCGAGGGCGAGAAGGCCAGAGTCGCCGATGTGGGTCCCGCCGCCGGCGCAGCGACGGCAGGGGAGGCCCTCTGATGGCCGATTCGTTCCAGAATCAGATCATCATCGCGTTCAATGTGCTCGGTCGCCTGCGTCCGCTCGCCATCGTGCTCGTCGGCGCCGCCCTCATCGGCACCATCTTCGCCGGCAACGAGATCAGCCGCGCGGTGGCCGCCTACTCGCAGGCCGCGACCGTCTCCGGCGACAAGGCCGCGAAGGTCAAGCTCGCCCGCATGCCGCTCACCGCCGAGGACTACACCCGCTACGGCGGCATCATCGCGGGGCTCGTGCCCGGCGTGCGTGTCATCGTCCCCGAGGGCGGCAAGTCCATGCGTGTGGTCGTCAACAACCCCGGTGCCTACCAGACTTGGATCTACGCCCTCAACAACCTCCAGTCCTACAGCAAGAACGTGGTCTGGGAGGCTGATTCCATCTGCCTGCAGGATTGCGGTGGCGAACTTGTCGCGTCGGCCGATATCCAAGGCTATGTACAAACTGCGGAGTTCGAGCAATGACTGACCAGAACGATACCCCCGACATCGCCGCCGACGCCGACGCGGCGCCCTCGCGCAACCCGGCCAAGCTGGGCCTCGGCGCGCTCGCGGTCGCCGCCCTGGTGGGTGGCGGTTGGTACCTTTATTCGCAGGGCAAGCTGCCGGGCCTCGGCGGCAAGCCTGCCGCCCCTGCGGCGGCGCAGCAGTCCCGTCCCTCGGCGCGGCCCGAGGACGGTCTGCGCGTGCTCGCCGAGGTGAACGGCCAGTCCATCACCGCCGAGGAGGTCGCTCCGGCCACCGTCAACGGCCTCGACCGTGCCGTCGCCGTCGACCGTTATGTCACCCGGCTGCTCGCGGCCGAGGCGGCGAACGAGCTCTACCCCGATGCCGCCAAGGCCGCCAAGGCCGCCGCGGAGCGTGAAGTGCTCTCCAACCTCTTCTTGCAGCGTCGCAGCGCCGAGCTCCTGCAGGAAATCACCGACAAGGAGATCGACCAGTTCTACAAGGAGCAGGTCAAGGATGCCGACTACGCCTCCTACAAACTCAACTACTACCTCACGCAGGACGACATCGACGCGGCCATGATGGAGCGCAACAGCGCCGGGGGGGACACCGAGGCCAGGGCGAAGTTCAAGCCCGTGCCCGGCAACGCGGCGGATGGCTTCATCCCGCTCGCCCAGACGCCCTATGGCTTGGGCCAGCTGATCGCCAGCGCCAAGGTCGGCGACTACCTGCGGGCCGTGCGGGTCCGTGATGGGTTTCTCATTCTGCACATCGAGCAGGTGCGTCCGGGCAAGAAGCCGGAGCAGACTAAAGACATCAAGGACGAGATCCGCCGCCTGATCGCCGAACGCCGGCTCACCGACGAGTTGCTGGAGCGGCGCGAGAAGGCGCAGATCAAGCTGAAGCTTTGATCTTCAAGACTTGCTTTCAAGAGTTCATTGGGGAGATGATTCGGACTGCGCGGATTGGATATTGAACCCCCGGTGCCGCAGGGTGTCAAAAGCACCGGAAAACATCAACAACGCCCCTCAGGGCAGGAGAGAGACGATGTACAAGAGCAACAGTGGCTTCGCGCCGCACCGCCGTCAGGGCGGTTTCATCCAAGGTGCGATCCTGTTCGCACTGGTCATCATCGCGGTCGTGGTGGCGGCGTTCTCGCTCGCCAGCCAGGACAACCAGACCAACGCCGACTCCGAGGAAGCGAGGGTCAATGCGACCTATGTCCTGAAGGTCGGCACGGACATCGGGAGCGCCGTCAACCGCGCCATCGCCGATGGTGTCAGCCCAGCCGTCGCCAATACTCAGATTACGTTCACTAACGCGAGCGATAGTATTGCGGTGGGGCTCTGGGATCCGCAGTTGCGCTACCTCTCGGCCGAGCCGCGTTTCCCGGACGCCGCTCTGGCAGTTTCGGGCGCTGATCCGGTCTACTCCTGGGTAGCCCCCGTAGCGCTCGCCGGAATCGGCGCTGCCGGTGTCGAGCAGGTCGTCCAGATCGCCGGTATCGCCACAGCGGTCTGCCAGCGCGTCAACAACATCGTCAACGGCTTGGTGGTCTCCGCCCCCTTGCCGGGTACCTTGGAGGCCGCCGAAGTTGGTGGTGTCAGCTGGCGCGAGGGTTGTATTGCCGGTGTTGATGCCGGTACCTACTTCCGCGTGGTCGTGGTTGACGCCGCCGCCGCCGCCGCTACCCCGCCCGCCGGATGACCTGATCGACAGTCTGAAAGTCTGAACCGCGGAACCCCGCGTCCCGGCCTCCGGGGCGCGGGGTCTTCCGCCAAAAAGACGGGGAGTTTTCGAGACCCTACGATGAACACCGCCCTCGGCACACTGCAGCTTCCGACTCCCCGGCGCCTCCCGCGTGCCGGGCGGGGCGGGGCTGCGCGGCGGCCGCGCGGCTTCATCATGGGCTACCTCATGACGGCCCTGATCATCCTCGGGATCGTCACCGCGGCGCTCAGCCGCATGAGAGACGAGCAGGCTTCCGCCGAATGGGTCGACCGTGCCCAGTCCACGCTGCGGACGAACGTTCAGATCATCCGTGCCCAAGTGCTGCTCTGCGCCGCCACTTCGACCAGCGATGAGGCAGGTCTCGTGGCGGCGATGCCCCCGAGCGCTGATGACACCAACGGCGACGCCTTGGAATCGGTGCAGTGCACCGGCACCGGGCAGCGGCTCTTCGACGGCACCAACTCTGTGTTCCTGCCGCGTCCGCCCCAGGGCTTCACACCCTGGGCTTATGTCAATGACTTGGGCGGTACCGGCAACATCTTCGCCCGTACATCCACTTCGGATTCGAACGGCGTTGCAGCGGTCAACCGATTGAGCAGAACATTCGGCACTGACGAGATGTCCGTGACCATCGCGGGAGGCACGACGACTCTGACCTACTTCCTCCGTACACCGCCGGCGGCGACACCATGAGCCGCGCCGCGCAAAGCACAAACGGAAGCGTTCTGCGCCGGGCAGCCCTGCTCGGCGCCGTTTCCGTCTGGGCTTTCGCCGCGCCGGCGTTCGCGCAGTCGGTCGGGCCCTCGCTGCTCGAGTCGCAGCTCCAGAAGATCCGTCAGGGCCAGATGAACGCCCGCACCGCCGCCACCGTGATGGCGGCCTCGGGGACACGCGAGGGCGGCAACGTCCTGCCGCCACCGCCGGAGCTGATCGACGGCCGGACGCCCCCCATCAACGGCGGCTTCATCGCCAGAAGCTGGGGTGCGCCGCTCACCGACGACTTCAACTCCCCCCTCGGCTACTGCGTGCGCGGCCAGCTGGGCACGTCCGACACCAGCGACATCTCACTCGCGGTCATCTTCGCGGGGCCGGATTCCATCTTCGACACCACCTGTGACGAGGCCCTCGAAGGCGCGCGCGAGGGTGACGACTACGTCGCGACCTACTCCGCCACCACGCTCGACACCGCCTACACGGACACTTCCATCCTCCGCGAGGAGAAGGAAGAGGACCTCTACGAGTTCGAGCCCGCCGAGCTCTCGGACGGCGAGATGCGCTTCGTCAACGACCAGAAAGCCCTCTTCCGTTGGGATTCCGCCAATGGTTGGGAGAACGTCTCGGGTCTGTCTTCGTCCAGCCTGACGGACGGACTACTCGACGCCAACTTCGACGACCTCGAGACCAACACCCTCCGCATCAATGGCCTCGCGGGTGCGGCCTCGGGCGCGCTGCGCACCGACGCCTCGGGCAATGTGGTCGTCGGCAACACCCCCTGGATCGAGATCGACCAGGTCCCGACGCTCGTGCAGTCGCTCGGCTCGTTGCCGCCCTCGCAGCCCGGGCTGCTCGTCAGCACGGGCGCTGCGGTCGGCTCCCGCTCCATCGCGGGGGTCACCAACCAGCTCGTCGTCGCCAACGCAGACGGCGTCGGCGGTAACCCCGAACTCGGTCTCGCCACCATCCTCGGCAGCGGCGAGAACGCCGGATTTCCCCTGCAGAACCTCGCCGGATCGCCGACCGTTTCCGGCATCTTCGGTGGTCTCGGCCAGTCCACCAACCCGGTGACGGGCGTCGTCAGCACCATCCTCAACCTCCCGCGCGTCACCCTCGATGTCTTCGGCCGCGTCGTCTCGGCCGAGAACGTCGCGCTCAACCTCACCGACACGCTCGCCGCGTGGCGCACGGATGGCAACACCATCACGAGCACCAGCACCGCTGCGGACATGGGGCTCGCGCCCACCGGCCAGTTCCTCGGCACCAAGTCGTCGAGCAACCTCGTCATCGCGACCGACAACAAGGTCCGCATGGTCATCGCGGGCGACACCGGCATGGTGAGCATGGGCTTGTTGTCGACGAACGCCGACGCCTTCATCAACGGCGTGCGCGTCGGTCGCGGCGGCGGCAATTTTCTGAGCAACACCACGCTCGGCAGCGGCGCGTTGGCGACGAACGGGTCTGGCCAGGCGAATGTCGCCATCGGCCAGAACGCGCTGCAGAACTCCTTCTCCGGCAACAGCAACATCGCCATCGGCCAGAACGCGCTGCAGAACGCGTCCGGCGTGTCCCAGAACATCGCGATCGGCGCGAACGCCGGCGCCAATGTCACCGGCAGCGGCAACCTGTTCCTCGGCAACCAGGCCGGCTCGGGCGCCACCAGCGTCTCCAACAAGCTCTTCATCGCCAACAGCGCCAGCAATAACCTGCTCTACGGCGACTTCGCGACCGGCCGGCTCGCCATCAACGCCGGCGCCGAACCCTCCCTGCCCACCGGGACGTTGGAGGTCAACGCCGGCGCGAACAGCAACACCCCCGCCCTCGTGGTCCGCGGGGCCAACGGCAACACCGGCGCGCTGCTGCTGCTGCAGGGCCGCAACGGTGACAACCTCACCGATGTCTTCACCGTCAACGCCTCGGGCGGCTTGACGATCAACCCCACCGGCGGCACGAACCCGCTGACGCTGCTCGGTCTGCCGAACGGCAGCACCACCGACAACATCCTCTCGGTCGATGACAGCGGCGTCGTCCGTCGTCGCAACCTGTCGGATGTCGTCGGCAGCTTCTGGGCGCTCGGCGGTAACGCCAACGCTGACGCCGACAGCTTCGTCGGTACCACCAACGCCGTCGACCTCGTCTTGAAGACGAACAATGTCACGCGCTTCACCATCAACGGCAGCACGGGCGCGGGCAACTTCGCCGGCCCGCTCACCGTGGGCGGTGGCCTCAGCACCACGACGCTCAACACCTCGGGCCTCGCCACGCTGAACTCGCTCGCCGTCACCGGCAACGCCAACATCACCGGCTCGCTCGGCGTGACGGGCGCGAGCACCTTCACGAGTGCCACCTTCAACGGTCTCGGCACCTTCAACGCCGGACTCACCGCCAACACGATCACCGTGAGCGGCGCCTCGGCGCTCAACGGCAACACCACTGTCGGCGGCACGCTCGGCGTCACCGGCCTCGCCACGCTGAACGGCGGCCTCACCGTCACCGGCACCGCCGGCACGCCGAACGTCACCTTCGCGAGCCTCGGCGGTACGGCGGGCAACACCGTGCCCACCGGCTTCGACCGCGTCCTGCTCGCCAACAACGCCGGCGCCCTCAACCAGGTCAGCCTCACGAACCTGCTCGCGCAGAACTCCTGGCTGCTGCGCGGCAACTCCGGCACCGACCCCTTGCTCGACTTCCTCGGCACCAAAGACGCCGTCGACCTCGCCTTCCGCACCACCGACATCGAGCGTTTCCGCATCGGTGCCGACGGTGCGGGCACTTTCGTGGGCACGCTCACCGCCGGCGGCCTCACCACCGCGAACGCCACCATCACCGGCGGCAGCATCGACGGCACGCCGATCGGCGCCACCACGGCGAGCACCGGCCG
>CALGVD010000100.1 GCA_937920275.1 uncultured Pseudomonadota bacterium
ACCGAGACACTGGACTGTGCGTAGTCGATCGCGCCCCACTCGCGCACAACGGCATAGGGCGCCGCGTTTTGGAGTCGCGCAAAGCGGAGATTCGGTGCGGCCGGCACCGCCAGTGACGGAAGATCTAGCCGTGCCTTGCCGGTGGCGATATTCACCCCATTCGGGTCGCTCTCGACACGAAGCGGCGAGATGGTCTCAGGCAGTCCCTCTTGTGCCTGCGCCAGCGATGGCAGTACGCCTACGACCACCAGCGCACCGGCGATGACCCAAAGTCGGGAGGAGCCTTGAAACGTAGGTCTTGCCCATCGATTAAGGTTCATTACGAGTGCTCCGACGGAATCCGAGGTGAATAGACGGATCAGTGAGATCCGGGATCAGCGTTCTTTGGTATTGCGGACGGCGGGTATAGCCACCTCGATGGTCGGTGATGACAACTCCTCTAACGACGCCAAAGGCGCTCGCAAGTCCTCGCCGAAGTTGAGCATCTCTGGCAAGTCATCGACCGCCGCCCGCCGCGAGCCCGGCCGTGGATCACGCTCCCTCGGTCTCGATGACGGGGGCGGCTGCCCCGTCCCTCCGACGATCACTTGACGACGGTTCCCGGCGGGGTCGTAGATAAACACCCGATTTCCGTTACGCGTATCGGTCACGAGAACCAACCGTCCGAGTTCATCGTAGGTGTAGTTTGTGACGTCGGCCTGCACCCCAACGACAGGCGCAGTGAGACCTATGAGCAGAAAAGCAGCCTTGTATCGCCCTTTGAGATCATTCGGTCGAGTCATGATGTCGTCCTCCGGGTAGGGGAGCTCAAATGACGGGCAGCCGCGTGCCGCCGACGACACTGAGGTGCTCGGAGACAGGCGGACGGGAAATGGGAGAGCAGAGCCGGAGCCGGCTCAGCGTCAGAGAGAGAGAGAGAGAGTAGAGAGAGTTGGTGCTATCCGGTCAGCACGTGCGCCGGGCAACACGTCTGCCCTGACTAAAATCCGATGATTTCCAAAATATTTCATCCCACTTACTAATACGATGTGTGTCGATCAACAGGGACACCACTCCAAGAAATATTTTGTCCACTATCGGATTCCTGTAGCATGGGGCATGGTGTGTCAACGTAGCGGTGTCAAGCCGCCGTCTTACGCTCCGCGAACCGGATGACCGCCATGGCCAGCAGCACCGACAGGACGATGTCGCCGAAGCTCGTATAGAACAGCCAGGTGTCCTTGGAGAAGAACTGGGCCACGCCCCAGTTCACCACGGCCATCACCACCCCGAGCGTCGCGAGACCGGCTGCCATGCGCCGGTGGTCGATGGGGTTCGGCATGAAGCGCGCGAGCCGACCGCCGAAGTAGTTCCCGCGGTTGAAGATCGCATCGCCGAACATCACCGCGGCTACGGCGCCACCGACGAGGGTGCTGCGCATCTTGATCGCCCAATCATCCTGGAAGAACCAAGCGAAGGCCGCCGAGACGCAGAGCACGGCCACGCCGAACAGCGCGAGGCCGCCGAGCAGATCCACCTTCACGAAGCGCTGGACGATGATCAGCGCAAGCCCCGCACCGGCACAGACCAGCGCCGGCGTGACGAGACTCTCCGTCATCTTGCCGACCACGAAGAACAGCAACGCCATGCCGAGATCGACGGCGATGGTCCATTTGTTCCGCTGCCACTGCGCGCGGGCGCGTGCGTCGGCGTCGTCCGCCGGAATCTCGGTGCTCATCGGCGCACCCTAGCAGGCGCGCCCGCGGGTGCCCAACCGCCCAAACCGGTCCCGGATTGCATCACTGCATCAGATGTCATAGCATCAACCTCATGCGCACTACACTCGATATCGACACCCCGGTGCTGGATGCCGTGAAAGAACTCGCCCGGCGAGAGGGCCGCACCGCAGGCGCCATCGCCTCGGACCTCATCCGTCGCGCGCTGTCGCAGCCGATGACGGCCCCGGGCGTCCAGGAGCCCGCCGCCCGATACGGCTTCCGGCCTTTCCCCGCCGCGCCCACCGACGACCGCGTCACCAACGAGCAGGTCAACCGGCTGCGCGACGACCTCGGCATCTAGGGCCGCCCTCGGACCATGCGCGCCCTGCCGGACGTCAACGTGCTCATCGCGCTGCTCGATGCCGGGCATGTGCACCACGGCGCGGCGACGCGCTGGCTCGGCGAGCACCTCTCGACCGGCCCGGCCGCCCACTGGGCATCCTGCCCTCTCACGCAGAATGGTTGCCTGCGCATCCTCTCCAACCGAGCCTATGTGCGGCCGCAACCGCTGGCGGCGGTGGCAGCCCGACTGGCCGAAGCGACGGGAACAGCGCACCACGAATTCTGGCCAGACGACCTCTCGGTGCTCGAGCCCTCGCACTTCGCGCACGATCGCTGGCTCCACTCGAGGCAGATCACCGACGCCTACCTGCTCGCCCTTGCCGTACATCGCGACGGCGTGTTCGTGACGCTCGACCGGGGCATCGATATATCTTTGGTCAAGGGCGCGACGCCGCGGCATCTGGTCACGCTCTGAGCGCCGACCAGACGCCGCATCGTCGCGGTCACATCACTTCAGCGCTGCCTCGAGTCCCGGCGTGTGTTGCACGCCCACCGGCACCTTCGCAGACGACTTCTTGACCGTCTCGCCGATCGGCTCGGCGCGCCCCTTCAGGCAACCGGCGAGGAAGTTCTCGGTCACCGCATTGAAGGCGATGTTGTTCTCGGGCCGCGCGAAGCCGTGGCCCTCGTCCGGGAACAGCACATAGGTCACCGGGATGCCCTTGGCCTGCATGGCCGAGACGATCTGATCGGACTCCGCCTGGTTGACGCGCGGGTCGTTCGCGCCCTGCCCGATCAGCAGCGGCCGCAGGATGTCGCCCGCCTTGTAGAGCGGCGAGCGCTCCTTGAGCAGCGCGAGGCCGTCCGGCGTGTTCGGGTTGCCCATGCGCTGGTGGAACTGCTCGATGAGCGGCACCCAGTACGGCGGGATGGTCTTGAGCAGCGTCTCGAGGTTCGAGGGGCCGACGATGTCGACGCCGCAGGCGAAGGTCGTCGGCGTGAAGGTGAGCCCCGCGAGCGTGGCGTAGCCACCGTAGGAGCCGCCCATGATCGCGACCTGGTCGACGGGCGCGACGCCGCGCTTCACCGCCCAATCCACCGCGTCGATGAGGTCATCGTGCATCTTGCGGCCCCACTCAAGGTCGCCCGCCGAGATGAAAGCCTTACCGAAGCCCGTCGAGCCGCGGAAGTTCACCGCGAGCACGGCATAGCCGCGGTTGGCGAGCCACTGGTGGTAGGAGTTGTAGCCATAGTCATCGCGCGCCCACGGGCCACCGTGCACCAGCAATACCATCGGCACGGGCGACGCCGGCACGCCGTCGCCGTCCGCATCGCTGCCCGGCGGCAGCGTGAGGTAGGACGGCAGCGTCAGGCCGTCGCGCGATCTGATCTCGACCGGATGCATCGCCTGCAGCGGCGCGCCGACGAGTTCGGGTCGTGAGACATAGAGCTGCTTCAGCGTCTTGGCCTGACGCTCGTAGAGGTGCACCGAGGCGGGCGCGACCACCGGGTCGACCGCCACGGTCCACAACCGGTCGTCGAGGGTGCGCGAGGTGACGCTGATGTCGCCCTTCAGCTCCTTGCGCAACCACTCGAGGTCGGCGCCGATCTTCGGGTCGAGCGAGGTCCACTCATCGCGCAGGTAGGTCACGGCGTAGGCCTCGACCTCGCCCGTGCGCGGGTTCGACATCGCGTTGCTGATGTCGGCGCGGGCGTTCTCACCGATGATCCGCGTGCTGCCGGTCGCGGCATCTTGGGCCACGAGCGCTGCGGTGTTGCGGCCGCGGCTGTCGATCCAATAGAGCGTCCTGCCATCGGTGGTGAAGCCGACGGGCTGCGTGGTCAAAGAATCATCGAGACCGGTGGAGGCGACGGGCTTGTCGGCCACCTTCGGGCCGGCCGCGGTGCTGCTGACGGTGAAGTAGTCCATGCCGCCTGCGGCATTGGGGCGCAGCGCGAGCCGCAGCGCGTGGTTGGCGTCGGCCACGAAGCCGGCGTAGCCATCGGCGCGCAGGATCTCGGTGAGTTTGCCGGTCTTGAGGTCGAGGCTATGGATGTCATGCCACTGCGGGTCGCGGTTGTTGAGACCGACGAGGATGCGGTCCTTGATGAGCGGCGAGACGCTCACGACCTGCACGCGCGTCTTCTCGAACGGGGTCAGCGTGCGCTCGGCGCCGCTCTGCACATCGATGCCATAGAGCAGGAAGTTCTCGTCGCCCGCCTTGTCCTGGATGTACATCACCATCGAACTGTCGGGCGCCCAGAACATCTGGCGGATCGGCCGATCCTTTGAGGCCGTCAACGGCTTCGCGGCGTCGAGCTGGTCGATGGGGGCGACCCAGATGTTCATCACACCGTCACGCGGCGCGAGCCATGCGAGGTGCTTGCCGTCCGGCGCGAGCGAAGCGCCCGCGCGGCTCGGGTTGCCGAAGAGCTTGGCCCGCTCGATGAGCGGGGCGGCCTGTGCAGCGGCCTGGGCGGCCGGCGACAGGGCGGATGCGGCGGTGGCAGTCATGAGGACTCCGACGAGGATGGCGTTGAGGATTTTCACAGACAGTTCACTCCAATAGGGCCAACGGTTTGATGTGTTATATATAAATATAACACCAATACAGTGTCAAGCTTCGGGTTGTTCAGAGGGGAGGCTCCAGGCCAACACCATGGCCGGCAGGGCAGCCGCGGCCATCACGAACGCAAGGATGAGACTCCCGCGGCCAGCGAAGAGGTCGTCCGTGTCGCTACCGAACGGCAGCAAGATGTGCAGGAAGAACGCAGCCACGCCCACGAACGCGAGTCCGCGATAGGCGACGGTGTAGGCCGCATCGCGCGCCGCGATCTGACGCTCGTCGAGCAACTCGTTCGGCGCATCGGAGATATGTCGCACCGCCTTGCGCAGCATGAGATACAGCCCGAGGGTGACCGCCAGCAGGGCGACCTCAAGATAGGACTGCAGTTTGGGCTGCGCCACCAAGGCGATGAGCGGCATGACGAGCAATACCAATGCATTCGCCCAGACCAACACCCGCCGCGACCCCTGCTGCCGCAGGCGCGAGGGCTGGGTGTCGTTGAGGCTGCGGACCACCTCCGCCTCGGTGACACCTTCGAACCAGAAGAACTTGCTGCGGCGCTTGGCGGTCATGTCATCTCCCTTTCTTGAACGGCTTGATGGAGAACACCTCGGGCACCTCGGCCTCGAGGGCTGCGACGATCTTGAGCGCGAGCACGAGACTCGGGCTGTATTCGCCCCGCTCGAGGTAGCCCACCGTCTGGTAGTGCACCCCGACCGCATCCGCGAGTTGCTGGCGCGTCAGCCCCTTGGCGAGACGCAGCTCCTCGACGCGGTTGAAGACGGGGTCTTCTTTCTGGCGACTCATGGACATAGCATATATGCTTAATAGCATTCATGCAACATCTTTTCGCAGCCCGGCGGCTGCGTGGTAACTTCACGCCCATGAAGACCAAGCAAGAGATCGTCGACAACTGGCTGCCCCGCTACACCGGCACCGCCCTCGGGGACTTCGGCGAGCACATCCTGCTCACCAACTTCGGCAACTACCTCGACTTCTTCGCCGCCCAGACCGGTGCGCCCATCGTGGGCCGCGACCGCCCGATGCCGAACGCGACCGCCGACGGCATCACCATGATCAACTTCGGTATGGGCAGCGCGAACGCCGCGACGGTGATGGATCTGCTGTCGGCGATCACGCCCAAGGCCGTACTGCTTCTCGGCAAATGCGGTGGCCTCAAGAAGAAGAACCAGCTCGGCGACCTCGTGCTGCCGATCGCGGCGATCCGCGGCGAAGGCACCTCGGACGATTACCTGCTGCCGGAGGTCCCCGCCCTGCCCGCCTTCAGCCTGCAGCGTGCGGTGTCGACCATGATCCGCGATCTCGATAGTGATTATTGGACCGGCACGGTGTACACCACCAACCGCCGCGTCTGGGAGCATGACGACGAGTTCAAAGAATACCTGCGCGAGACGCGCTGCATGGCGATCGACATGGAGACCGCGACCATCTTCGCCGCGGGCTTCGCCAACTCGATCCCGTCAGGCGCGCTGCTGCTGGTGAGCGACCAGCCGATGGTGCCGGATGGGGTGAAGACCGAGGCCTCGGACAAGCGGGTGACGGATGTCTTCGTGGAGAAGCACATCCGCATCGGCATCGAGGCGCTGCGCCTCATCCGTCGTCACGGCAAGAGCGTCAAGCACCTGCGCTTCGACGAGTAGCGCACCGGGGCGCGTCGCGATCGGTCAGCGGAAGACCTTCGACCAGAACGCCTTCATGTCTTCCCAGGATTGCCGGTCGGCCTTCTCGTCGTAGGCGAGCGGCAGGTTGTTCTTCTTGCCCTTCTCGGTGGCTTCCGGGTTCGTGAAGCCGTGCTTGGCGTCGGGGTAGGAGACGAACTGGTAGTCGACGCCGAGCGCCTGCATCTCCTTGTGGAAGTTCGCCTGGTCCTCGGCGGGCACGAGGCCGTCCGCCTCGCCGTGGCAGATGAGCACGGCGGGCTTGAACTCGCCGGGCTGCGCCTGGTGCGCGGCGGTGAGCGCGCCGTGGAAGCTCACGACGCCGCGCAACGGCATGCCGAGACGACCCATGTGCAGCGACAACGCGCCGCCCAAGCAATAGCCCATCGCGCCGATGCGCTCCGGGTCGACCTGCGGATGCGCGCGCAGCTGCTCGTAGGCCGCACGCAAGCGCTCGTTCAAGGCCGGGATGTCGGTGAACAGGCCGCCCATCAGCGCACCGGCTTCGGCGGCGTCAGCGGCCTCGCGTCCATCGCCGTAGACATCCACCGCGAGCGCGGCGAAGCCGAGCCCGGCGAGCTCGCGGGCGCGCCGTCGCGCATAATCATTGAGCCCCCACCATTCCGGAAGCACGAGCACCCCCGGGCGCTGGCCGTCGCGCGCCGGATCCCAGGCGAGGTAGCTGGCGAGTTCGCGGCCGCCGGCGACATAGCGCAGGATTTCAGTATGGGAGGCATCAGGCATGGCGAGGATCCGTTGGAGGCGAGTTGCGCGGGGGCGCAACTTTCGCAAGTAGGCCGGATTTCTGCAAGCCTTGCGTGGTCCGCTTGCTGTCATACTGACCGGTCGATGGACCACGATCCGGACAAGCCCCACAGGCGTCGCAGCATCCGCAGCTTCGTGCTGCGCGCCGGACGCATCACGCCGGCCCAGGAGCGGGCGTTGACCGAGGGCTGGCCGCGCTTCGGCATCGATCCACCGCTGCAGGACGCCGATCGCTCCGCAGCCGTTGCGTCCCTTGACTTCACCGCCCGCTTTGGCCGACGCGCAGCCTTGGTCGTGGAGATCGGCTTCGGCAACGGCGAGAATCTGCTGGCGCTCGCGATGGCGCATCCCGAGAAAGATTTCTTGGGGATCGAGGTGCACCGCGCAGGTGTCGGTCATCTGCTGCTGCGCGCCGAAGAAGCCGGGCTCGGCAACCTCCGCGTGATGCAGCACGATGCGGTGGAGGCCTTCGAGCATCAGATCGCTCCGGGCGCGCTCGAGGAAGTGTTGGTGCTGTTCCCGGACCCTTGGCACAAGAAGCGCCATCACAAACGCCGCCTGGTGCAGCCCGACTTCGTGGCACTGCTCGCCTCGCGCCTGCGCATCGGTGGCCGTCTGCAGCTCGCGACGGACTGGGAGCCCTACGCTCGACAGATGTTGGAGGTGCTGTCGGCCGAACCCTCACTTCGCAACTGCGCGGTCACCGCAGACACCGCAGGCACCTCGAGCGGCGTCGCAACCGGAAGCGTGGATCCGGGTTTCGTGCCGAGGCCCACCTGGCGCGCGCTGACCCGTTTTGAGCGCCGCGGCCACCGCTTGGGGCACGGTGTGTGGGACCTGTCCTTCGAGCGGGTCGCTGCGCCGACCGACAGGCCGATCAACCCGGCAGCGTGATCCCGAAACTCGCCCGTACGCCGTCCACCACGAACTGCACCGCGAGCGCACCGAGCACCACGCCGAGCAGGCGGTTGATGACATTGGTACCGGTCACGCCCAGCAGCCGCGTCAAGCGGTCGGCCCCCAGCATCACGGCGAATGAGATCGCGAGCACGGCGAGCGCGGCGGCGAGCAGCGTCGCGAACATGAGCGGATCCTGCACCACCGACACCGGACCGAACCAGAGCAGGATGGTGGTGAGGGCGCCGGGACCTGACATGAAGGGAAAGGCCAGCGGGAACACGGAGATGTCGGCACGGCGGCGGCTCTCGGCCTGTTCGTCCGACGAGGTGCGCGTGCCGGATTCGCGGGCGAACACCATCTCGAGCGCGACGAGGAACAGCAGCAGACCGCCGAAGATGCGGAACGAGTCGATGCTGATGCCCATGGCGCCGAGGAAGCCTGCGCCGCTCAACGCGAAGCCGATGATGATGCCGGTCGCGACCAGCACCGACTTGACCGCCATGCGCCTGCGATAGGCCGCCGTCGCGCCCTCGGTCAGACCCGCGAACACGGGCACGAGCGCGATCGGATCGACCACGACGAAGAAGACGACGAAGAACTTCAGGAACTGTTCGAGCATGTCGGACCGGTCAGCGGCGCGATTCAGGCGCAGCGGGCGCCGTGCCGTCCGATGCGGGCACTTCGCGTCCTGCCGTACCGAGCGCCTCGTCGACGACACCCCGTCGCCACATCCACCAGAAGAGTAGCACGCCGGGCAATGCGGCGACGGTGGTCAACAGGTAGAACTTCACATAGCCCAAGGACTCGATGAGACCGCCCGCCGTGGTGCCGGTCAACAACCGGCCGGCGACGCTCGCGGCGGCCGACACCAAGGCATATTGCGCAGCGGTGTAGCGAAGGTTGCAGAGCGCGGACAGGTAGGCGACGACCACCACGCCACCGTAGCCGCTCGCGAAGTTCTCGAAACCGATCGCGGCGGCGAGGCCGAGGTTGCTGTGCCCGACTGCGGCGAGCCCCGCGAAACTCAGGTTGGAGACGCCCATCAGCACCAGCGCGAGCAGCACCGCGCGCGCGAGACCGAGACGCGCATAGAGCAGACCACCGACGAAGATGCCGACGAGGAACGCCCAGAACCCGACGCCGATGTCGTAGACCGCGATCTCGTCGTTGCTGTATCCCATATCGTTGAACAACAGCCGCAAGGTGAGGTTCGCGAGGGTGTCGCCGACCTTGTGGACCAGCACGAAAGTGAGCACCAGCACCGCACCGGGCCGCGTCAGGAAATCGCGGAACGGGCCTTCGATGGCGCGCCAGACCTCGCCGATCCCGCGTTGCCGCGCCACGATCTCGCGTCGCCGGGGCTCACCCACCACCCACGCCGTCAGCATGGCCGGCAAGGCGAAGGCCGCGCAGGCGATGTAAGCCGCCTCCCAGCCCGAACGCGCCGCGATCAGCAGCGCCACCGCGCCGGCTGCAGCGGAGCCGATGCGCCAACCGTACTGCGACATCCCGGAGCCGATGCCGAGCTGCGCAGGCTGCAGCGTCTCGATGCGATAGGCATCGATCACGATGTCGAAGGTGGCGCCCGCGACGCCGACCAGCACTGCCGCGATGATGGTCGCCTGCAAGCCCGCCTTCGGATCGACCAAGGCGAGGTTGATCACCGCGGCGATGACGAGTGCACCGGCAAACAACATCCAGGACACGCGCTGCCCGAGACGGCCGAGCAGCGGCAGCCGTACGCCATCCACCATCCACGCCCAGAAGACCTTGAGGTTGTAGGCGAGGAAGGCCAGCGCGAACGCGGTGATCGTCTTCTTGTCGATGCCGTCCTGCGCGAGCCGCGTGGTGAGCGTCGCGCCGATCATCGCGTAGGGGAAGCCGGAAGAGATGCCGACGAAGAACGCCGCCAACGGTTCGCGCGCGAGATAGGGCCGGATGGGTGCCAGGGCCTTTCCCAAGATGCGTCTCAAAGGTCGTAGTCCATGACGAGCGGTGCATGGTCCGAGAAGCGGCTCGCCTTGTGGATGTGGGCGGCGCGTGCCGCACCGGCGAGTCCAGCGCTCACGATCTGATAGTCGATGCGCCAACCGACGTTCTTCGCCCAAGCCTGTCCGCGGTTGGACCACCAGGTGTACTGATCGGGTTCCGGCACCACCTCGCGGAACGCATCGACCCAGCCTGACTCGCCGAACAAGGTGTCCATCCAGCCGCGCTCCTCGGGCAGGAAGCCGCTGTTCTTCTGGTTGGACTTCCAGTTCTTCAGATCGATCGCCTTGTGGGCGATGTTCCAATCGCCGCAGAGGATGTACTCGCTGCGGCGTCGGCGCAGCCCTGCCAGATGCGACGGGAACGCTTCGAGGAAACGGAATTTCGAGGCCTGCCGCTCCGGGCCCGATGACCCCGAGGGAAGATAGAGCGACACCACCGACAAGGCGCCGAAGCGTGCTTCGAGATAACGACCCTCGCGGTCGAACTCCTCGACCCCGAATCCCCGGATCACTTCGCTCGGCTTGCGCTTGCAGTAAAGCGCCGTCCCCGAGTAGCCGGGACGCTCGGCATCGCAGAAAAAGCGGTGATAGCCCGGCAGTTCGATGTCATGGCCGACGAGCTGGGGTTCGTGTGCCTTGGTCTCCTGCAGGCAGACCACATCGGCCGCCTGATCCCTCAACCAGGCGAAGGCCCCCTTGGCGGCAGCGGAACGGATGCCGTTGGCATTCAAAGTGATGACGCGCACCGGGGTATCATAGCGGCATGAAGCCTTACCAACGTGCCTTCGTCGAACTCGCACTGTCGCGCAACGCCCTTCGTTTCGGACGCTTCACGCTCAAGTCCGGCCGTGAGAGCCCGTACTTCTTCAATGCCGGCCTGTTCGACGACGGCGCCGCGCTCGCCAGCCTCGGCCGCTGTTATGCCGCGGCGCTCGCGGACTCGGGCGTCGTCTGCGACATGCTCTTCGGACCGGCCTACAAGGGCATCCCGCTGGTCGCGGCCACGGTCGCGGCGCTCGCCGAGCATCACGACCGCAACCTGCCCTGGGCGTTCAACCGCAAGGAGGCCAAAGACCACGGCGAGGGCGGACGCGTGGTCGGGCGCGCGTTGTCCGGCCGCGTCGTGATCGTCGACGATGTGATCACCGCCGGCACCGCGATCCGCGAATCCGTCGATCTCATCCGGGCCGCCGGCGCCGAGCCGGTCGCGGTTCTGCTCGCGCTCGATCGACAGGAGCGCGGCCGCGGTGAACGCTCCGCCGTCCAAGAGGTCGAGGCCGACCTCGGCCTGCGCTGCGTCAGCCTGCTGACCCTCGACACCCTCATCGACATCCTCGCGAACCCCGTGGACGGCGCTGTCGCGCCTGCCGCGGAGCATCTCGCTGCGCTGCGCGACTATCGTGCGCAGTACGGTGTGACCGCCTCCCTCTGACCCCCCCCTCCGGAACATCACCATGCACCTCAAAGATCCCTCGCTGCTCAGATCGGATGCGTTCATCGACGGTGCGTGGTGCAGAGCGGACGACGGCGCCACGGTCGACATCCGCAACCCCGCCGATGGCAGCGTCGTCGGCACCGTACCGGTGATGCGCGGCGGCGAGACGCGCCGTGCCATCGAAGCTGCCGCGCGCGCGCTGCCCGAATGGTCGAAGCGCACCGCCAAGGAGCGTGCCGCGGTGCTGCGCCGCTTCGCCGAGGCGATGATCGCCAACGCCGATGACCTCGCCATCATCATGACGAGCGAACAAGGTAAGCCGCTCGCTGAAGCGCGCGGCGAGATCGGCTACGCCGCCTCCTTCCTCGAGTGGTTCGCCGAGGAAGGCAAACGCGTCTACGGCGAAGTCATCCCGACCTTCCGTGCCGATGCGCGGCTGATGGTGCTGCGTCAGCCGGTGGGTGTCGCCGCTGCGATCACGCCTTGGAACTTCCCCGCGGCGATGATCACCCGCAAGCTCGGCCCGGCACTGGCCGCGGGCTGCACTTTCGTCTGCAAACCTGCGCCACAGACCCCGTTCTCGGCGCTGGCGCTCGCCGAACTCGGCCGTCGCGCAGGCCTGCCCGACGGCGTGCTGAACATCGTGACCGGCGACGCCCAAGCGATCGGCGGCGAGCTCACCGGCAATCCCTTGGTGCGTAAGTTCAGCTTCACGGGTTCGACCGCGGTCGGCAAGACACTGCTCGCGCAGTGCGCCGGCACGGTGAAGAAAGTCTCGCTGGAGCTCGGCGGGAACGCGCCCTTCATCGTGTTCGAGGACGCCGATCTCGAGGCCGCCGTGCAGGGCGTCATGGCGAGCAAGTACCGCAACACCGGTCAGACCTGCGTCTGCGCCAACCGATTGTTCGTGCACACCAGCGTCTACGACGAGTTCGCGGCACGGCTCGTGACAGCGGTATCCGCGCTGCGGGTCGGCGCAGGTCTGTCCGGCCCGACCGATCAAGGTCCGCTCATCGACGAGCGCGCGCTCGCCAAGGTGGAATCCCATGTCGCCGACGCCCTCGCCAAGGGTGGACGCGTCGCGGCAGGCGGTAAGCGCCACGCGCTCGGCGGCAACTTCTACGAACCGACCGTGCTGCTCGATGTGACCCCCGGTATGCGCGTCGCGCGCGAGGAGACCTTCGGCCCGGTCGCACCGCTGATCCGTTTCACCGACGAGGCCGAGGTCCTGCGCCTTGCCAACGATTCGGCCGCGGGTCTCGCCGCCTACTTCTACACCCGTGACCTCGCGCGCAGTTGGCGCGTGCAAGAGGCGCTCGAGTACGGCATCGTCGGCGTCAACACCGGCATCTTCTCCACCGAAGTCGCCCCCTTCGGCGGCGTCAAAGAATCCGGCCTCGGCCGCGAAGGCTCGCGCCACGGCATCGACGACTACACCGAACTCAAGTATGTCTGTGTCGGCGGCCTGTCGCAGTGATCGATGACGGCGTGCCCGCCGCCGAACCTGCCTCGCGTGGGCTCACGGCGTTGTTGGCGGCCGCCAGTTCGCTCGGACCGGTCTCGTCACTGATGCTGATGCCGGCGTTGCCGGCGATCCGCGCTGACTTCGGCGACACCATCGCAGCCACCCAAAGCGTCATCAGCGTGTTCCTGATCGTGTTCGCCATCGGCATCCCGCTGGCCGGCCCGCTCTCGGACCGCTATGGACGACGCCCGCTCCTGATCGGCGGCATCTTCATCTTCCTCATCGGTTCGTTGCTCGGCGCCCTCGCGCCGTCGCTGGAGGTGCTGGTGTTCGCCCGGGCGCTGCAGGCCATCGGCTGTGCCGCGACGGCCACCGTCGCCCGTGCCGTGCTCGGTGATCTCTACCCTGACTGGCGGCTCGCCCGCGCACTCGCACGCCTCACCTTGGTGATGATGACCGGTACCGCGATCTCGCCTTGGCTCGGCGGTCTGATCACCGAATCGATGGGCTGGCACGCACCGCTCGCGCTGATGGTGGTGCTCGCCGCGATCATCGGGGTGGCGGCGTTCGTCGCGCTCCCCGAGACGCGTGCGCCGAGCGGCCGCTCCTCCTTCCACGAACTCGGCGAAGCCTCACGCGTGGTGCTGCGCAACCGCATCTTCCTCAGCTGCGTGATCGACGCCGGCGTGATCTACGCGGTCTATCTCGGCTTCATCTCGATCGCGCCCCACATCATGAGCGAGATGTTCGGGGAGCCCGCCACGAGCTTCGGCCTCTATCTACTGCTGCTCTCTGCCGGGTACTTCCTCGGCAACATGGTCGTCACACGGCTCAAAGGTCACGCCGACCTCGACCGTGTGGCGCGCTTCGGGATCTGGCTGCAAGCGGGCTCTGCCGCGCTCGCGCTCGCATTCGTCCTCGCCGGATTCACCCACCCGCTGTTCTGGTTCGGGCCGATGCTGCCGCTCGCCTTCGCGCAAGGGCTCGCGCTGCCGCACATCACAGCGACCGCCGTCAGGCTCGCACCGGGCTACGCCGGCGTCACCGCCGGACTGATCGGATTCTCCCAACAGTCGATCGCCGCGGCGGCGGTCCAAGGGCTCGGGTTCGTCCGCACCGACACCCCGGTGCCGGCGTTGGCGGTCTGTGCCGCACTCGCCTGCGTATCGCTCGGCGCGATGCTGTTGATCGAACGCGCCTTACGGGCTCAACCGGTCGCGGGTTGACCTGGCGCCGGCGGCTGCCGCATCGCTGGGGCTACGGGCCTGTCGGCTTCGGGGGTATTATGCAGTCGACCCTTCTCTTGGTTTCCCGATCTGGAGCACTCGTGCCGCCATGTCCCATCATGACCGTCCGCTCAAGTCCTTTTCCGCCGTGCTACTCGGCGCTTTGCTCACGCTCGGCAGCCTGCCGGCCATGACCGCGCCCGCCCCATCGACCGCCGACGGCGCGCCGCTCGCGGAGCGACGACCGTTCATGGTGACCTCCCCGTTCGGCGCCCGCCCCGATCCGTGGTACTGGCTGCGCGACGACAAACGCAGCGACCCGGACATGCTCGCCTACCTCGAAGCGGAGAACGCCCACCTCGCCAAGGCGATGGCCCCGCATCGGGCGCTGGAGCAGAAGGTCTACGATGAGATCGTCGGCCGCATCAAGCAGGACGACGCCTCGGTGCCGCAGCGTCGCAACGGCTGGTGGTACTACCAACGCTACGAGACCGGCAAACAGTACCCGATCCTGGCACGGCGCAAAGGCAGCCTCGAAGCACCCGAGGCGATCATCCTCGACGGCAACGAGCGGGCCAAAGGACACGATTTCTATTCAGTCGGCAACCTCGAAGTGAGCCCTGATGGCCGCTGGGCCGCGATCGCCGAGGACACCGTCGGCAGGCGTCAGTACCAGATCCGCATCAAAGACCTGCAGACCGACGAGTGGCTGCCTACCGTGTTGTCGGACGTCGAGGCCTCACTTGCTTGGGCCGACGACAACGCCACGCTCCTTTACATCCGCAAAGACCCGCAGACGCTGCTCGGCGATAAGGTCTATCGGCACCGCCGCGGCACCGATCCCGCGCAGGACACCCTCGTCTACGAAGAACAGGACGACAGCTTCTACATGGGGCTCGCTCGCTCGAAGTCCGACCGCTTCCTGTTCATCACGGTGCAGAGCACGGTGTCCGCGGAATGGCGCTATGCCGACCCCGCCGACCCGGCGCTCAACTTCAAGGTCGCGGTGCCGCGCGAACGCGACCACGAATATCAGTTGGAGGACGCCGGCGACCGGTTCGTGCTGCGCAGCAACTGGCAGGCGCGCAACTTCCGCATCGTCGCTGCACCGATCGACAAGATCGCGGACCGCAGCGCATGGCAGGATGTCATCCCGCATCGCGCCGATGCGTTCGTCGAGTCCTTCGAGGTCTTCGACGATTATCTCGCCGTCAACGAGCGCTCCGGCGGATTGTCGAAGCTGCGGGTGCGAGGCTGGAAAGACGGACGGGACTTCCTGCTCGATGCCGCCGACCCCGCCTACACGATGGGGTTCGGCTCCAACACCGAGACCGCCACACCGCTGCTGCGCTACATCTACACCTCACCGACCACACCGGCGACCACCTACGATTACGACATGCGTACCGGCGAGCGTCGCGAGCTCAAGCGGGAGCCGGTGCTCGGCGGTTTCGACTCCGCGGATTACACCGCCGAGTTCCGCTTCGCCGCGGCGCGTGACGGCACGCGCGTACCGGTGACGCTGCTATACCGTCGCGGCACGAAGCTCGACGGCACGGCGCCGCTCTACCAGTACGCCTACGGGTCCTACGGCTACTCGACCGACCCGACCTTCCGCTCGGCGGTGCTGTCGTTGGTCGACCGCGGTTTCGTCTACGCGATCGCACACATCCGCGGTGGACAGGAGATGGGCCGCGACTGGTACGAAGACGGCAAGCTGATGAAGAAGGTCAACAGCTTCAACGATTTCATAGATGTCACACGCTTCCTCGTCGCCGAGAAGGTCGCCGATCCGCGGCGGGTGTTCGCGATGGGCGGCAGCGCCGGCGGGCTGTTGATGGGCGCCATCGCCAACCTCGCGCCCGGCGATTACAAAGGCATCGTCGCGCATGTGCCGTTCGTCGATGTGGTCACGACCATGCTCGACGAGAGCATCCCGTTGACGACCAATGAATTCGACGAATGGGGCAACCCGGTCTCGGGCAAGGCGGTCTACGACTACATGCTGTCCTATTCGCCCTACGACCAGGTGTCGCGGCAGGCCTATCCGGCGATGTTGGTGACGGGCGGCCTGTGGGACAGTCAAGTGCAGTACTGGGAGCCGGCCAAATGGGTGGCGCGTCTGCGCACCTTGAAGACCGACAGCAACCCGCTCTTGATGCGCATGAACATGGAGGCCGGCCACGGCGGAAAATCCGGGCGCTTCGAGCGCTACCGCGAGGTCGCTGAGGAGTATGCGTTCGTGCTGTGGCAGGCGGGCATCGATCGTTGAGCGAGCGGCTGCCGCTCGGGCGGTTCCACGAGATCAGCCTCAGCACCGGCGACCTCGCTGCCTCGATCGGGTTCTGGCACGAGCAAGGCTGGACGCAGGCGAAGGTCCGACCGGTCTGGCCCCAGCCTTATGCGGCGCTATCGTATGGCGCTCTCGTGATCGGTCTGCACGAGTACCGGTTCCCCTCACCGTCGGTGACCTGCGTGCACCCCGACATCGCCGCCGCGCTCGAGGAACACCGGGATGCCGGCATGGTCATCGCCTTCGCAAAGACCGGCCCGGGTGTTTTCAATGAATTCGGCTTCCGGGATCCTGCCGACCAGATGATCACGCTGCTGGAAGCCGTCACCCACGATGCATTGCCGACGAGCGACCGCGCGTTCTTCAGCCTACCCTCGCCCGACCCGGAACTGAGCCTGCGCTTCTGGGGACTGCTCGGTGCAGTTCCGGACGGCGTCGCACCCGAAGATTGGCCCTGCACGCGGCGCACCGCGGGTGGGCTTCCGCTCGCCATCCACCACCAGGACGACCACGACGGGCCGGCGATCGTCCGGACCCTGAGCAGCGGCGATGTCCGCGTGCAGGCGCGCACGGTCCTCGAAAGCCCGGAAGGGGTGGCGTGGGTGACCGTCGGCGGCTGATGCCGCGACCACATCACTGCGTCACGGCGGCGGTTCAACCCAGCCGACGGTTCAACCGAGCGGGCGGATCAACCAAGCCGGCGGACGACGGCATCGACCAAGCGCTGCAGCGCCACGGGCGACTGCGCGAGGAATAACGAGGGTTCGATGAGTTCGAGCTCCATCACCACCGGGGCGCCGTCCGCACCGGGGGCGACATCCACCCGCGCGTAGAGCAACTCGGACTCGAGCCCCGCCAAGGCGGCGGTGCCGAGCGCATGTTCCGCCGCGCTGATCGGCAGCGCCTCGGAGACCTGTTCGACGCCGTCGGCGAACCGTGGCGTCTTGCGCACCGCATGGGTGAACTCGCCGTCGATCCATACCAACGCGCGCTCGCCATGCCCTTCGACGGAGGACAGATAAGGCTGCACCAGCATGTCCCGTGCAGCGACCAGACGCGCGCACAACGAATCAGCCTGTGCCCAAGCCGAAGGGGCGCCAGCACCGGGCCGCAGCCGATGGGTCTCGAAGGACGCCGCGCCGATCGCGGGCTTCAGCACCAGATCCTGCCATCCACGCTCGGCGGCGATCGCCGACAACCTGCGGGGTTCGCCCCTCGGCAGCAGCACCGTGGGCGTCACCGGCACGCCGCGTGCCGCGAGTCCGAGCAGATAGCGTTTGTGCAGATTGCCGAACAACACCGCCGGTGGGTTCCACAGCGGCGCGGCCGCAGCCGCGACACCGACCCAAGCCTCGAAGTCGTCGACGGCATGCAGATAATCCCAGGTCGAGCGCAGCAGCGTCGGCACCGGCTCCCGCCAGTCCGTGCCGCCGCCACGCCAACCGGCCATCACGGCATCGATACCCGCGGCACGCAAGGCCTCGAGCAAGAGGTCCTCGTCCTGATCGGGCTCCGGCAACGGTCGACAAGTCGCGATGCGCAACGCGGCAGCCGGACGCATGACAGGCTCAAATCGCCGAGGGGCGACCCAGCGGCGCGCTGAGGCGGCTCACCACCAGGATGGCGAACGCGGACAGCAGGAACCCCGGTAACAGCTCATAGATCGCGAAGATCCCACCGAGGCCTGCCAGCTGCTTCCAGAGGATCACCGTCACACCGCCGACGAGGATGCCGGCGAGCGCCCCGTTGCGGGTCATGCGCGGCCAATAGAGCGAGAGGATGATCGCCGGGCCGAAGGCGGCTCCGAAGCCTGCCCAAGCCCAGGATACGAGGCCGAGCACGGTGCTGTCCGGGTCGAGCGCCAGCACGAACGCGAGCGCTGCGATACCGAGCACGGCGGATCGCCCGACCCACAGCAACTCGGCGCGGCCTGCGCTGCGGCGGAACAGGCTGCCATAGAAATCCTGGGCGAACGCCGACGAAGCGACCAGCAGCTGCGCCGAGGCGGTGCTCATGATGGCGGCCAAGACGCCCGCCAGGCATACCCCCGCCAGCACGGGATGCAGGAAGGTGGTGGACATCACGATGAACACCTTCTCGATGTCCGCGCCGGTGAGGGTCTGCGGCAACAACAGCCGACCGGTGAGCCCGACGATCACCGCAGCGACCAGCACGACGATCACCCAAACCATCGCGACCCGCCGCGCAGTCGCGATGTGGGCGACCGACCTCGCCGCCATGAAACGCGCGAGGATGTGCGGCTGTCCGGCGTAGCCGAGCCCCCAGGCGACCAAAGAAAGGATGCCCACCGCTCCGAGCGTCTGCCCGCCATCGGCTGCGAACGGGTCGAGCAACGAGGCATCGAGCGCCTGGAGCCGCGTCACGGTCTCGCCTGGACCACCGACCAGCGCGAGCCCGAGCGCGGCCACCATCACCAAGGCGACGAACATCAGCGAGCCTTGCAGCACATCCGACCAGGACACGGCGAGGAAGCCCCCGAGGAAGGTATAGGCCAGCATGGCCGCAGTCCCCCAGAGCATCGCTTCGACATAGGGCAAGCCGAAGAGCGCCTCGAACAGGCGACCGGCCGCCACGAACCCGGAACTGGTGTAGAAGACGAAGAACACGAGTATGAAAGTCGCCGCCAGCACCCGCAGCAGACGACTGCCGTCCTCGAAACGGCGTTCAAAGTAATCAGGCAGGGTCAGTGCGTCACCGAGCCGCTCCGTCGCCTCGCGCAGCGGGGCGGCGACCCAGCGCCAGTTGAGCCAAGTCCCGACCGCGAGGCCCAGCAGCAGCCAGACCGAATCGAACCCCGAGGCGTACGCGAGACCCGGCAAGCCCATCAACAGCCAACCGCTCATATCGGTGGCTTGGGCGCTGAGGGCCGTCACCCAACTACCGAGGCTGCGCCCCCCGAGGATGAAATCCCCGAGCGTGCGGGTACGGCGCCAAGCCAGCATCCCGAGACCGAGGCAGACCGCCATGTAGAGGACCATGGTCGCGAGGGTTACGGCGGAGTGTTGCATGCGGTCTCCTGAAAGCCCGCTGAAGTGTAACCGAACAGACCCTGCGGTCTTGCCGACCGACCCGGTCCGTCAGGCTCTCAGACCCGCGCCAGGAACCGATCGAGCGCCGCCCTGCTCGTGGGTTCATCGAGCGTCGGCGCATGACCTCGACCTTCGATGGTCTCGGCGTGCATGCCCGGCATCATGCGCAGCATGCGATGCACCGTGTCGGCCGAGAGCACATCGCTGGTCGCACCGCGCAAGCACAGGACCGGCAGACCCTGCAGGGTGGCGAACGCCGCCCAAAAATCAGGCGCCGAGACCGACGATTCGAGCAGCGCCCGACCGACCATGGGATCCACATCGCGGACGATCCGCTCCGGGGCTTCTTCACGGTAGACCGCCCGCGCGAAACGCGACCAATCGGCGTCGTCGAAATCCGGCAGCGCAGAGGCGTTCGCCGCACGGGCATCGGCTGCCGCCTCGGCCCAGCTCGCGACAGGGCGGACTTTATCCATGCCGCTCGCGATGCGCTGCATCCCGCGCGGATCGAGCTCCGGGCCGATATCGTTCATCACGAGCCCCGCGACACGCCCGCGATGACCTGCCGCCATGAACATCCCCACCAAGCCCCCCAAGGAGGTACCGATCACCACGACCTTCTCGATGTCCAGATGGTCGAGCAACGCGATCATGTCGGCGACATACACATCGAGACGATAGCGACGCCAGTCCGGGTCGCGGTCCGAGCGACCGCGGCCGCGCAGATCGGGGGTCAAGACCCGCCGACCTGACGACAGATGCTGCGCCAAGGGTCCGAAGTCGCGGCTGTTGCGCGTCAGACCGGGCAGACACAACACCGGCGCAGGGCCGGCATGGTCGCCGCAGAAGAGCGAGATCCCATCACCCACCGCGATCCGATGATCCGACCCTGATCGCATGCTCACACACCGTCTCCGCGATCGACCCGCATCATCTGGCGAACAGCCGTGACGGGTCGCGGAAGGCCTTGAACTCGAGCGCGTTGCCCGAGGGGTCGTACAGGAAGAAGGTCGCCTGTTCGCCGACCTCGCCGGCGAAACGGATGCCGGGCGAGATGATGAAATCGGTGCCCTCGGCGACCAGGCGTGCCGCCAAGCCTTGCCAATCCTGCCAGCCGAGCACCACACCGAAATGCGGCACCGGCACATCGTGGCCATCGACGCGGTTGCTGTGCGCGGCAGGCACGAAGGCCTCGCGCGACGGATCGAGGTGGGCGACCAACTGGTGCCCAAAGAAATCAAAATCGACCCATTCGGCGGCCGAGCGGCCCTCGGGACAGCCGAAACGGACGCCGTAGAACGCGCGCGCGGCAGCGATGTCGTGCACCGGTATCGCGAGGTGGAAGGGTGCCAGCATGGATGCCTCGGGAAGGATGGTCAGCGCCGGGTCAAGCGCGGGAAGATCTGGTGCCAACGCTGCGGCATGAAGCGCTTGAGCCACCAGAGGCCCCGGTACTTCGGCGGATAGACGAGATGCGTGCGTCCGCGGGAGGCCGCCATCAGGATCGCCTCGGCGACCTCCGGGGCCTCGAGGTTGGACCTCTCGACCAGCTTGCGGGCGGCATCGAGCACCCGTGCGGGGCCGCGGCCGTTGTCGATGATGCTGGTGCGGAAGAACGCCGGCATCACCACCATCGTGCGTACACCGTAGCCCCCGTACTCCTGCATCAGCGTCTCGCTCAACGCGATCACCGCGGCCTTCGAGGCGTTGTAGGCCGACATCTGCGGACCTGCGCAGAAACCGGCGACGCTCGCGATGTTGATGATCAGGCCGCCCGGTCCGCGCGCCATGTGGCGGATCACCGCCCGGCAGGAGTTCGCCACGCCGCTCACATTGATGTCGAAGCACCAATCCCAGTCCTCCGGCGAGGTCTCGTGGAAGCGGCCGGCCACCGAGACACCGGCGCAGTGGATCGCGACATCGATCCCACCTGCGACCTCGACCGCTGCATCCACCACGGCCTGCACGGCTGCCGCGTCACGGACATCGCAAGGTGATGACATCACCTGCGCGCCATCGCGCCGGAAGCTCTGCGCGACGAGATCGAGACGCCCGGCGTCGACGTCGGTCAGGAACAGTTGCCAGCCCTCGCGGGCCAAGGACTCGGCGCAAGCAAGCCCGAGACCGCTCGCAGCTCCCGTGATGAAGGCACGGCGCTTCGGGAAGCGCTGTGTGAGATTGAGTGCAGCGGAGGTCATGGGCGTAGGTTACTACGGACCGAGGGCGCTACGGACGGGTCGTCGGACTGTCGGGCGAGGCGCTGCTCAGGCGCCCTCGCAGCACTGAAGCCTGCTGGCGGATGGCTTCGCGCGCCTCGGCGTCCAAGCGTCCGAGGTTGCGCACCTGCATGCCCATGCGCGGGTTGGCGGCAAGCCTCGTCTCGTGGCGCAGCAGGAAATCCCAATAAAGCGTGGTGAACGGGCAGGCCTTCTCACCGGTGGAGAGCGCCGGATCGTAGCGGCACCCACGGCAATGGTTGCTCATACGATCGATGTAGCGACCGGATGCGATATAGGGCTTGGAGGCCATCACGCCGCCGTCGGCATACTGGGACATACCGAGCGTGTTCGGCAGTTCGACCCACTCGTGCGCATCGACGTAGACCGCGAGGTACCACCGGTGTACCTCGCGCGGATCGACACCGACCAACAGCGCGAACAGTCCGGTGACCATCAGTCGTTGGATGTGGTGGGCGTAGCCGTAGCGCAGCGTCTGCCCTACCGCCTCGCACAGGCAGACCATGTCGGTGTCGCCGCTCCAATAAAGCGCCGGCAGCGGCTGCACCGCACCGAGCGAGTTGCGCTCGAGGTAATCCGGCATCTGCAGCCAGTAGATGCCGCGCACATATTCGCGCCAACCGAGCACCTGGCGGATGAAGCCCTCGGTGGCTGCAAGCGGTGCACGACCCGCCCGATACGCGGCCTCGACAGCCGTCAACACCTCGCGCGGATCGAGCAGTTTGAGGTTGAGCGCCGCAGAGATCCGCGAATGGAACAACCAAGGCTCACCCGTCCACATCGCATCCTGCCAATCGCCGAACGCCGCAAGCCGGTGGTCGACGAAATCGGTGAGCGCCTGCAGCGCCTGCTCGCGGGTCACCGGCCAGTCGAAGTCGGCGAGCGCGCCGGGATGGTCCACATAGGCCGCCGAGACCTCCTTGAGCACCTCGCGCGTCAGTGCGTCGGGCGCGAAAGCGACCGGCGCGACGAGACCCAGCGCACCCGGTCCCTCGCGACCGAAGGCCTTGCGGTTCTCGGCATCGTAGTTCCACGCGCCGCCTTCGGGCTCACCCTCGGCATCGAGCAGCACACCGTGTCGGCGACGCATCTCGCGGTAGAAGAACTCCATGCGCAGCTGTTTGCGGCCGCGGGCATGGGCGGCGAATCCGTCACCCGAGCAGAGGAAATGGCGGTCCTCGCGCTCGAGCACCTGCACGCCCGACTCGCCGAGCACGCCACGCAGCGCCTCGCGCAGGCCCCAATCCCCGGGCTCCATCAACACCACGGCCTGCGGACGCAGCCGCGCTAAATCCGCTGCCAGCATCTCGGCCAGGCTGCCGCCACGACTGCGCGGACTGTACTCGACGACCATCCCTTCATCGCGCAGTGCATCGCGGAAGTGGCGCATGCAGGCGAGGAACAGCGCGATGCGGACGAGGCTGGAGCGCAGCGGGGTCGAATCGTGAGGCGCCTCGGCCATCCACACCCGGTCCTGCGCCGGATCGAAGCCGTCGAAGGCCGCGGAGCGACGGTCGAGCTGATCGACGAGGACGAGGACCAAGTTGCGCATGGTCCATTATCACCGGTGACGCTGTCGGCGTACTATCCGGTGACGCCGCCCGACCGCCAACGACCGCCATGACCCCTGACACGACCGCGATCGTCATCGACACCCCCCGCCTCGCCTTGCGGGAGTTCACCGAGCAGGACGCACCCTTCGTGCTGCGGCTGCTCAACGAGCCCTCGTTCCACGAATTCATCGGTGATCGTGGGGTTCGGACGCTGGATGACGCCCGCCGCTACCTGCGCGAAGGCCCCATGGCGAGCTATCGCAGGCACGGTCACGGGCTGTTGCGCGTGGCGTTGCGGAGCGACCAGACGGTCGTCGGCATGTGCGGCTTGGTGCGACGCGACACCCTGCCGCTACCGGATCTCGGCTTTGCCTTGCTGCCTGTGGGTTGGGGGGCGGGCATCGCGACCGAAGCCGGGCGCGCCGTGTTGGCCCACAGCCGGGACGCACTCGGCCTCACCGAGGTGTTGGCCATCACCTCGCCGGACAACACGCGCTCGATGCGCGTGCTCGCCAAACTCGACATGGCACTGGAAGACTGCAGACCCCTCGCCGAGGGCGCAGCGGCGGTCAATGTATTCCGGGCATCCTTGCCGTAGATTCGCCTCTCGTTGGCTGCTGGCGCCGCTCAACGCATCGTGACGAATTCCTCGGCGCTCGTCGGGTGGATCGCGATCGTATCGTCGAAGTCGCGCTTGGTGGCGCCCATGCGCAGCGCCACCGCAAAACCCTGCAACATCTCGTCGGCGCCTGCGCCGATCACATGGCAGCCGACGATGCGCTGCTCCGGCCCCACCGTCACCAGCTTCATCTCGGCGCGGGGCTTGCGCGGCGTCAGCGCGTGGTACATCGGCACAAAGCCCGAGGTATAGACCTTCACCGCCGCGGCACCGTGATGCGCCAAGGCCTCGGCCTCCGAGAGACCCACCGTGCCGATCGGGGGATGGCTGAAGACCACGGTCGGGATGTCCGAGTAATCGAGGCGCCGGTCGGTCATGCCGCCGAACACCCGATCGGACCATCGTCGTCCCGCTGCGATGGCGACCGGCGTCAATTGCGCGCGACCGGTGACGTCGCCGATGGCGTGGATGCCCGGGATATCGGTCTGTTGCAGCGCATCGACCGGGATGAAACCGGCCGCATCGCGCGTCACACCGACCCGTTCGAGCCCGAGACCCTCGACCGCCGGCTCGCGACCGATGGCCCACAGCACCGCATCGAAAGGACCTGCGATCCGACCGTCCTGCAGCGCGAGCCGCAGCGTGCCGTCGGCGTCTCGGTCGAGCGCCTGCGGCGTTGCGTGATCGAGGAAGGTGACGCCGTCGTCCTCCATGATCTTGCGCAACCCCGTTCCCAACATGGCCTCGAAATTCCGCAGCACGCGGTCGCGGCGCAGCACCATGGTCACCTCGCTGCCGAGCGCAGCGAACACGCCGGCGAGCTCTACCGCGATATAGCCGCTGCCCACGACCGCCACCCGCTGCGGCCGATCGGCAAGTTCGAAGAACCCGTCCGAGGTGATGCCGTGCTCCGCACCCGGGATCGCCGGCACCGAAGGACGACCCCCGGTCGCGATGACCACCTGCGGCGCTTCGAGCAGCGTGTCTCCGACACGGACCTCGTTCGGTGCGACGAACGCTGCATGGCCGCGGAACAGATCGACCTTGCGGTTGCCGAGGTTGCGTTCGTAGATGCCGTTCAACCGCGCGATGTAGGCGTCACGCGCCGTCCGCAACGCCGACCAATCGTGACCGCCCAGCGTGAGATCGAAGCCGTAGTGCGCAGCATCGTGAGCGGCATGCGCGATCTGCGCTGCGTTCCACATGACTTTCTTCGGCACACAGCCCACATTGACGCAGGTGCCGCCGAGGCGTGCCGACTCCACGATCGCCACGCGCGCACCGTACTCCGCCGCGCGCTGCGCGCAGGCGAGCCCACCGCTGCCACCGCCGATCACCACCAGGTCGTATCTAGAAGTTTGCATGACGACATCCTACACGCGGTCCGCGCAGCGGGGCACGGGGTGGATTAACCTATGGACATGGACACCTTGAGCATCGCCACCTGGAACGTGAACTCGCTGCGGGTCCGCCTGCCGCAATTGGCCGAATGGTCTGCGGCGACCACCCCCGACATCATCGCGTTGCAGGAGACCAAGACCACCGATGCGGATTTTCCGTCCGCCGATCTCACAGCGCTCGGTTACCACAGCGCCTATGCTGGCCAACGCACCTACAACGGCGTCGCGGTGCTGTCGCGCGAGCCGATCACCGTGCTCGCCACCGAGCTGCCGGGGTTCCCGGACGAGCAGCGACGCGTGCTTGCGGTCGAGACGGCAGGGCTCACGGTGCTCGATCTCTATGTACCGAACGGACAGGCACTCGGCAGCGACAAGTTCGCCTACAAGCTCGGCTGGCTGGCTGCCTTGGCGGACTGGCTCGGCGGCGATTTCGGTCGGCGCGAGAACCTGGTCGTGCTCGGTGACTTCAACATCGCCCCGGAAGACCGCGATGTGCACGACCCGGTCAAATGGGCGGGCGGCGTACATGTGAGCCCCGAAGAGCGTGCAGCCCTGCAACGGATCGCCGACGCGGGCTTCATCGACCTGTTCCGGCGTTTCGACCAAGCCGAAGGCAGCTTCAGCTGGTGGGACTACCGCCAAGGCGCGTTCCGTCGCAATCACGGCTTGCGCATCGACCTGATCTTCGCCCATGCCGCCCTCGCGGCGCGCTGCAGCGGCTGTCACATCGACCGCGAGCCGCGGCGTGCCGAACGACCCTCAGACCATACGCCCGTCATCGCCGAGTTCACGCGCTGACACGGGCGACAGGCTCGCCATCAACGCCGCCGCCGGCGCAGCGTCCACGGCGCGGACGAAGCGCGCGTGCCAGTCGTCGATACGCCGGTCGATCTCGCCGGCGCCTTCCAGTTCGACCGACGACAGCGCCTCACGCAGCACCGCGGCATCGAGCCGCGCCAGACAGTCCTCTGCAACGCGGGCATGGCTGATATGCCAAGGTTCGGGCGCGACACCGCCCCGCTCGGCGGCATACGGCCGGAAGAACCCGAAGCGCGCCGCATGGCTCGTAAGCCAAGCATCGAGCCGCGCGAACGGGCCGCCCTCCCGATATTCCTCCGGCACCAACCGGGGCCGCTCGTCGGCAGGCAGCGCCGCGGCATCGTAGACATCGAGGTCGGTGCCCCAATGATGGCGGCTGGCACCGGGCAGCGCCGACCACGCGAGGATCGCCTCGATGCGCTCCGCGACCGGCAGCGACGCTGCCAAGATCACCTGCCCCGACCGGTCGAGCAGTGGACGATCGCCGCGGAACTTCTCGTTCCAGATGAGGCACTGACGGTCGAAATCGCGGAACGACGAGGCCGGCCTGAGATCGATGCCATCGTGTGCGGCGGCGGCGTGCAGCGCCAGGAACGGACCCGCCACGGCGGCGTGCAGCAGGCAGCGTGGCGACTCGAGCTGCAGCAGATGGGTGCGCGCTCGGCCGGTGAGTTCCTGCGCATCGAGCGGGCGGAAGCCGGTGTCGTCAAGGCGTGGCATCACGGGACGAAGCATACCGGATGCATCGCGACCTGCTGGAACAGCGTCCCGCAGACCCGCAGAACGCCTAAAATCGGCCTGTGATCAACCTGCGCGATGTCCGCCTGCGACGCGGCCCCGAACCCCTCATCGAACACGCCACGCTCAGCCTGTTGCAAGGCGAGAAGATCGGTGTGGTCGGCCGTAACGGCTGCGGCAAATCCACGCTGCTCGCCCTGCTGCAGGGCACGGTCGCGCCGGACCAAGGGGACTTCGAGTGCCCGCCGGGACTGACCATCGCCGTGGTCTCGCAGGAACTGCCGCACTCGCAGCAGCCGGTGGTCGAACACGTGATCGACGGTGATGCCGCACTGCGCAGCTGCGAGCGACAGTTGGCCGCAGCGCAGCACGCCGGCGATGGTCTCGCGCAAGCCCGCTGGCTCGGCGAGTACGATCACCTCGGGGGTTACACAGCGCGTAGTCGCGCGGCCGCGCTGCTCGATGGGCTCGGCTTCGAGGCTGCGGCGATCGATCGGCCGATCGCCGAGTTCTCCGGCGGGCTGCGCATGCGCGCCAACCTCGCACGCGCCCTGATGTGCCCGTCGCAGCTCTTGCTGCTCGATGAACCGACCAACCACCTCGATCTCGACGCCGTGTTGTGGCTGGAGCGTTGGCTGCAGGGCTATCGCGGCATGCTGCTGCTGGTCTCGCACGATCGCGACTTCCTCGATGCCGTCGTCGGCCGCGTGCTGCACATCCAGGGCGGACGCATCGATTCCTACGCCGGGGACTTCAGCCGTTTCGAGACGCTGCGCGCGGCGCGTCTGGCGCAGCAACAGGCCGTCAACGAGAAGCTGCGGCGCGAGACCGCCAGGGTACAGAGCTTCATCGACCGTTTCCGCGCACAAGCCACCAAAGCCCGCCAAGCCCAAAGCCGCATCAAATGGCTCGAGCGCCTGCCGTCGATCATCGAACAGCAAGGCGAGTCGGCGTTCGAATGGTCGTTCGCCGAACCCGCAAGGCTGCCCGAACCGCTCGTGGTGCTCGATCGGGTCGCCGCCGGCTATCCAGGTCGGGCCGTGCTCAGCGACATCCGGTTGTCGGTCCGGCCCGGTATGCGCCTCGGCATCCTCGGCCGCAACGGTGCGGGCAAATCCACGCTGGTCCGTACACTCGCAGGCGATCTGGAGCCGCTCAGTGGCAACCGCACCGCTGCGCCCGACCTCGAAGTCGGATTCTTCGCACAGCTCGAAGTCGACCAGCTCGACCCGGGCGACAGTGCGATCGGTCAGCTCGCACGCCGTGGCGGACCGGCGCGCGGATGGACCGAGCAACAACAGCGCGACCATCTCGGCTCGTTCGGCTTCCGCGGGGATCGCGTGTTCGAGCCGGTGGGCCGGTTCTCCGGCGGCGAACGCGCGAGGCTGTCGCTCGCCATCCTCGTGGCCCGCCGTCCGAACCTGCTGCTGCTCGACGAACCCACCAACCACCTCGACCATGAGATGCGTGATGCGCTGTTGGTCGCGCTGCAGGAGTTCGCAGGCGCCGTGGTGCTGGTGTCGCATGACCGCGGGCTGCTCGGCGGCGTGTGCGATGAGTTCGTGCGGGTGCGCGCCGGCCGCATCGAACCCTACGACGGCGACCTCGCCGACTACGCGCGTTGGCTCGGTCAAGGCGAGGATGCCGCGACCAGCGTCCCATCCGGCATCGGGGGCGACACGGCGATGGATACCGCGCCGCTCACCGCCGCCGATCGCCGTGAGCAGCGGCGCCTCGACGCGGAACGGCGCAATCGTCTGACACCGTTGCGTGCAGAGATGCGCCGCATCGAAGAGGATCTCGAGCGCCGCAACACCGAGCGGACAGCGATGGAAGCGCAGCTCGCCGACCCCGCGTTGTACGCCGCGAGCACGGACGCTGCGCGCGGACTGCCCTTGCGCCACGCGCAGTTGTCGGCGCAGATCGAGGCGCTCGAGGAGCGTTGGCTGGCCCTCGGAGCAGAACTGGAGGCCGCGACGGCGGCACCGTGACGGACATCCGTCGTGTGCGGTGCGTAGGCGACGCGCTATTGTGCCGCTGCAGCCTGACGCGTGATGCGCTCCATGGCCACACCCGCTGCCTCATCGAACGCTGCGACGATGGCCGACATCCGATCGTCGGCGGCCTGCGCTGACGTCTCGACCGTGAAGGCCGAGAGCAAGGCTCGATCGCTGCGCCGCGAGACGGTGGCATCGATGACCACCCGTACCGTCGGCGCACGCCCCTCTACGGTGTACTCCGCGTCGAAACGCCGCACGGTCAGGCGCAGCAATTCGGTCGCGGGGAGCGGCGCAGCCGCGTCATGCACCACCGACCACGCGCCGGATCCGCGCGCCGCATCCACCGCCAATCGTTCGACGACCGCGGGCAGCGCATCCGGCCAACGGCTCGAGGCGTACTGCCCGAGGCGACGATCCGGTTCGGTACGCAGGATCTCATCGCGCGCATAACCGGGTGCGACCACCACCCGCTGCACTTGCAGTGACTTGGTACCGGTGGCGGGCACGGCCACCGCCGCGACGGACGGACGCAGCACATAGGTGACGGGAGCCGACTCGCGACTGCCGAGCAAACTGCCACAACCGCTCAGCAATGCGAGGCCGCAGAAAGCCGGTGCGGCAAGCCATGCAGATCGTGTCATCGTGGCACCTCGACGCCTCGAGGCGACGGTGGATAGAGCAACTGCGAAGGATCGTCGCGCAGGGAACGGCTGAGGGCGCGCAGTTCATCGGCGGCCGCACGGCTCTCTTCGACCAAGCGCTCGATCTCTGGCAGACCGGTGCGCGTGAACTCGGAGACCGACCCGGCGTTGTCCGTCATGAAACGGTCGAGCTGTGCGCTGCTGGAGGCGAGGTTCTCCGCCACCACACCGAGCCGCTGCACGGTCTCGCGGATGCCGGGCGCCGTCGCCTCGGTCGTCTCGCGCAGGGCCGTCGCGGCAGCGCCCAGCTCCTTGACGGTCGAGCGTAGGTCGCGCACCAAGGCGTCGGTCTCACGCATCGTCGCCGGCAGATCGCGGCCCGCACGATCGAGATTGGCGATCAGCGTCGACAACGCTTCGATGTTCTCGTCGGCCAACACGCGGCCGGCACGCTGCGCCACATCGGACGCCCGTCCCAGCATCTCCGGCACACCGCTCAACAGCGTATCGAAATTCGAGCGTACCGAGCGGATCACCGGGAACTGCTCGCCCGGGACGGCCGCGGCGAGGCGCTTGTTGCCCGCATCGCCGAGCAGATCGATGTAAAGAAGCCCCGTGACGCCGAGCAGCGAGAGCTCCGCGACGGTCTTCTCGGCGATGGGGGTGGAGTCGTCGAGGTCGACGATCACCTGCACACGGGAAGCCGAGCGCCGATCGATGCGGATCGCGGCCACACGACCGACATCGACGCCGAGGTAGCGCACCGTGCTGCCCACGGTGAGGCCGCTGACCGACCCCTCGAAGTAGATCTCGTGGCGCTCGTAGGAACGCGCATTTCGGGCGTCCGAGTACCAATAGACGAACGCCCCTGCGAGCGCCGCCACCAGCAGCACGAAGGCGCCGACTGCGGTGTAGTTCGCCTCACGCTCCATGGGACACCTCGAAGCGGCGAGCGCGGTCGCCGTGGAAATACGATTGTATCCAAGGATGCGGGTTCTCAGCGATCTCTGCGAGCGTCCCGGACACCATCTTGCGGTCGACGATCACACCGACCCTGTTGCAGGTGCGGAAGATGCTGTCGAGATCGTGGGTGATCATCACGATGGTGAGCGCCAACTCGCGCTGCAGGCCCATCACCAGCTCGTCGAACGAGGCGGCTCCGATCGGGTCAAGCCCTGAGGTCGGCTCGTCGAGGAACAGCAGCCGCGGGTCGAGTGCGAGCGCACGAGCCAACGCCGCGCGCTTGACCATGCCGCCCGAGAGCTGTGCCGGGAACTTCCAGGCGGCCTCCGCCGGCAGTCCGACGAGGCGTACCTTCAGCATCGCGAGCTCATCGAGCGCGCGCGGCGGCAACTGCAGGTGCTCGATCATCGGCAACTGCACGTTCTGCAGCACGGTGAGCGAGCTGAACAATGCACCGGCTTGGAAGGTGACCCCGTACTGCGCCTTGACCGCGCGCAGTTCACGGTCGGAGAGGCGGGTGAGGTCGGTGCCGAAGAAACGCACCTCGCCGCCTTGCGGCCGGTGCAGGCCGAGGATGGTGCGCAGCAGCACGCTCTTGCCGGATCCTGATCCACCGACGATGCCGAACACCTCGCCCGGGACGACCGACATGTCGAGGCCATCGTGCACGGTCTGCGAGCCGAAACGGTTGATGATGCCGAGCGCTTCGATCGCCGGTCCGACAGCGGCCTGCTCGCCGACACCCCCGCTCATATCCCCATCTCCATGAACAGCACCGCGAACATCGCGTTGGCGAGGATCACGAGGAAGATCGCCTGCACCACCGCCATGGTGGTGAGACGACCGAGTTCGCGTGAAGATCCGCGGACCTGCATGCCGCGGTAGGCGCCGGCACCGGCGATCAGCAGCGCGAACACGGGCGCCTTGATGATCCCGACCCAGAAGGTCCACGCGCCCACCGTCTCATGCACCCGCTGGAAATACTGCACGAAAGGCATGTCTAGGAGGCTGTAGCAGAGCAAGGCGCCACCGAGGATGCCCACCGCGTCGGCGACCACGGTGAGCAGCGGCAGGGCGATGACCAGACCGATGACCCGCGGCAACACCAGCACCTCCATCGGCGAGATGCCGATCGCGCGCAGGGCGTCGGTCTCCTCGTTGAGCTTCATCGCACCGATCTCGGCGGCGAAGGCGCTGCCGGATCGGCCCGCGACGATGATCGCCGTGAGCAGCACCCCCATCTCGCGCAACACCGCGATGGTGATGAGGTCGACCACGAAGATGTCCGCACCGAACTTCATCAACTGTTCGGCGCTCATGTAGGCGAGGATGACGCTGATCAAGAAGGCGATCAGCGCGACGATCGGTATCGCCTTGATGCCGGTCTCATACACATGACGCGCGACCGAGATCAGCCGCCAGGACTTCACCCAAGGGATGCCGCGCAACATGCGGACAGCCGCCTCGCCGGTGAAGGCCAACCCATCCTGGAGACCGGCCCAGCGCTCCACCACCGTACGCCCGATCGCCGTGATGGGACGGAACTCCGCCGCCGCGGGACGGATGAAGTCAGGGCCCTTCCCGGTGCCGAGCGTGCCGTCCACGAGCGCGACCGTCGGGGGTGGCGCGCCACCCGTCCAGACCACGGCGAGACCGTTGGCCTCGGCGCGACTCGACAGGTCATGCAGCAACCAAGCGCCCGAGAGGTCGATCGTCGCCGCGCGGGCCGCGTCGATCTCGAGGCCATCGAGGCCTGCGAATTCGAGCGCATCGAGTTGCGGCGCGATCAGGGGCAGGGTGCTGGCGGTCCAGTCATCCTCGACGGACAGCTGCAGCACGGAACCGCTGAGGGCGCTGCGAAGATGCATCCGGGTCGCGTCGCCGTGCGGGGTGCGTGTCAGGGCAGCTTCTTGTGCGCGCCATCGCAGAGCGGCGCGTTGGCGGTGCGCTTGCAGCCGCAGAACCAGACGGTACCGCTACGGGTGGCCTCGTACTTGAGCGGCGCGAACTCCGAGCCTTTGTGGGAACCGTCGCAGAACGGTTGTTTGGCGGACTTGCCGCAGGTGCACCACCAATAGGACTTGCCCTCTTCGACGTCGACGGCTATCGGGGTACGGCTGGCGATCTGCGGGTCTGCCATGGGGGTCTCCTTGAGGATGCGGCTCCGGGGAGACAGTCTAGCGCGGCGCGCATGACGCCAGCCATCTGATGATGGCCGGCGCCGCGCGGGAAGGTCACTGCAGGTGCGCCTCGAGGAACCAGAGGTCCTTGTCGAGGCCGGCCGTGATTTCATTGAAAAGATCGGCGGTCACCTCATCGTCGAGATCGTCGGCGACCTCGATCGCCTGCCGCGACGCCTTGGCTGCGGCGGCGAGCGCATCGGCCAGCGCTGCGAGATGCTGCGGCCCCGTGAAGATGTTCTCCGGATAGGGCTTCAGCGAACTCTTCGCCGACACCACACGCAGCGTGCCGAGTGCCGTACCACCGAGCGCGGTGATCCGCTCGGCGAGGGCGTCCACATGGCCCTCGGCATTCTCGGCGACCTTGTCGAACAGCTCGTGCAGCGCGATGAAGTTCGGGCCCTTCACATTCCAGTGGGCCTGCTTGGCCTGCATCGACAGGTCGATGGCGTCGACGAGCCGGGCGTTCAGCAGTTCGACGACCTTCTTGCGCGTCTTGGCGGGGATGTCGTTGCGGGTCTTGTGCATGGCGGGTTCCTCTGGCGGGGGGTCGATCAATGATCAGACCTGATTATCGCGCCGCCGTGCCATAGACACCAGTCGTCTATCTGCATCAAAGCCATAGACATCGACTATCGCGCCACGACCGTCGAACGCCCCACCGATCAACTGTCGTCGCTGCGCTGCCGTACCCGGATGGCGGCGTAGACCAGTGCCGCGCCGACCGCAACGCCGATCCAAAGACCGGGGCTCGCCAGCACCTCGGGCACCGCGAACAACGAGAACTCGCTGTCCATCGACTGCGAGTGGGTCACGCTCTCCACGACGACCGATCCGCCAGCGCCATCGGTGGTCGTGGTCGTGGTGGTCTTCGCGCTAATCGAAAACAGGCCTTGGCCCAGGCCGAACAACCTGCCGACCACGAAGGCGGCGACCGAATTGCTGCCGAGCACGACACGCTCCGCGATGGCCACCGCTAGGAACGGCAGCGTCGCCCACAGGAACGGGGCGCGCTTGGCGAGCACCGACACCAACAGCAGCCACCCGGCCACGGGCAAGTACCACAGCGCCGCAACGGCGAGCTTACCGAGCAGCGTGGCCTGCAAGGCGAGCCAATCCTCGCCGTGCCAAGTGCCGAGCGCAGCGGCCGGCGTGCCCGACACCTTGGCCGCGAGCACGCCGAAGACCACGAGCCCCACCACCAGCGACAGCGCCCAGATCCACAACGGCATCGCCACCAACGCGACGAACAGCTTCGACAGCACCGTCTGGGCATCGGACACGGGCAGGCTCTTCCAGAAGAGGATGCTGCGGTCGCGGCGCTCGGTGAACAGGCAATCGAGCAGGTAAAAGAACACCACCACGAGGCCGACCAGCAGCTGCGGAACCAGCAGACCGACCATCAGCGTACTGAGGAAGTCGCGCAGTTCGTCGGCATCGCGCACCACCCCTGGCAGGGCAATGTCCTGCGCGGCGCCGAGCAGGCTCAGGACGATGATGGTCAACGCCATCGCGAGCGGCGCCCAGATCAGGCTGCGGTGCTCCCACAGCTCGCGGCGCACCAGCACCATGAAGGGATGGTCGAGAAGAGGGCTCATTCGGTGGCTCCTGTGGCGGGCGCAGCGGCGGTGGGCGCGGCCCCGTCCTGCATCACGGCGACGAAGAGATCGGAGATGGAGGGCGTGCGCA
>CALGVD010000101.1 GCA_937920275.1 uncultured Pseudomonadota bacterium
CACCGTGCCGCGGGAGGGCGCCGCAGCCCAGTCGTAGATCGCGAGCGGACTGCCGTCGGTGACGGTCGATGTGGTGAAGTGCGTCATCCGGGCGAGGATGGCGCAAGCACTTCCGTGACGCAATCGCCGCAGGGTGAGCCGTGCACCCGATGTCGTGGCGGTCCACCTCCCCGATGGGTGGGGTGATGAGACGAGGGGGCTGACACGCCGGAGCGGATCTTGGGTCTCGGTTTCCAATCACCGACGCTGCGCGTAGAGTCCACCGCTATGGGTCATTACTTTGCGGCATATCTCATCCCGCTCTCGGCGGCGATCGGTCTCTGGGCGGGCGGGGCTTGGTCTTGGCTGGCGGTCGGCCTCGTCTATGGCGTGGTGCCCTTGCTCGATCAGGCGGTCGGCAGAAGCGCTGCGAACCTTGACGAGACGGCCCAGGCTGCCGCCGCCCGGTCGCGGACCGCCGATGGGGCCCTCTATCTGGCTTTGCCTGTGCAATGCGGGTTGCTGCTGCTGCTGGCCGTGGTGTGGCAGGGCGAGGCGGGCCTGCTCGAGCGGGTGGGTTGGATCGCATCCACCGCCCTGAGCTGCGGGGGTCTCGGCATCGTGATCGGTCACGAGCTCGTCCATCGGCGTGACCGGACGCTCTACTGGCTCGGCAAGAGCCTCTTGGGTACGGTGCTCTACACGCACTTCGCGGTGGAGCATGTCCGCGGCCACCATGCCCGGGTGGGCACCGACGCGGATCCGGCGAGCGCGCGCCAAGGACAATCCGTCTACGCCTTCATCCCGCGAAGCATCATCCGCCAGTTCCTGTCGGCGTGGGACCTCGAGACCCGCCGCCTCGCGCGCGCGGGGCAGGGTGCCTGGACACTGCGCAACGAGGTGCTGGTCGGCTGGGGGCTACAGGCGGTCTGGCTCGCGGGCATCGCCGCGGTGTTCGGCCTCGAGGTGATGGGGGTGATGATCGCCGTCGCGGCGTTGGCGGTCACGCTGCTCGAGGTCGTCAACTACATCGAACATTACGGATTGCGGCGCTATCCGGGGCCGGATGGACGGCTCGAGCCGGTGCGCGCAAACCACTCGTGGAACAGCGACCACCGCGTCAGCCGTCGCCTGCTCTTCGAGCTGCCGCGCCACACGGATCACCACATGAACGGCGGTCGTCCGTACCAGACCTTGCGCAGCGTCGCGGGTGCGCCGCAGTTGCCGGCGGGCTACCCGACGATGGTGCTGCTCGCGTTGTTGCCGCCGCTCTGGTTCCGCGTGATGGATCCACGGGTGGCGGCGGTCTCGGCCACGCCTGCCTGACGCCGCGCTCCCGCGCGGCACCGCGTCACCCAAAAAAAAGGGGCATGCCGAAGCATGCCCCCAGATGGGATCGCGACCGCCGCACCGAAGTGCGGCGTCGCAGGGTGTCAGAAGTTCTTGCGGACCGAGACGCCGAAGGTGCGCGGCTGGTTCGGGTAGCCCGAGACGCTGAACTGCTGGGCGACCGACGGGAACGTCTGCACGATGTACTCGTCATCGTTCAGGTTACGACCCCAGACCAAGAGGTCCCAGCTGTTGACGCTGAACCCGACGCTCGCATTGATCACACCGACCTCGCGGAAGGTGTCGAAGGTGTTGGTCGGCGGCACCGCGGCGCAGTTCGAGGTCGCCTGCTCGTGCCGGCTGACGAGCGTGTTGTCCTGATAGTCGTAGTCGGCGCGCACGAAGCCATCCACCTCACCTATGGACCAGGCGTAGTTCAGCGCGAGGCTGACGCTGGTGTCGTGGACGTTGAGCGGACGCTGACCCGTGAGGTCGGTGTTGCGGCCCGAGCAGGGGCTCGGCGCACCGACATAGGAGTCGAAGGTCGGGTCGAGGAGCGTGGCGGCGAGATCCACCCGCCAGTTGTCCGTGACCTGGAACTGCGTCTCGATCTCGATGCCCTTGGTGGACTGCTTGCCCGCGTTGCTCAGCACGAAGCCGGTGCCGCGGAAAGTGTTGTCCTGGAAGCCCTTGATCGTCTGGTCGAAGAGCGCGACATACATCGCGGCTCGCGGCCAACGGCCCTTCAGGCCGATCTCGTAGACCGTCGACTCCTCGGGGTCGGCCTTGCGGGTGCCGAAGCGCGGGTAGTAGGGGTTGACGGCGCCGCCGAGCGGCGAACGCGGGGGCACCGCAGGCGCCAGCGGCTTGCTGTCGCGCGACAGGTTCCACGAGGTCGCCTTGTAACCGGTCGACACGCCCGCGTACGCGTTGATGTTGTCCGTCACATCGAAGGCGAGGCGCACGGTGTAGGTGAACTCGCTGTCGTCAGACTTGTCCGTGTAAGGCACGACCGGGTGCAGGAACTGCAGCGCGTAGAGACCGAGCGCCGAGTTGCACGACCCCGGCGCTGCGCCCGGGGGGCAGGGCGTCACGCTGCGCACATCGGCGAGCGCCGCCTGCGCCGGGAACGCCGCGATGTTCGCGGGGGTCGGCGGTTGGCCGCCGGTGAACGCGCTGAACAGTTGCGCGAAGCCGATCTGCACCAAGTCGAGGCCTGCGAAGACATCGTTGTTGGTCTGCTGGAAGTCGATGTCCTTCTGGGTGTTGGTGTAGGCGACACCTGCCGTCAGCGTGGCGCGCTCGCCGAGGTCGGCTTCCAACTGGCCGAAGACGGTGTAGGCGTCGCTCTCTTGGCGGGTGAAGATGCTGCTGCCGACATTCGCGGCGAAGAAAGTGCCCGTGGGCAGTCCAAGGGCGGCCTCAAGACCGCTCAATGCGGTGAGACTGCCGGTGCCGGCGAACACCAGACCGGTCGCATACCCACGCATGTTCGAGCCGAACTGGATGATGTTGTCGTACTTCACATCTTCGCTGCTCAGGTACGCACCGAGCAATCCGCGCACCGCGCCGCCGTTGTCGAACGACAGCCGGAATTCCTGAGATTTCGTATCGATATCGCCGATGTTACGGTTGGTGCGACCGAGGTCGGCGCCCGTGAAGTCGAAGTCGTAGTCGAAGTCGGTCTGCTGGCTGCGGATCGCCGTGATCGAGGCGAGCGAGAACGCCTCACCCTTCCAATCGATGGCCAACGAGACACCGTCGTTCTCGACGACGTTGACCGGGTTCTTGTTGAGGAAAGCCTTGCGATCGAACGGCAGGCCGGGCGAATTGGCGGTGCCCGGGTAGATCTTGCCGTTGCCGAACGCTGGGCTCTGCACGAGCGCACCGGTCGGACCGTTCAGCAGGTTCGATACGCCGCAGCAGACCTCGTCGAGCTCGCTCTTGTCGGCGATCAGGCGGACGGTGGTGTTCTCGGAGGCGTTCCAGAGCAGCTGGGCGCGCAGGTCCCAGCGGTCGCGGTCGTTCAGCTTGTCGTTGTTCGTCAGGTTGACGAAGTAGCCGTCGCGCTTGTTCATCGAGCCGGTGACGCTGAAGGCGAGGGTGTCGGTGAGGGGGCCGGTGACCTTGCCCTTTACGACGCGCTCGTCGTAGTTGCCGAAGCCACCTTCGATGAAGCCGCCCCACTCGAAGTCGGGCTGCTGCGTCACGACGCTGATCACGCCGGCCGAGGCGTTCTGACCGAACAGCGTGCTCTGCGGGCCGCGCAGCACTTCGACGCGCTGCACATCGACGAGGTCGCCGATGGAGCCGGCGGAACGCGAGCGGTAGACGCCGTCGATGAACACACCGACCGAGGGCTCGATGCCCGGGTTGTTGGCGCCGTTGCCGAAGCCGCGGATGATGAAGTTGGTGTTCGTGGAGGTCTGCAGCTGCGACACGCGCAGCGACGGCACGAGTGAGGCGAGGTCGGAGACATCGCGCACGGCCGCTCGCGCGATCGTCTCGCCGGTGGTCACCGTGACGGCGACCGGAACATCTTGCAGAGTCTGCTCACGCTTGGTGGCCGTGACCACCACTTCCTCGAGCTGCACGCCGTCTTGCGCGACGGCTTGGGTGGTCAGGAGCGTTACCGCGACCGCCAGCCCGACGATTGAAAATGACTTCATATTCGAAAGCCCCTTTGTTGGGATCCTTGAGGTCGGCATAAGCCGACCGTGGACCGTATTATCGTTTCGACCCCGATTCTAACCATAAAACCCGTGGGAATGGCGCAACACCTAAAGATCAGCGATTTCGTGGGGGGTCCCCGACGGTCCACCGCTGGGCCACGCCGCGGACCGCGGCTTGCATCCGGTTCGCCCCTTCGGCGGTCAATTCGATGTACTTACGCCGCCGGTCCTGCGGATCTAATGTGTAGGTGACGAGGCCGTCGGCGAGCAGCTGGTCCAACCGACGCAGGGCCGAGGTCACGGGACCGCGCGAGGCCAGGCACAGGCTGGTGACCGAAATCCGCCGGCGGGTGATGCGTGTACGCAACAACTCAGCCAGCATATTCCAAGTGGCGTCGGTTTTGACGAGGCCACCGAGGGGCTTGCTCCGCTGCTCGTCGATATCCCTCAGCCAATGGAGCACTTGAAGGTCAAGGGGCAACTCTCGGCGGGCCGCGACTCCTTTATAGGGTGCGGGCGCGGGACTGCCCGATCGAGAGAGCGCCGCGGCATGGCGCCGGGTGGCCTCTTTAATCGAGTAGATGAGCGAATGACGCTCCAGCGGCTTGGTCAGGATGTCCGTGACCTCCGCGCTTTGACGGGGCACGACCCGCTCCAGCCGGTCGGCTTCGCCGATCAACACGAACTGCAGAGCCGTCCGTCGGGGTGAGCGTCGCCGAAGCTCGGTGAGTGCAGGGCCGTCCTCGAGCGGGTCGAGCGTACAGGCGTCGAGCACCGCGACCTGCACGGGCGGGTCGCCGCCGAGGCGCTCGAGCGCGCCGTTGCGTGGGTCGAGGTCGGGGAACGCGCAGGGCAGATAGCCCGCGTGGACGAGCGCCCGGGACACGAAATCGAGGGTCGCCGGATCGGGATCGATGACCCAAACCGCAGCCGGGCTTTGTTCGATGTCATCAACGCGCGGGGGGGCTGCTAGGGAATCTGCAGTCATGCTTCCATATCCGAAACGAATGATTCTTGTGGCACTACTTTAGGGCGTCGGCGCGTAGTTTCCAAGTCGTTCGGCTGCGATGTGTCAATAACTCGTCACGGAATTTCGCCAGTAAAGCTATGTTTCGAATGAGATTTTTTTTGGCACCCTGACATTCGGCAGGGTTGGCACGATTTTTTGGGCGACGCGGCTCCGACAGCCGAGTCGTCCGGAGCGGACAGAATGCATCCATTCCGGATTGATAAAACCCTTCGGCATCTCCGGGACAAGAGTAATCTGCGCATTAGGAAGAACCCGCAAAGACCGTGCCGACGCGACAAAAATTTATCGCGTTCATAGGCTTGGCGCGGTCTCAAGATGGAAAGTCTAAGCAAAAAATCTGAGGCTCAATGACCGAATCACCCCCATCGTCAGCGCTGCGGAATTCCGATGCCGCAGCAAGATCGGCTGTCTCTAGCCGTTTCCGGGGCGCTTGCGTCATCGCACTGGCTTGCGCAGCCACCTTCCTGGCCGGTTGCCAGTCGTTCTCCCGCGTCACGCGCGACGCCAATGTACCCACCTCTGCCGAGCGCCTGCGCACCACCACCGATGTGTTCGACAACGCAGAGATCGAACTGCCCGTCGAGTCCGAGACCGATGTCGAGTTCCTGCTGCGCCGCATCGAGGACTCCGAGGCGCTGCCCGATGTCCGGCTGCGCAACGTGAGCGTCACCGAGAGCGGTCTCTACGACGCGATGAACCTCATCGCCGCGAGCGCGAACCTCTCGCTCTCCATCGAGGGCGGCGCGCGCGGCCTCGAGCGTTACGGTTCGGCGGCGGTGTTCCGTCTCTCCGGCACGCTCACCGAGGTGATGGAGCAGTTGTCGGAGGGCATGGGTTTCTTCTACACCGTGCGCAACCGCATGCTCATCATCTCGCCGGAGCAGCAGTTCATCCTGCAGACGCCGCCGGCGCTCACCGAGGACAACCTCGCCGGCTTCGCCAACAACCTGCAGGTGCTCGGCGCGCGCGATGCCTACCTCGACCGCCTCAACAGCACCGTCGCGTTCCGCACCAACCGCACTTCATTGCGCAACATCGAGTCCTACGTCCGGCAATTGCGCGCAGCGCGAGTCATGCTGATCTACGAAGTGCATGTCTATCAAGTCGATCTCACCGACGACACCAAGTCCGGCATCAACTGGAACCGTCTCGGTTGGACGCAGGACTCCGTGATCCGCGAGGCCACGGGTGGTGGTACCGGAGGCGGCACGGGCGGCGGCACGGGCGGCGGCACCCAGGGCGCGCCGCCCACCGGCGACGTCTTCTCGCCTTTCGGTGCCGCGAACAAAGCCGCCACGATCACCAGCGATGCCGACTTCGGTCTCGGTGCCGTGATCTCGGGTCCGAACTTCAACGCGTCCATCTTGCTCAACTTCCTCCGCTCCCAGGGCACGGTGCGTGTGGTCTCGCAGCCGCGCATCGGCATCATGGCGGGTTCGCGCGGGTCGCTGCAGGTCGGACAGAACACCTCCTACGTGGCGAAGGTCGGCACCAACATCGGCAACAACCTCAACCAGGTCACGGTCGAGACCGAGCGGCTGCAGACCGGGTTCGAGTTGACGCTCTTCGGCAACGAGCGTGACGGGACCATCTACACCGACATCAACCTGAGTGTCAGTGAACTGCTGCGCTTCAACAGCTTCACCGCGCTCGGCACCGACCTCACGCTGCCGCAGACCGCCGACCGCAAGGTGCAGACCATCGTCGCGGCACGCCCCGGCGATGTCATCCTGCTCGGCGGCATCTCCGTATCGCGCGACAACTCGGACGTCACCAACGCCATCGGCGGCAACAACAAAGAGACCAACGCCCAGCGCGGCGAGCTCGTCATCGCCATGCGCGCGAAGGTCGTCCGCTTCGTGAAGCGGCCGCCGGGTTCGCCGGCGGTGGCCGCCAGCAACGCTGCGCGCGCGGCGGCCGCAGCCGTCGCCACGCCCGCGCCGGTGCAGCCGGCGACCTGGGTCGACCCGGTCTACACCGCCCGCCCGCCCGCAGAACCGGTGGTGATGATGCAGCCCATCGCTGTGCAGGCGCTGCCGGTGGAGCGCGTCGAGCCTGCATCGTCGATGCCGGAAGCCGCGCCGCCGGTCGTGCCGCTGCCCGCGCCGCCGGTCGTGCCGCTGCCCG
>CALGVD010000102.1 GCA_937920275.1 uncultured Pseudomonadota bacterium
AACTTCCCCTGAGGAAAATCCGTGATGAGCCCTGTCTTCTCGCGCCTCCGCCGTACCGTCCTCGCCGCCGCCGCCCTCGCGTTGGCCTCGCTCACGCTACAGCCCGCGCCCCTGCAGGCGCAGGCCGCGCCCCGCGCGCCCGCTGCCGCAGTGGTCGACACCAGCGGCCCGACCCAACTCATCGAGAGCGCGGCCAACGCCATGCTCGGCGAGCTCGACGCGCGTCGTGCCGAGTTCCGCAAGGACCCGGCCAAGCTCGAGGCCATGGTCGAGCGTATCCTCTTGCCGCATTTCGATGTCGATCACGCCGCCCGTCTTGTGCTCGGCAAGCACTGGCGCACCGCGACCCCGGCGCAGCGCCAACGCTTCATCGACGGGTTCTACGGGTCGCTGATGTCCAACTACGGCGATGCCTTGGTCGAGTTCACCGGCGATCGCATCCGGGTATTGCCCTCCACCGTGGCGCCCGATGCGACCTCGGCCGTGGTGCGCACCGAGGTCAAGCGCAGCAACGGCAGCAAGATCCCCGTCAACTACTCGATGCGCAAAGCCGATGCGGGCTGGAAGGCCTGGGATGTCGTCATCGAGGGCATCAGCTATGTGAAGAGCTTCCGCGAGGACTTCGGCTCCGAGATCGACCAGAAGGGGCTCGAGGCCGTCATCCAGCGGCTCGAGGCGCAGAACCGTCGCGGCGCCAGCACCGGGTCGCGGGGGTGAGCGAGTTCTCCTTGCGCCACGGCGAGGGGTCACAGCTCTCGCTGCAGGGCGATCTGACCTTCGCGACCGCCCCGCAGGCCTATGCCGCCGGGCGCGGCGCCATCGCGGCGGCGCCCGCAGGCCCGCTGGCGATCGACTGCAGCGCCCTCGGCGATTCCGACAGCGCAGGCTTGGCCGTGTTGATCGAGTGGTGTGCCATCGCGGCACAGCGCGGCGTGGCGCTTAGGTTCAGCGGCTTTCCGGATCGCTTGATGCGCCTCGCCGAGATGAGCGAGGTCGAGACGCTGCTCCTCAGCGAGCGCTGAGCTCCGGCGACCCGGCGTCGCCCGGCGGATCCTCTGGATCCACTGGATCCTCGAGATCTTCTAGATCCTCCAGCATCGCGTCGTCCTCGAGCGGCACATCGCCGTCCCGGACCAAATATTCCCGTCGCTGAAGATAGGCCGATCGCACGAAGGCGTAGGGGTCGCCCGTGCGCTCGAGCAGCGCATCGGCATCGAGCAGGCGGACCCGGCGATCGAACTTGTCCGCGGCCCAGAGCGTCCAGCGGGTGCTGTCGTCCTCGAGGTAGGCGCGGGGCTCAGCGAAATCATCGGCGAAACTGCCGATCCCATCGCGCAGGGTATACGGGCCGAGGAACGGCACCACGAGGTAGGGCCCCGGCGGGACACCCCAGCTGCCCAAGGTCTGCCCGAAGTCCTCGTCGTTGCGGTCGAGGCCCCAAGCGGTCGCCGGATCGAACAGACCGCCGAGCCCGAAGGTGGTGTTGAGGACGAAGCGCGCGGTGTCGGAGGCGGCCGCAGTGATCTTGCCCTGCAGCAGGTTGTTGGCCAGGGTCACCGGGTACTCGGCGTTGCTGAAGAAATTGCTGACGCCGGTCTGCAAGAACTGGGGGGTGGCTTTGCGGTAGCCGCGGGCGAGCGGCTTGACGATCGCACGATCGAGCCCGTCGTTGAAGGCGTAGGTGCTGCGGTTCAAACGCTCGAGCGGGTCGCGCGGGTCGGGGGTCGCCTGCGGCGGCAGGGTGGTGCAGCCGCCCAAGGCCAAGGCCGCAAGCAAGATGAGCAGGGGGGTGTGGTGAGAGGGCGGGGGTGACATCTTCGGCTCGGCGGGGCTCAAGGTCTGCGGATCAGCCCAGTTTAGCATCTCCGTCCGCTCGCCCGCGGCTGCGGCGCTTGCCGCTTTCCTTGAGATAGTCGCTGACCTCTTTCATCCGCGCCTCGAAGCGCGCCCGCTGCACCGGCGTGATCTGCGGGTCGGCGAGGGCGAGTTCCAACTGCTTCACGGCCATCGGCAGATCGCCGCTGCTGAGGTGGTACTCGCCCATGTAGTAGTGGGCGTCGCCGGTGTCGCCCGCGCTGCTGGCGGCGACCGCGGTCAGGCGGATCTGCTCCGGCGAGGGCGGCACGACATTGAAAAGATCGAGCAGCAGGGCGTGGGCCTCCTTCGCTTCCCCGATCCGCAGCAGCACCTCGGCATAGCGGACGGTCAGCGCCACATTGCGCGGCGCCACGGCCAGCCCGCTGCGCAGCACCTCGAGCGCCTCGGCGGTGCGACCGTCGTCCGCCAAGGCCTCGCCGAGCGCGGCCTGCAGCATGGGGCTGCCGGGTTGCGCGGCGTTGAGTTCGCTCAAGGCCGCCACGGCGCGGCCACGATCGCCCGCATCGCTCCGGGCCAGCGCCTCGCCGTAGCGCTGTGCGGGGCTCAGCGTGCGGCTGTCGGCGAGCGTCGCGTAGTACTGGCGCAGGTCCGAACCTTCCTCGGCGCCGAGCACGCGGATGCGCTCGCGGATGAAGTCGTAGGAGGGGGATTGCGTCACGATCTTGGGGTCGAGCTGCGCCGCGCGGTCGCGGGTCTCGGCGATGCGGTTGGTGGTGACCGGGTGGGTGCGCAGGAACTCCGGCACCTCGATGCCTGCGAGGCCGGAGCGGCGCCCGAGGATCTCGAAGAAATCGGGCATCGCGTTCGGATCGAACCCCGCGTTGGCGAGCAGCGAGATGCCGACGCGGTCGGCCTCGTATTCATTGGCGCGGGTGAAGTTGATCTGCTGCTGCATCGCGGTGCCCTGCGCGATCGCGATGCCGGCCTGCATGGCATCGCTGGAGCCGGTCGCCATGCCGACCAAGATGGCGGCGACGAGCGCGGCGGCGGAGGCGATGCCTTGGCGACCCCGCGCCTGGACGGCGCGCGCGATATGCCGCTGGGTGACATGCGCGATCTCGTGCGCGAGCACGCTCGCGAGCTGCGCCTCGTTCGAGGTGGCGGTGATGAGGCCTTGGTTGAGGCCGATGAAGCCCCCGGGCAGCGCGAAGGCGTTGATGCTCGTGTCGCGCACCACGAAGAACCGGAACCGCCGCTGCGAGTCGGGCACCTGCGAGGCGATGCGGCTGCCGAGCGATTGGATGTAATCGTCGGTCTCGGGGTCCTCCATGACCGCGCCCTGTGCGCGCAGCTCGCGCAGCACCGACATGCCGATGCGGAACTCCTCGTCGAGGCCGAGCGTCGAGTCGGCGGTCGAGCCGATATCGGGCAGGTCGTTGCCGGACTGTGCGCGGGCGGCGGACGGTGCCGCCATCCCGATGAGCAGCGTCAACAGCGCCGCCCCGAAGCCGAGGCGCAGCGTGGTTCGGGGGCGCGGGCGCATCAGGTCCATAGGCTTCTTGACCGCTGCGCGATACGGAAGTTCACAGCGCCTCGGTGGCGTAGTCCGCCAGACGCGACCGTTCGCCCCGCATCAGCGTGATGTGACCGGCATGCGCCCAGCCCTGGAAGCGGCTCACCACGAAGGTGAGGCCCGAGGTGGTCTCGGTGAGGTAGGGGGTGTCGATCTGCGCGATGTTGCCGAGGCATACGACCTTGGTGCCGGGGCCGGCGCGGGTGACGAGCGCGCGCATCTGCTTCGGGGTGAGGTTCTGCGCCTCATCGAGGATCACGAGGCGGTTGAGGAAGGTCCGGCCGCGCATGAAATTCAGCGAGCGGATCTTGATGCGGTTGCGCAGCAGGTCTTGGGTCGCGGCGCGGCCCCAACTGCCGCCCTCGGTGCTTTGGGTGAGGACCTCGAGGTTGTCCATCAAGGCGCCCATCCAAGGCTCCATCTTCTCCTCTTCGGTGCCGGGCAGGAAGCCGATGTCCTCGCCGAGCGGGATCGTCACGCGGGTCATGATGATCTCCGCGAAGCGGTTCTCATCGAGGGTCTGCGTGAGCCCTGCCGCGAGCGTCAGCAGCGTCTTGCCGGTGCCGGCGGGCCCCAGGATGGAGACGAAGTCGATGTCGGGGTCGGTCAAAAGGTTGAGCGCGTAGTTCTGCTCGCGGTTGCGCGCGCGGATGCCCCAGACCCCGTGGCGTTCGCCGCGGAAATCGCGGACCAGTTCCAAGGTCGCCGTGTTGCCCTGCACGCGGCGCACCATCGCCTCGATGCCGCCCTCGCGGTCCTCGTGCACGAACTGGTTGGGCGTCCACTTCGCGACCGTGGGGCCGGAGATCTCGTAGAAGGTGCGCGTGCCTTCTTTCCAGGAGCGCATGTCTTTGCCGTGGCGGTCCCAGAAATCCGGCGCGAGCGCCTCGTGCCCCTTGTAGAGGACATCGGCGTCCTCGATGGTGCGATCGCTGAAGTAGTCCTCGGCGTGCACGCCGACCACGGCCGCCTTGATGCGAAGGTTGATGTCCTTCGAGACGAGCACCACCCGCGACTCCGGTCGCAGCGCCTGCAGCGCGAGGGTCTGCGCGAGGATGGCGTTGTCGTTGCCGGTGCCGGGCAGCGTGTCGGGCAGGGAACCCGAGAGCCGTTGGGTCTGGAAGAACAAGCGCCCGGAGGAGGCCGCCTTGCCGTGGTTGCCGGTGAGGTTGGAGGGCAGCGGCAGCCCCGCCTCGATCTTGTCGCGGCTGGCATCGCGCATCAGCTCATCGAGGAAGCGGCTGACCTGCCGCACATTGCGCGACGCCTCAGAGAGGCCTTTTTTGTGGGCGTCGAGTTCCTCGAGCACCACCATCGGCAGGAAGATGTCGTGCTCTTCGAAGCGGAAGATCGCCGCCGGGTCGTGCATCAGCACATTGGTGTCGAGCACGAACAGCCGACGCTGCCGTGCGCTGCGCCGGCGCGTCAAGACGCTTTCGCCGCCGCCAAGACCTCCGCCGCGTGGCCGTCGGCCTTCAGCTTGCGCCATTCGGCGAGGAGCGTGCCGTCCGCGCCGATCAGGAAGGTGCTGCGTTCGATGCCCATGACCTTCTTGCCGTACATGTTCTTTTCGCGGATCACATCGAAGAGCGTGCAGAGCGCTTGGTCTGAGTCGGACAGCAGCGCGTACTTCAGGCCTTCTTTGTCGATGAACTTGCGGTGCGAGGCGCAGGAGTCGCGCGACACCCCGACCACCGTGGTCCCAGCCCGCTTGAACGCCCCGAGGAGCGCCTGGAACTGCTGCGCTTCGACCGTGCAGCCCGAGGTCATGTCCTTCGGATAGAAGAAGAGCGCGACCTTCGACCCCGCTTGATCTTTGAGCCGCCAGCTGCCGCCGTCCGTGTCGGTCGCCGTGAAGTCCGGGACTTTCTTGCCCACGATGACTTTGGGGGTCGCGTTGCGGGTCGGGGCCTTGGCCATGCGGATGCTCCGGAGGAGGGTGGCGCGGATCGGGCTCTCGCCGGTCAGGATTTCACCGGGTCGAGGATGGCATCGAGATTGCGGGCGTCGCAGAAGTCGAGGAATTCTTCGCGCAGGTGCGCGAGATGGATGCGCGAGGGCACGCTGACATTCATCTGCACCGAGAACATCGGTGCGCCGGTGTGGGCGGCGGCGTAGGAGTGTGTGCTGACCTCGGCGATGTCGATGCCGCGCTGCGAGCAGAACCCGGCGAGCGCCGACACGACGCCCGTCTGGTCGAGACAGACCGCATCGATGGTGTACGGCAGTTCGGTGCCCGGGGGGCGCGGCTCGGTGCGCCGGATGTTCAGCGTGAGTTCCGCTTCCGTGGCGAACCTCGCGAGTTCGGTCTCGAGCTTCGCGAGCGAATGCCAGTTGCCGGAGACCAGCAGCACCACCGCGAACTCGTTGCCGAGGGTCGCCATGCGGCTCTCGCCGATGCTGCCGCCGCAGTCGCTGATGACGCGGGTGAGATCGTGGACAAGTCCGGTGCGGTCGGGGCCGATGGCCGAGATGGCGAGATGCTGTTTCATGTACGCCGCGAGTGTAACGGCTCGTTGTGACGGCTGCGACTTAGGTTGCGCGAAATGCACAGCGACCCGTACCATCGCCGCGATGTTCGCAGACAGCCTGGTCGCCCTGGTGACACCGATGACGGCCGACGAGGCCCTCGACCTGCCCGCGTGGCAGCGCCTGATCGAGTTCCACATCGCCCACGGCACCGCCGGGGTCGTGGTGGGCGGCACCACGGGGGAGTCTGCGACCCTCACCGAGGCCGAGCTGCTGCAGCTCGTGCGCGAGGCCCAAGCCGTCGCCGCCGGCCGCCTGCAGGTCATCGCGGGGGCGGGGCTCTCCTCGACCGCGGCCACCGTCGAGCGCGTCCGGGCGCTCGCGCCGCTGCGGCCCGATGGCCTGCTGGTCGTCACCCCAGGGTATGTGAAGCCGACCCAAGAGGGCCTCTTCCGCCACTACGCCGCCGTCGCCGCGGCGTCTGATCTGCCCGTGATCCTCTACAACGTGCCCGGGCGCACCGGCGTCGACCTCGCGCCCGCCACGGCCGGGCGCCTGGCGGCGCTGCCCAGCATCGTCGCCCTCAAGGAAGCCGTCGCCGGCCCCGCCCGCATGCGGGAACTGCGGGCTGCGGCGCCTGACCTTGCCGTGCTCTCGGGCGATGACCCGACCGCCCGGGAGGCGATCCTCGCAGGTGCCGTCGGGGTGATCTCGGTGACGGCGAACATCGCCCCGCGCGGGATGGCCGACATGATCGCCGCGGCGCGCCGGGGCGATGCGGCGCGGGCCGCCGAACTCGACGGACGGCTTGCGGGCCTTCACACCGCGCTCTTCCTCGAACCGAACCCGATCCCCGCGAAATGGGCGCTCGCCCGGATGGGCCTGATGGGGGAGGGGATCCGCCTGCCGCTCACGCCGCTCTCGCCCGAGGTGCAGCCGAAGGTGCTGTCGGCGCTGCAACAGGCGGGTATCATTCCGGGATGATGACCCGCACCCGCCCCCTGCTGCTCGCCTGCCTGATCCTGCCGCTCGCCGGCTGCGGCTCGATGCTCCAGACGAAATGCGCGACCCCCGCCGACTACGCCGCGGTCGTCGACAACCCGCCCCTGAAGGTCCCCGAGGGCCAGACCGGCCCCGACACCCGCCGGGCGCTCGCGATCCCGGCGCTGAACGAACCCGAACCCGCACGCCCCGCGGACCAGCCCTGCCTCGACATCCCGCCGGCCTTCACCCCGGCCCCCGCGAAGCCTGCTGCGCCCAAACCGCCTGCGAATTGA
>CALGVD010000103.1 GCA_937920275.1 uncultured Pseudomonadota bacterium
GCTGAATATGCGATTTTGGCAGCTGCCGCGTATCGCGATGACGATGATGACACCAGTTTCCCCGAGGACGTTAATCTTCCATCCGACTGGAAGAAGGTGGGTTCCGGGCCCAAAGGCGCCACCGACGGTCTAAATTACAAAGTATTCACCAAGGGCAACGAGTTGGTCATCTCGTTCCGCGGTACAGACTCTGGTCTGGACCGGTTGTTTGATCTCGATGACTGGCCCGCGGCCCTTGGGAAGATGTCGTCGCAGATCCAACTGGCGCTCCGAACAATGTTTCGGACCCTCTTTGATATCTCTTTGCATCCTGGCCGTTTGATCTGACCGCGATACACTCCGGGTCATGATCAAGACCCTGCTGCTGATCCTCAACGCCGCCAAGCTCGGCCCCTTCATCAAGACGGGCGGCACGATGCTCATCTCTGTGGTGGCCTACGCCTTCGTGTTCGGGCCATGGTACGCGGTGGGCGTGGTCGCGCTGCTGTTCGCGCACGAAATGGGGCACTTCGTGTCGGCGCGGCGGCTCGGGCTCGATGTCGGCGCACCGACCTTCATCCCCTTCGTCGGAGCCTGGATCGAACTCAAGGACGCGCCGCTGTCGGTGGCGCAGGAGGCGCGCATCGCCTTCGCGGGTCCGTTCGTCGGCACGGCTGCGGCGCTGGCGGTGCTGTTCGCGGGGCTCGCGTCCGACAGCCGGTTGCTGCTCGCCGTCGCGTATTCGGGCCTCGTGCTGAACCTCTTCAACCTCGTGCCGGTGACGCCCTTCGATGGCGGCCGCATCGTCGCCATCCTCTCGCCCAAGATCTGGCTGCTCGGCGCGCCGATCCTGGTCGGCATCTTCCTCTGGATCCCGAGCCCGATGTTCCTGCTGGTCCTCGTCTTGCTCGCGCCCACCGTCTGGCGGGGGATCAAGGCCGCGTGGCGCGGCGAAGTGCCGGAGGACAATCCGCGGTACTACGAGGCCTCGCGCGCGGACCGGCTGCGGTACGCGGGGAATTATCTGCTGCTGCTCGCGTTCCTATGCATCATGACCTACCAGGTCCACAAGATGCTGCAGGGCGGGGCGGGGTAAGCACCAAAAAAAACGGCGGCGCCGAAGCGCCGCCGTCCGTTAGCCCAACTTTAGAGGTCACTGCGCCCTCGCGGGCGCGGCGAGGTCTCAGAAGCGGTCCTGCTCCATCACCTTGTTCCAGGCCTTCACGAAATCACCCGTGAACTTCGCGTTGCCGTCGTTGGCGGCGTAGACCTCGGCGATGGCGCGCAGCTCGGAGTGCGAGCCGAAGATGAGGTCCACCGGGGTGGCGGTCCACTTCGCGGCGCCGCTCTTGCGGTCACGGCCCTCGTAGAGGCCCTCGGTCGCGGACTTCTGCCAGCTCGTCGACATGTCGAGCAGGTTGACGAAGAAGTCGTTGCTGAGGACGCCCGGACGCGAGGTCAGCACGCCATGGCGGCTGCCGCCCTGGTTGGCGCCGAGCGCACGCATACCGCCCACCAACACCGTCATCTCCGGGACGCTGAGGCGCAGCAGGTTGGCGCGATCGACCAGCATCTCCGCCGGTGACAGGCGGCTCGCGTTGTAGAAGTTGCGGAAGCCGTCGGCCGTCGGCTCCATCGGCACGAAGGAGGCGACATCCGTCTGCGCCTGCGACGCGTCCATGCGACCCGGACGGAACGGCACGGTGATGTTCTGACCACCCTGACGGGCCGCCTGCTCGATGCCGGCGGCGCCGCCGAGCACGATCAGATCGGCAAGCGAGACCTTCTTGCCGGAGCGGCCTTGCGCCCGGTTGAAGTCCTGCTGGATCGCCTCGAGCTTGCCCAATACTTTGGCGAGCTCGACGGGATCGTTGGCCGCCCAGTCCTTCTGCGGGGCCAGACGCACGCGGGCGCCGTTCGCACCACCGCGCATGTCCGTGCCGCGGAAGCTGGACGCCGAGGCCCACGCCGTGCGCACGAGCTCGGCGGTGCCGAGACCCGAACCCTGGATGCGGGTCTTCAGCTGCGCGATGTCGGCAGCGTCGATCAGCGCATGGTCCACGGTCGGGATCGGGTCCTGCCAAGCCAGCACTTCCGTCGGCGCCATCGAGCCGAGGTAACGCGTGCGGGGGCCCAAGTCACGGTGCGTGAGCTTGAACCAGGCGCGCGCGAAGGCATCGGCGTACTGGTCTGGGTTGGCGCGGAAGCGTTCGGAGATCTTGCGGTACTCCGGATCCATCTTCATCGACAGGTCGGTGGTGAACATGATCGGCGGATGGCGCTTGGTCGGATCATGCGCATCCGGGACGAGGTTCCACGCGCCCTTGTCGGTCGGCACCCACTGGATCGCACCGGCAGGGCTCTTCGACTGCTCCCACTCGAACGCGAAGAGGTTGTCGAGATACTGCGTCGTCCATGCGATCGGGTTCGCCGACCACGCGCCCTCGAGGCCGCTGGTGATGGTGTCGGCGCCCTTGCCGGTGCCGCACTTGTTCTTCCAGCCGAAGCCCTGCTCTTCGAGGCCGGCTGCGGCGGGCTCGGCGCCCACGCAGTTCTCGGGCTTGCGTGCGCCATGCGCCTTACCGAAGGTGTGGCCGCCCGCGATCAGCGCGACGGTCTCTTCGTCGTTCATCGCCATGCGACCGAAGGTGTCGCGGATGTCGGCCGCGGCGGCGATCGGGTCCGGGTTGCCGTTCGGGCCTTCCGGGTTCACATAGATGAGGCCCATCTGCACGGCAGCGAGCGGCTTGGCGAGCTTGCGATCGCCGGTGTAGCGCTCATCGGCGCCGAACTTGCGCTCGGGGCCCCAGTAGACGAGGTCCGCTTCCCAGTCGTCCTCGCGACCGCCGGCGAAGCCGAAGGTCTTGAAGCCCATCGACTCGAGCGCGACGTTGCCCGTGAGCACCATCAGGTCAGCCCAGGAGAGGGCGCGACCGTACTTCTGCTTGACCGGCCACAGCAGGCGGCGGGCCTTGTCGAGGTTCACGTTGTCGGGCCAGCTGTTGAGCGGCTCGAAGCGCAGCTGGCCGCCGTCGGAACCGCCGCGACCATCGCCCAAGCGATAGGTGCCGGCGCTGTGCCAAGCCATGCGGATGAAGAACGGACCATAGTGACCGTAGTCGGCCGGCCACCAGTCCTGCGAGTTGCGCATCAGCCCTTCGATGTCCTTCTTGACGGCCACGAGGTCGAGCTTCTGGAACTCGGCGGCGTAGTTGAACTCGGACCCCATCGGGTTCGAAGCGGGGGCGTGCTGGCGCAGCGGGGCCAGGTCGAGGCGCTCGGGCCACCAGAACTGGTTCGAGGTGTTCACGCCGGCGGCGGTCGCTGTGATGGGGGTGGCTGCCGCGGCGACGAGGGTCGCGGCGACCAGCAGGGCGGTCATCGATTTTCGGATCATTCGGGATCTCTCCGAGAGTTTGAAGGGTCGTGGTGAGTATAGCATTGATTTAGACTGTTTCTAAATCAATAAAAAATCATATTAATCAGATATTTAAAATACAAATCTCGATAGGAGTTTAGGGACGGCGTCTACAACGCCGACGCGTCGCAGCGCAGGGTCGACCGCGAGGCTTTGGCAAGTGCGAGGTCAGCCGGGTCATCGGTCAACAGCAGCCGCATCAAGAGCAGTACCTTGCGGCTCGGGGCGTCGACCACGGTCGATCCGCGTTCTGCGTTCATCGCGCTGCGATCGGCGCCCGGAGGAACGACCCAGAGGTCGAGCCGCTGCGCGGCGGCCGAGCGTTCGTTGACCACGAAGAAGTTGTCGGAATTCGCGCCGTAGAGGGCGACCGACCAGTACCGCGGATGCGCGACCTCGGCCGTGACGCGCATCGGGCCCTTCGAGAGGTCGAGGGTGCAGGTGGCGTAGAGCAGGTCCGGGCTCGGCATCACGATGCGACGCTGGGTGTGGTCGGTGGGCGGCGGGAGGTAGACGCCGGTCGCCGCCTGCGGTGCGCCCTGCGCGCGGGCCTGCGTAGCGGTCTCGTCGGTGATGCGCGCCATCGCCTCGCGCATGATCAGCCGAGGCAGCGCCCACACGGTGAGCAGATGCGTGAGCACCGCCACCGTGAGCCCTACGGCGAGCCAGCGCTGCCAAGGCTTCACGGGCATTCCCCCTGCCGTTGGATCGACGGCACGGCGAGCGCGCCCGGGTCCGCCTGCACCTCGGGGCTGGGATTGTAGAGGCGTAGCGTGAGGATGAGACCGCGGTCACCCGGCGTCGGCAACCATTTGATGGCGCCGCTGACGGGCGTCTCCGGGCCCGTGAACGCGCTGAAGCGGCCCACGGTGTTCAGGGTCGTCTCGCCGCTGACGCTGTAGCGTTGTTCGGCATCCGGGAACAGGAAGAGGTCATCGGCATAGGCCGTGACGCTCCACCAGCGCGCTGCTGGGATGCTGCCGCTGATGAGATACCGGCAACGCGAACGCAGTGGCCGGCCGGCGTCGTCCTGCTGTGCGATGTAGTAAAGCGTCTCGCGGCGGTCGAGCGCGAGCAGCGCCTTGAGGGCGATGCGTGCGCGGGTGTAGAGGGAGGCGTCGGTGCTGCCGGCCTCGAGGTTCACGAGCCACGGCCCGATGCGCGTCCCCGCTGGGTCGGTGCACGTGAGCCAGAGCCAAGCACTGCCGACGCCGAGGAGGGCGCCCGCGGTCACGGTTGCGACCCAGGCAACGACGACGCGACGCCTCGAGGTCACTCGAACCCCGCCGCGCGCCGGATGAACTCGGCGCAGCGTGAGGGTTGTGTGACGGGCAGCATATGACCGCCCGAGACGAGTTCCAGGCGGACATGCGGCAGGCGTGCGACGAAGCCTTCGCCCTGGGGTCGGTAATCGAGCACCCGGTCCTCGCGGCCATACAAGACCGCGATGGGCAGGGGCGCGGTGGGCTCCCGAGCCAGTTCGCCGTAGCGGTTTTCAAGCGTCAGCAGGCTGCGGGGGACGGCTGCGTAATCCTCGGCGGCGGACAGGAACTGTTGGGGTCGCAGCGACAACAGACCGCCACCTCGGCGCGCGTAGTCGCCCGGGGCATCCTCCGGGCCGAACACGAGCCGCATCAGGGCTTCGCGGCGCGAGACGAAGGCCGGGATCGCGACGGTCCGGGCGATCAGGCTGCGCAGGAAGTGGGGGACCTGCAGGCTGCGGAAGACTTCGGGCGGGTCGCTCGGCATCGTCGTCAACGGCGCCAGCAGTGCGAGCCCCGTGACGCGCGTGGGGTGCCGCAGCGCCACGGCGAGCGACAAGGCGCCGCCCAAAGAATGGCCGACGAGCAGCGCCCGATCGAAGCCGAGGTGGTCCATCAGCGCCGCGACCACATCGGCCTGGTCATCGAGCGCCGTCGCCCGGTCCCGTTCGCGCGTCGAGTAGCCGGACCCGGGACGGTCGACCGCCACCACCCGTGTGTCTTGTGCGAGCGCGTCGACCAAAGAATAGCGGAAGTGGTGCAGTTGCCCGGCGAGCCCGTGCAACATCAGGATCGGCGGGCGTCCGTCGCGCAGTTCTCCCGCTTCGACCACATGCAAGCGCGCGCCCGGGACCTCGATGAACCGGCCTGCGGGCGGGAGGGCGGCCTCGGCGCGACGCGCGAGCCGGGTGGTGAGCGCCGCCGCTCCGAGCAGTCCGAGTGCGCAGAGCGCCGCGACGACGGCGAGGGCGGTCACGCGTCAGTCTCCCAGCAGGCCGCGCATCAGGCGGTAGTAGCCGATGGGCATCAGGCGTTCGAGGAACGCACCGACCTTGGCGTCGTTGCCGACGAGGATGCGCGGCTTGCGGCGCTCCACGCCGCTCAGGATGGTCTCGGCGGCCCTCTCGGGCGGCAGGCTCAGGAGCTTGGCGGCGCGCCGCAGGTCGGTCTGCCATGTCGTCGTATCGACACCGTGACCGATCCGTGCATCTTTCGCGATGCGGGTCGCAACCCCGCCCGGGCACACCACGCTGACACCGACGGTCGACCCTTCAAGTTCGTGCCGCAGCGCATCGCTGAACCCGCGTACGGCGAATTTGCTGGCGCAGTAGGCGGTCTGACCGGCGGGGCTGACGAGGCTGAAGAGGCTCGCGATGTTGACGAGATGCGCCTGCGGCCGCTGCTTGAGCGTCGGCAGGAAGGCGCGCGTCATGCGCACGAGGCCGTGGAAGTTGATCGACAGCAGCCACTCGAAGTCCTGCTCGCTCACTTCGTCGAAGCGGCCGGCGAGCGCGACACCCGCATTGTTGAAGAGCAGATCCACGCTCGGATGCGCGGCGGCGACGACCTCCGGGAAGGCGGCGACCTGGTCGCGGTCGGCGACATCGAGCGTGTGGCAGGAGACGCGCAGTCCGTACGGTTCGAGTTCGGCGGCGAGCGGCTCTAGCGTCGCCGCTCGGATGTCGGACAGCGCGAGGTGGCAGCCGCGGGCGGCGAGTCCCATCGCGAGCGCGCGGCCGATGCCGCTGCCGGCGCCGGTGATGATCGCGGTCTTGCCGCGCAGGTCGAGGCGGGCCATCAGTTCGCTCCGTTTTTGCGGCGGAAATGCAGGGCGGGGTCTTCGAGTCGGCTGTATCGGGTCACGATGAGATCCCTCAGGTAGTTCTGGTGCACGCGCCACGGGAAGCGGTCGCCTTGGGTCGGCAGCGCATCGAGGGCGCGCTGCACATAGCCCGAGGAAAAATCGAGCAGCGGTCGCTCAGCGACGCTCGGGTCGCGCTCGGCGACGACATAGTCCGCCTTCTTTTCAGCGAGGCGTTTGACGAGGCGCACGACATATTGCGCGATGAGATCGGCGCGCAGCGTCCACGAGGCGTTGGTGTAGCCGATGGTGAGCACGAGGTTCGGCAGGCCGCTCAACATCGCACCCCGGTGGACCATGGTATCGCGCAGGGCCACGGGCACACCGTCGACCGTCACCGCCGCGCCGCCCAAGGCGACGACCTTGAGACCGGTCGCGGTGACGACGATGTCCGCGGGCAGCGTGGCGCCCGAGGTCAGGCGGATCCCCTCGGGCAGGAAGCGCTCGATGGTGTCGGTGACGATCGAGGCCGATCCGCGCGAGATGGCCTTGAAGAGGTCACCGTCCGGTACGACGCAGACGCGCTGGTCCCACGGTCCGTAGTTGGGTTTGAAATGTCGGGAGACATCATAGCCGGGCGGCAGTTCGGCCTTCGCCATCGCGATGATCCGCCCCGCGACGAGCTGCGGCTTCCAGCGCGAGAGCGCGAAAGAGCCGACGGCGTAGAGGATGTTCTTCCAACGCACCAACGGGAAGAGCAGCGGCGCGGGCAGCAGCGACGACAGCGCGCGCGCGATGCGATCCTCTGCGGGCTGCGAGACGATGTAGGTCGGCGAGCGCTGCAGTTGGGTGACCTGTGCGGCGGTCTTGGCGAGCTCGGGGACCAGCGTCACGGCGGTCGCTCCGCTGCCGATGACCACGATCTGCTTGCCGGAATGATCGAGATCCCCGGGCCACCGCTGCGGGTGCACGAAGCGACCGCGGAAATCGGCCTCGCCCGGGAACTCGGGCCGGTAGCCTTCGGCGTAGTGGTAGTAGCCGGTGCAGAGGTGTACGAAGCGCGCGCGCATCGTCTGCGCGGGACCGGCCGCTGCGCCGCGCTCATCGCCCGGCTGCGTCTCGTGGACGGTGACCGTCCACAGCGCCTCGGCGCTCGACCAGGCGAGGTGCGTGACACGCCGGTTGAAGCGGATCAGCGGCAGCACGCCGAGTTCGACGGCGGTCGCGCGCACATATTCCCGGATGGAGGTGCCGTCCACCATCGAGACGAGCCCGCGCCACGGACGGATGCGGTAGCCGAAGGTGAACATGTCGGAGTCCGAGCGCACACCGGGGTAGCGGAAGAGATCCCAAGTGCCGCCCAAATCGGCGCGGGACTCGAGCACGGCGATGCGCCGGCCCGGTAATCGTTTGAGGTACTCCGCTGCGGCACCGACACCGGCGAGGCCCGCGCCGATGACGAGCAGGTCCAAAGGCGCTTCG
>CALGVD010000104.1 GCA_937920275.1 uncultured Pseudomonadota bacterium
CCCGCGGCATCGACGGCGCTGCGCCCGGTCGGGTGACCGCTAGGCTCGCCGCCGCGACCGCCCGAGCGATCGCCACCTCGAGGTCGAGACCCTGGGCGAGCGCCGCCGCGAGGACCCCGCAGAAACAGTCGCCGGCGCCGGTCGTATCGACCACCGTCACCACCGGCGCCGGGAAGTGCACCGCGTCCTCCCCGGTGACGAGCCAGGCGCCTTCGGCTCCGAGCGTCACGATCACCGCCTGACAGCGGCCCTGCAGCAGCACCATCGCGGCGTCGACCGGACGCGCGAAACGGATGCCATCCGCACCGGCCTCGCGCGCGGCCGCCGCCGAGAAGACCTCGAGTTCGATCTCGTTGAGCACCACCAGATCGACATCGGCGAGCAGCGGCAGCGCGTCCACGAGCGCGGGCGCCGGGTTGAGCATCGTGCGCACACCGGCTTCACGCGCGGCTTCAAAGAATCCGGCGACGGCGACGAGCGGCGTCTCGAGCTGCGCGAGCGCGATCTTGGTGGACGACGCCCCCGACGCAGGCACCGCGAACGCCGCATGCACCTCCTCCGCCGTGAGCGTCAGGTTCGCGCCACCATGCACCACGATGCTGTTCTCGCCATCGGCGGCGACGATCACCTGGGCAAGACCGGTGTGGGCGTCCGGCATCCTGCGCGTGTCACGCACCCGCAGATCCCGTGTGTCGATGCCCTCCGCCAAGAGCAGCGCGGCGAGCGTCGCGCCGTCCGCATCGTCCCCTCGCGCTCCGACCATCGCGACCGTCGCGCCCATGCGCGCCGCGGCGACCGCTTGGTTCAGACCCTTGCCGCCCGGTAGCCGTGCCAGCGAGGCGCCGACGACGGTCTCACCGGGGCGCGGCAGCTGCGCCACGCGCGCGACGAGGTCCATGTTGAGGCTGCCGCAGACGATGACTTCGGCGCTCACCGCTGGACCCATCCCCCGCAGACCGGGAACACCTGCCCGACGAAGCAATCCGCGGCAGGGCTGCAGAGATAGGCCGCGAACTGCGCGTCCTCGCGTGCCGCGACCAAGCGGCCGAGCGGCACCTCACGCGCGAGCCGCTCCTGAAAGCGCGGATCGGCCTGTACCTCCGCGGGGAAATAGGTCGGGTTGTCGACGAAGTTCTGGGCGATGGCGTTGACCTGTATGCCGTGCCGCGCGAGTTCCACCCCGACCGCCTGCACATACGAGAGCTGCGCCCCACGCGCCGCGCTATAGGTCGAGGCGCGCTTCATGCCACGCAAGCCCGATGCGCTGCCGATGACGAGGATCTTGCCGGACCGCCGCGCGATCATCGCCGGGGTCACCGCACGGACGAGCCGCGGCAACGGGTCGACGAGCGCAGCGAACACCGCGCGCCATTCGTCATCGCCCACCTCGGTCGCAGCGGTCGTCGGCGCCTGGAACGCAAGGTTCACAACGAGCACATCGATGCGCCCAGCTGCCGCCACCACGCGCTCGACGGCCTCGGCGCTGTCGAGCGCCGCATCCGAGGCGATGACCTCGGCGCCTTGCTCCAAGAACACCTCGCGCAGTGCGGGCCCCATGAACCCAGACGCGTGGGTCAGCAGGATCCGCGTGTCCTGCAGAGCATGGGGGATCAGTGCGGCCTTCATCGGTGTCGACCTCAGCGGTGATCGAGTTTGGGCATCGCTGCATCTGCACCGAGCAATCCCGCGTCGGTGTAGACGCCGAGTTTCTCACGGGTGTCGGCGATGTCCATGTTCCGCATGGTCAGCTGCCCGATGCGGTCCTGCGGCGTGAACAGGCCCTCGCCCTTCTCCATCGTCAGGCGCTCGGGGTGGTAGGCGAGATGCGGGCCGGTGGTGTCGATGATCGACCAGTCGTTGCCGCGGCGCAGCTCGAGCGTGACCTCACCGGTGATCGCGCGCGCGACCCAACGCTGCGCGCTCTCGCGCAGCATCAGGCATTGCGGATCGAACCAGCGGCCTTGATAAAGCAGCCGCCCGATGCGCCGTCCATTGGCCCGGTACTGCTCGAGCGTGTCTTCGTTGTGGATGGCGGTGGCGAGGCGTTCATAAGCGATATGCAGCAACGCCATGCCCGGCGCCTCGTAGATACCGCGGCTCTTGGCCTCGATGATACGGTTCTCGATCTGGTCGCTCATGCCGAGGCCATGGCGGCCACCGATGCGGTTGGCCTCCATGAAAAGCGCAAGATCATCCGCGAAACTGTCGCCGTTGAGCGCGACCGGCCGCCCCGCTTCGAAGCGCACCCGCACGGTCTCGCGCGCGACGGCGACCTCGTCGCGCCAGAACGCGACACCCATGATGGGCTGCACGATGTCGATACCGCGGTCCAAGAACTCGAGATCTTTGGCCTCGTGCGTCGCACCGAGCAGGTTCGAATCGGTGGAGTAGGCCTTCTCGACGCTCATCTTGTAGCCGAGCCCCGCCCCGCGCAGGTACTCGGACATCTCGCGCCGACCCCCAAGCTCTGCGATGAACGCTGCATCGAGCCAAGGCTTGTAGATGCGCAGCTGTGGGTTGGCGAGCAGCCCATAGCGGTAAAAGCGCTCGATATCATTGCCCTTGTGGGTGCTGCCATCGCCCCAGATATCGACACCGTCCTCGCGCATCGCGCGTACCAGCATCGTCCCCGTGACGGCGCGGCCGAGCGGCGTGGTGTTGAAGTAGGTGGCGCCCGCGGTCGTGATATGGAACGCAGCGCACTGCAAGGCGGCAAGACCTTCCGCGACCAGGGCCGCGCGGCAGTCGACGAGCCTCGCGATCTCGGCGCCGAGCGTCAGCGCCTTCGCGGGGATCGCGGCAGGGTCCGCCTCGTCAGGCTGACCAAGATCGGCGGTGTACGCGCAGGGCTTCGCACCGTGCGCCCGCATCCAGTGGACGGCGGCGCTGGTGTCGAGGCCACCGGAGAACGCGATGCCGACGCGCTCACCGATGGGCAGTGAGGGCAGGATGACGGCGGTCATTTCTTCTGCGGCGCCTCCGCTGTGCCGGGGCAGGGCTGGCGGCTGGCGTCAGGCAGGTCACTGAACGGCCGGAACCCCGCCTTCGCGGCCGCGGCCGCATCGGCGGCGGCGATGTCGAGAAGGCCAAGGACACCGTCACCCGCACCACACACACTGATATACGCCATCCCGTCGTTGGCGCAGCCGGCCGGCGTCGCTTCGATGCCGCTCGAGTTCAATTGCGCCGCGAGGGTCGCGGGCGTCTCACCACCGGCTTCGCACTGCCGGCGGCCGAGCGATTTGAAGACGACGAGACGGTCGACAGCCGCGGTGGTCGGCGCGGTGGGCGGCGC
>CALGVD010000105.1 GCA_937920275.1 uncultured Pseudomonadota bacterium
CGTCGGAAAGCCGCCGCGGGTCGCTAGCCGCCGCCAGTCCTCGGCGCGCGGCTTTTCATCCGCCAGCAGTTCGCGCCAGCGGGACTCCTGCGTCGCGAACAGTTCGTCCCAGCGTCCGCATGTGCCGAGGCCGAGCTGCTCGCGCCGCGCGGCATCGAGCACGTCGAGGTCGTCGAGGGTGATATAGCGCCGCGACCCGCCGACCAGCTGCTCCACAAGCGATCTTTTGCCGGTCTGGCGGGCGCCCGTGACGACCACGGCCGGCATGACGCGCAAGTGAGGTATTCGCGCAGTCGCTGCCCGACCCTTGCGACGGATCTCGCGATGGCGCAGGAAATACTCCTCGAGCAGGGCGTCGAGCTGCGAAGCGTCGATGTCAGCGAGCCGGTCGTCATCGAAGCTGAGATAGATGGCGGGCGGCAGCGGCTACATTGCAGCGCTGAGCTTCTCTTGGAGGGTGTTGAGCAGAGGTATGGCGCAAGGCTGCCTCAAAACTGTTTTTTTTAAAAAGACAGAATACGGACGATATGAGTGTCGCAGAGATACAGATCGCCCTCGTCGCCCACCGTCCGGCGGGCGATCCCCCTTTGTTCGGCGGTCCGAGAAGTAGGGGTTAAATGGCCTCGATGCCAGTTGACTCGTCCCGTACGGGGTGCCCCTAGTGTCTGATCTGCGTCAAGCCCGGTACGATACATAAGATGTTTTTTGTTCCGTGACCTTCGCTTCGGCATAAGTCTTCGCCGTGATGCGGCGTCCTCTTAAAGATGGAAACCTTCATCGACAACTTAATCGATCTCCTGTCGGGCGGCGAAGCGCTCTTTGCCCTGCTCCGTTCGACGCTGATTATCGTGGTCGCAGTGACCATGCACTGGTTCGCAACCCGGGCGATCAAGTCTCTCAGATCGCACATCAGCGCCAAGTGGGCCGACGGAGAGCAGGTGCGTCGCGCCGAGACATTGGGGCGCGTTCTACGGTACCTGATCGCGGTCGTGATCTCTCTGATCGCCAGCATGCTGATCCTCAACCAGTTCGGCATCTCGATCGCACCCATCTTAGGCGCCGCAGGCATAGTCGGCCTCGCCGTCGGGTTCGGGGCTCAGAGCCTGGTCCGGGACTATTTCAACGGCATCTGCCTCCTGCTCGAGGATCAGATCACTAAAGGTGATGTGGTCACCATCGTCGACAAGACCGGCCTCGTCGAGGACGTGACACTACGGTATGTCCGACTCCGCGACTATGAGGGTTCCGTCCACTATGTCCCGAACGGCCTCGTCACCACCGTCACGAACATGAGCAGGGGGTTCGCTTATGCGGTGGTCGATGTCGGTGTCGCATATCGCGAGGATGTCGATCATGTCATGCAGATCATCGTGGATGAAGGACGGAGACTGCGCGAGGACCCCGTCTTCGGTGCCGATCTGCTCGAAGCGTTCGAGCTCGCAGGCGTTGAGAGTCTCGGTAGCTCCTCCGTCGTCATCCGAGGCCGCTTCCGTGTCCAGCCGCTCCGTCAATGGGCTGTGCGTCGGGAGTTCCTGCGCCGGTTGAAGATCCGGTTCGACATCGACAAGATCGAGATACCTTTCCCGCATCTGACGGTCCTCCGGGGGCGGTCGTGATATCGCGTCGCCGGTTCAAGAGATGGTTGATCACCGATCTGGACGGCACCTTTCTCGGCGGATCGGAGACCATCCGTGCACGGCTTTCCGAGCGCCTCTGCTCCGAGCCTCGGGATGTCGGTCTCATCTACTGCTCAGGACGGGCGTTGTCGGACATTTCGCCGTTGATCGACAGCGGTGTTCTGCCGGAACCCAGCGCCATCATCGGCGATGTGGGGACCGGTATGTGGGACGCGCAGGGCCGGACTCTGGCATCGGACTTCGACGACCTGGTGGCGGAACGTTGGTCGGGTGTCCGCCCCCTGCTGCTGGCGCGTCTGCACGGCTTGGAGGGCTTGGAACTGCAAACCGGGACAGGCCCTAATCGCTGCTCCTATCTCTATTCGGCGAGGAGCGCCGCGGAGAGCGCGGCGCGCGCAGTGCGCGAAATCGATGTCGATACGCTCATCTCGGGGGGGCGGTTCTTCGATGTACTGCCGAGGGGCGTCAACAAAGGGTTTGCTGTGAAGTTCCTGATCGAACTCTGGGGTCTGGACTCGTCCAGCATCCTGGTCGCCGGAGATACCCTGAACGATCTCTCGATGCTGCGCCTCTCGGACGAGCTCTCCGGTCTGCACGCGTTGGCGGTGGGTAACGCGGACGACGATCTGCGTGCCCACTTCCGGGAGAGTGGGCGGGCGAGATATTCGAGGGGCCATGGCGCCGAGGGTATATTCGAGCGGCTTGAGCAATTGGGCTGGGTGACCTGAAGTGGCCCGTCTCGTCATCGTCTACCACCGTCAACCGTACGATGAAGTCGCCGGGCCTGATGGCATGCGGTATCTCGAGCACAAGAGCCCGAACGGCATCATCCCGAGCCTGCGCGGTGCTTGCCGGAGTCTGCGGGATCCCAACGATGCGATCTGGGTTGCCTGGAGCCGATGTGCGCCGGGGGAGTCCGGTGCCGTCCTCGACAAGATCGAGGTCCCGTCGCCGGATGGATCTTTGAGGGTGCAGCGTATCGGACTGACCGACACACAGGTGAGGTCCTTCTACTATGTCACCTCCAAGGCTGCGCTCTGGCCCATCCTTCACTCCTTCCCAGAGCGCTTCGACTACGATGCGGCCGAATGGGAGACCTTCCGTGAGGTCAACCGCATATTCGCCGACGGCGTGTGTGCCTGTGCTTCGACCGGCGCGGTGGTGTGGGTCCACGACTACAATCTCTGGCTCGTGCCCGGGATGGTCCGCGAGCGCCGACCGGACCTGCGGATCGCATTCTTTCTGCATACGCCGTTCCCGCCCCCCGATATCTTCGGGATACTTCCTTGGCGATCCGAGATACTCCTGAGTCTCCTCGCTTGTGATCGCGTCGGCTTCCACATCCCGCGCTACGCGCAGAACTTCATGTCCTGCGCGCGAGGCTTGAGCGGCGCGAAGGTGACATCGCGGATGCAGGTGGCCGATTGGATGGCGCAGATCGGCAGTGTGCTGCATGAACCCCAGATGGTCGATGAGATGGAGTTCCAAGGCCGTCGTATCGCCATCGATTCGATCCCGCTGGGCATCAACACCCCGCTGTTCCGTCGTATCCGTGAGATGGTGACGACCCAGCGTCGGGCGCAGCATATCCGCCGCGAACTCGGTGTGGACACGGTGATCTTCTCCGTCGGTCGTGTCGACTACACGAAAGGCACCAGCGAGATGTTGGCCGCCTTCGAGCGTCTGTTGCAGCGTCGGCCGGACCTGCACGGCCGGATACGCCTCTGCGTCACCAGCGTCGCGCCCGCCAACGACATCAACGTTTACGAAGATATCCAGCGCGCGATCGAGCAGGCCGTCGGTTCGATCAACGGTCAGTACTCGACGCTCTCTTGGTCGCCGGTGCTGCTCTTCACCCAGCCGGTCGGTCTCGAGGAGTTGGTCGCGTGGTATCGCGCGGCAGACATCTGCTGGATCACCCCGCTACGGGACGGGTTGAATCTCGTGGCAAAAGAGTTCGTGCTCGCCAAGGGGGGCGACGGCGGCGTGCTCATCCTGTCCGACTTCGCCGGTTGCGTCGTGGAGATGGACGAAGCGATCCACTGCAACCCCTACTCAGGCAGGAGCATGGACGCGGCCATCGACCGGGCGTTGGCCATGCCCGAGGAGGAGGCCCGCCGACGAGCGCGGGAGATGTCCAAGCGGATCGGCCGGAACAGCATCGCGCATTGGACCACGGAGATGCTCGGGCGACTGGGTATGAGAGGTGGTAAGGGGTGACAAGCCTCGATTATGCGGTGATGCTCATCTATCTTTTGGTCATCGTGCTGATCGGCATCTGGTCGGCCCGACGCACCGGCTCACCGGATGAACTCTTCCTTGCTGGACGCAGCTTCGGCTTCGGGGTGATCGGGCTGTCGTTGTACGCCTCGAACATATCCTCCACGACGCTGGTCGGTCTTGCGGGCGCCGCATATGGCTCCGGCATCGCCGTCGTCAACTACGAGTGGATGGCCGCGGTGATCCTGGTGTTCGCAGCGTTCGTGCTCGTGCCGCAGTACCTGCGGCATGGTCGCAGGACGGTCCCGGAGTATGTCGGTGATGCACTGGGACCGTTCGCGCGCCGCTATGTCGCCGGCATCATGATCGTCCTCAGCATCTTCGTCGACACGGCCGGCAGCCTGTTCGCGGGCGCTATCGTCATAAAGTTCTTCTTTCCCGCCTGGGAATTGCTCCCCATCGTGATGGCGCTGACGGTGTTCGCCGGTGCTTACACGATCGTCGGCGGTCTCCGCGCCGTCATGTTGACCGATGTCGTCCAGGCGTTGGTCTTGATCCTCAGCGCCGTCGTCATCGCCTTCGGCGTGTATCGGGAGTTCGATTTCTCGCTGGAACGCATGGTGGCCGCCTTGCCCGCGGAAAGGCTTTCGGTCATCCGCCCCTCCGACGATCCTGACATGCCCTGGACAGGCCTGCTGACAGGGGTGCCGATCCTTGGACTGTACTACTGGTCCATGAACCACTACATCGCACAACGGTTCTTCGCAGCGCGGGACCTTCGCGCAGCGCAGCGAGGAGCGCTGTTGGGCGCCGCGTTGAAGTTGACGCCGTTGTTCCTGATGGTCCTGCCGGGCGCTCTCGCCATCGTCTTGTTGCCCGACCTGCAGCGCGCGGACGAAGTGTTCCCCGCGCTGATCGCCAACTTCCTGCCCGACGGGCTGCGCGGTCTCGCCGTCGTCGGCGTCATGGCCGCGATAATGTCCACGGTCGACAGCACCATCAACGCTTCCGCGGCGATGATCTCATATGATTTTATGGGGATCGATCGGGCCGTGCAGGAGACACCACGGACTCTCGTCACCCGTTCGAGATGGACGACAGCGGTGCTGCTCATCGTGGCGATGGTCTGGGCTCCCGCGATAGAGAGCTTCCCGGGTCTTTTCTCTTACCTGCAGCAGATGTTCGCGATCGCGGTACCCCCGGTGGTCGCCGCTGTCCTCACGATCACGATGATGCGCGGCTATCGCCGGGAGGTCGTGGTCATCGCGATGCTCGGCGGTCACCTCGCGGCTCTCGGGTTCGCTGCCGCTGCGGCAAGCGGACTCTGGCATTGGCATTTCCTCGAGACGGCGGGTCTTGTCTTCGCCATCGCGTGCGTCCCGATGGTGTCCTTGCGTTCCTCCGGCCGCACCGCGCTGCCCTCGGACGGTTCGCTCGCCGTGCCGATCGACAGGGTCTCCGTGATCGCCTCGATGATCGTGCTATCGCTCGTCGCCGCGACCGTCTGGGCATTCCGGTGAGCTCGAGCGGAGAGGACGGTCAAAGAGCCTCGCAGTGACCTGACCTCCGCTACCACCAGTCACTCGCTCTGCCACACCACATTGACGAACACGCTGCGCTGCCGCGCCGGGAAGTAGCGCCAATCGCCTTGTGCGAAGTCGGCGCGATCGGCGTAGAGGGTGTCTGCGAGGTTCTCGACCTCGAGCGAGGCGCGCCACTGCGGCGACGCTTGCCAGGCGACGCGCAGGGTGCCGACATCGTGGCCGGGGTAGCGCCGCGCGTTGCCGGCGTCCGCGAAGTACGCGCCGACCTGCCGCCACTCGAGCGTCGCTCGCCAATCAGGGTGCGGTGTCCAGTTCGCGGACCAGGCATGCAGGCGCCGCGGGGCGGTGTCGATGTCGCGTCCGCGCACGATCGTCTCGCCGCCCGCGATGGCGGCGTCGAAATCGTACTCATGGCGGGCGTAGCTGCCATTGGCGTCGAAGCGCAGGCGCTCGAAGGGCTGCCACGCGAACTCGTACTCGAGACCAGCGTGGCGGGTGCGTCCGCCCGTGACATTGAAGCCGTTGGCATCGCGCAGGATCACTTGGCGTTTGCGTTGTGTGAACGCGGCGAAGGAGACGGCGTAGCGTCCGCCGACGAGCCGCCAACCGGCTTCGAGTGCGGACATCCGCTCGGAGTCGAGGTCGGCCACCGATTGGTTGCGCTGCAGGCGATAGAGTTCGGTGATCTCCGGCGGTCTGAAGCCATCGCTTGCGGTCAGGTACACCATCGCGCGCTCGCCGAGGCGGTGTCGCAGTTCGAGGCGCGGCGTGAAGTCCGTGAAGCGATCGCTCCGGTCGGCGGGGCGGCTGTAGAGGCAGGGGCCGGGTACGCAGGGCGTCCCGTCCTCGGCGGTGTTGCCGTCGCGCATGCGGTTGTCGTAGCGGTAGCGGGTCTCATCGAGCCGTGCTGACAACCGCCACTGGAAGGCGGCCTCGCCGGTGCTCGCGAGGCTGCCGTGCAGCGCTGCGCCGGTGACCTCGACCGCGTAGTCGTAGTGCCGTCCCGCGGGGCGGATCGCGCGCGCGAACGCACTGCCCTCGAGCGTGGGGCCGTCCTGGATCTCGAGCAGGAAAGTGTCGGCGTACTCCGCATCGACGCCGAGCCGCCACTCGATCGGGCGCGCACCGAGCGGGCGAGCGCGTGCGGCGCCGAACGCGATGCTGTCCTGGCCGTTGCGCTCGAGCGGCTTGCCGAGCAGGAAATGCTGCAGGAACGCCATGCGCGAGTGGCGGACGATGCCGCGGACTTCGTCGCGGCAGCCGTCGCAGGGTTCGCTCAACCATTCGCCCGACACCCGCGCGCTGTCGGCATCGCGGAACGCCTCGGGGTTCGGGTTGCTCTCGCGCAGCACCGGATCGCGATAGGCATCGAAGCCACGGATGAAGCCCGCGGTCTCCTGGTCGAGCTGCGTGGCCGCGGCGCGCAGGCGCAGTTCGCCGGCACCGAGCCTGCGCTGGTGCACGGCATTCGCTTTCCACTCACGCACCGGGGAGTCGGCGCGGAACCCGTCCTCGTCGCGCCAGAGGCCATACGCGGCGGTCGATTCTCCGGCCGCGGCGAACTGCAGCGCGAGATGTTCATCCGCGCCCCGCGTCACGCCGAGCCGCAGGCCCGGCAGATCACCGGGATCGGGCGAGAGCACATTGACGATGCCGTGTACGGCATTGGCGCCATAGGGCCCGGTGCCCGGGCCGCGCAGCACCTCGATGGCCGCAGCCTGCGAGGTGTTCGCCTCGAACAGCTGGTTCACATTACAGAACCCCGTGGGGCGTAGCGGCATCCCGTCTTCGAGCAGCAGGAAGGCACCGCAGGCCCCCGCGCCGGTGAGCACCGGCGAGCGGATGGCGAGCAGGCTCTCCTGGCCGCTGCCGCGCTGCATCAGCACCCCGGGGATGCGGTTGAGGGCTTCGGCGGCATGGGTGCGGTCGATGACCCCGGTGATGCCGGGCTCGAGACGCGAGAGGCTCGCCGCGACGCGCCAGCGTGCTTCGTCACGGCGCTGCGCGGTGACGACGACTTCGGTCAGCAGCGCCGGATCGGGGGGCGGCGACGCGGCGGCAGACTGCGCCAACGCGACGGTCGGCAGCAGCGCGACCGACAACGCCGTGAGGGACAAGGCGCGCGTGGTGAGGCGGTGAAGAAGGGGCATGCCGACATTATCGGTCATCCGCGTCGCCTAGTGCAGCCGACCACTGGTATCCTCAAGCGGTGCGCCTGTTCGTCCTGTCGTTGTTGCTCGCCGGCGCCGGCGCCGGCGCCTCTGCCGTGGCTGCCGAGCCCGCGGCCGAGCGTCCGCGCCCCCGCATCGGGCTGGTGCTCTCCGGGGGTGGCGCGCGGGGCGCGGCCCATATCGGTGTGCTCAAGGTGCTCGAGGCCGAGCGGATCCCGATCGATGCCATCGCCGGCACCAGCATGGGCGCGGTGGTCGGGGGGCTGTACGCGAGCGGCCTGACCGCAGCGCAGGTCGAGGAGTTGGTGCTCTCGCCCGAATGGCGCGAATCCTTCCGTGAACCCGGTCCGCGCGACCGGCTGAGTTTCCGTCGCAAGAGCGAGGACTTGAAGTTCCTCGTGAACTTCCCCTTGGGGCTCGAATCCGGTGAGTTCCGGTTACCGAAATCGCTGCTGTCGGGGCAGCGGCTCACGCAGTTGCTGCGCCGTTTGACCGACCCGGTGGCGACGGTCCGCGATTTCGACGAGCTGCCCACCCGCTTCCGCGCGATGGCGACCGATCTCGAGACCGGAGAAGCGGTCGAGCTTCGCAACGGGGATCTGGTCACCGCTCTGCGGGCGAGCCTCGCGGCGCCTGCGGTGTTCGCGCCGGTCGAGATCGACGGTCGTCTGCTGGTCGATGGCGGACTGGCCAACAATCTGCCGGTCGATGCGGCGCGCGCGATGGGCGTCGATGTGCTGATCGTCGTGGATGTCGGGTTCCCGCTGCGCAAGCGAGATTCTTTGGAGTCGGTTCCGAGCATCTCCAACCAGATGCTCGCCATCCTGATACGCCGCGGTAGCGACGCGCAGTTGAAGGCGCTCGCGCCGGAGGATGTGCTGCTGCAGCCGGAGCTCGGCGAGGCCTCGAGCTTCGATTTCGAGGTGGTACCGCGGGCCGCCGCCGCCGGGGAGCAAGCCGCGCGCGCTGCGCAGGAAAAGCTTGCGCCGCTGCGGCTCGCGCCGGCGGATTACGCCCGCTACGCCGACGCCCGGACGACGGTCCGGCGGGATGCCCTGCTGCCGGCGGGCGAGGTGCGCATCGCAGCCGGATCCGAGCGATACCAAAGATTGATCGGGACCGCGATCGCCGACGCCTTGGAGACGGGCGCGGCGGCTGCACCGGATGTGGCGGTCTTGGATGAGGCGATCATCACGCTCTATGGTCGCGGTAATTTTGAGCGCGTCGACTATACCTCCGTCGAGCGGGACGGCCGACGCGATTTCGAGGTCTCTGCTGAGCGCAACTCCTGGGGTCCGAACTACATGCGCTTCGGATTGAGCCTCGAGGACGACTTCAGCGGCAATTCGAACTACAACGCCGCGGCGCGTGTCGTGTTGGCCGATATCGGCCCGTTGGCGGCGGAGTGGGTCTGGGATTTCCAGCTCGGTTCGGAGCCGCGGATCGCCACCGAGTTCTACCAGCCGATCGGCGCCCGGGCCAACTGGTTCGTCACGCCGCAGGCGAGGTTCGAGGTGCGCAATGTGCCGTTCCTGCAGGATGGTGTACGGGTGGCCGAGTATCGGTTGCGCACCACCGAGTACGGGGTCGACATCGGTCGTGAACTCGGCAATTGGGGCGAACTGCGCGCCGGGGTGCGCGAGGTGTCTGGCCACACGCGCCTGCGGCTCGGTGATCCGGGTTTGCCGTCGCGCGATGATTTCGATGTGCGCGAGTTCTCGGCGAGTTTCTCTTACGACACCTTGGACAGCCGCAACTTCCCCCGTCGCGGCAGTTCTTTCGTCGCGCAGTGGCGTGTAGAGGACGACCGTCGCGGCGCGCTCACGAGCGGCGATGTGGTCTCTGCGGACTGGCTGATCGCGCGTTCCGAGGGCCGTCATACCGGAGTCCTGTGGACCTCCTTCGGGACCCATCTGGACTCGGCGCCCGCCAGCGTCCGCACGCTGTTCCCATTGGGCGGGTTCCTCAACCTCTCGGGGCTTGCGCCCGATGCCTTGTCAGGGCGGCACTTCGCCATCGCACGCGCCCTCTATTACCGCCAGATCGGGCGCCGGGGCGAGGGGTTCCTCGATGTGCCGGCGTATGCGGGCGTCTCTTTCGAGGCGGGCAACGTCTGGGATGAGCGCGGCGACATCAGCTTCAACGGTGCGTTGAAGCAAGGCAGCGTCTTCTTCGGCTTCGACACGCTGATCGGGCCGGTGTATCTCGGTACCGGATTCGGTGAGGCGGGCGATACGGCGTTCTATCTGTTCTTGGGCCGCACTTTCTGACGGCGGCATCCGCCCGCGGCGCGGCGCGACTCAGCGCGAGATGCGTTCGAAGACCAGCGCGGGTCGATCACCCGGCCGCGAGTACTCGTGCTTGCGGGACAATTCTGTGAGCGCTGCATCGCGGCTCGCTGCGTCGGCGAACCAGTGGATGCGATGCCAGTCCGCGCCGAGCAGATTGCGGAACGGGTCGGAGGCGGCCAGAGATATCCGCACCCCGTAGGGACGCGGCACATCGATCACGGGCGCGCGGAGGTTGTGTGCTTGGCAGATCGTCATGGACGCGAAGCGTACCCATAAGGCATCGGGATCACAATCGCCCGCCGCGCGAGTTCTCTTGGCGATCGCCCGCGCCTTCACGGTCAGACCATCCGAGCAGCCGGCGCGTCACAAAAAGATAGACCGGCTTGACCGTCGCGCGCCAGATCCGCGAGAGGGGCGAGGGCTGCGCGAGGATCGCGCGCTGACGCGCGGTCAGGTGTCCGGGCAGGTACTGGCGCTTGTGCTTGAGCAGGTGACGCAGGTCGCCGTGCGCCAACATGCGGAACAGTCTGCCGCGCCGGGGCGCGTGACGGGCGAGTTGGAAGTCGACGACCGCGGGCAGGCCCTCGGGTGTCGCCAGCCAGTTGGTCTCCTTCGCAAGGTCGTTGTGCGTGAGGTCCCGCGCGTGCATGCGCCGCAGCAGCCGCAGGGCTTCGCGGAAGTAGGCGGGATCCTCGGGGCGCGCGATCTGCATCGGCAGCCCTTCGATCCATCGTCGTTCGAGCCGGTCGCGGCTGCTGGACTGCAGTGACGGGATGCGCTCGAGCCCTTCGAGGCGTTGCAGTGCGCGGCCTTCGCGCCCGAGCAGGTGCCTGGCGAGCGGACGCAACCACCAGCGGGCGGCGCTGCAGTCGCGCAGCACGCGCGGTGCGCCGTCACGCTCGATGCGCGTGACGCTGCCGAAAAGATCATGCTTGAGGAGCACTGTCAGGCCCGGTGTGCGGGTCAGGGCAGCAGCAATGGTGTGGGCAGCACCCCGAGCTCGCTCCATCGCCGCGCCGCGAACACCACCGTGAACAGCAGGAAGAACGCCCAGGCGTCTACGAACGCCTTCCACAGGATGTCCGGTCTTACCGGCACCGGGGTCGATGACGGCGGGCGCCAGTGCCGCGGCCAGCGGCGGGGCCAGAAGGCCGGCGTGGAGGCGCGGTAGGCGTCGAAGCGCTCGTCGAAGCGCGCGGCGAGGAAACGGTCCTCCGCAGCGGCGGCCCGCAGGAGCAAGGCGCCGAGCACGAGAAGGGTGGCGCTCGTGAGTACCAGCGAGCGGGTCGCAAGGCCGAGTCCGAGGGCGCCGATCATCGATAGGGTGTAGAGCGGGTGGCGGCACAGGGCATACGGACCGGCCGTGACCAGTTCGATATCCTTGCGGCCGGCGATGAAGACCGAGCACCAGATGCGGCCGAGACAGGCGATCGCGACCAACAACAGCCCGCCGATATCGAGCGCGGTCGTGACGGCCGGGTGCAGCGGCAGGGCGCGGGTGAGCGCCGTCAGGCCGATGAGCGCCAAGAACCAGAGCAGGCTGGCCCGCAAGCGCGGAGTGCTCGCCGAGATCGTCATGTCCGCCGAATTGTAGCCCGACGGTCGAGCGCTCGTCGCCGTGCTTGAATCCGCCTGCGCAGGGCCGCAGACTCCTCCCCCGTTGGGCCGCTTTGGAGATCCTCGATGTCGCTGTTCCGACGCAAGGCCGAGATGGTGGATCCCGACAACGCCTTGCCGGGTCGCAGCACCCGTATGCCGCTCGCGGCGCAGCACTTCGTGCTGAGGTCGCCGTTGACGCCGCCCTTCCCGGCGGGGGTTTTCGAGGCGCAGTTCGCGATGGGCTGCTTCTGGGGCGCCGAGCGCCTGTTCTGGAAGATCCCGGGCGTGGTGTCGACCTCGGTCGGCTACGCCGGCGGCTACACACCGAACCCCACCTACGAGGAAGTCTGCAGCGGCCGCACCGGTCACACGGAGATCGTGCGCGTGTTCTTCGATCCGGCGCAGGTCTCCTACGACGCGCTCCTCAAGACGTTCTGGGAGCGTCACGACCCCACCCAGGGCCTGCGCCAGGGCAACGACATCGGCTCCCAGTATCGCTCGGCGATCTACTGCATCGACGAGGCCCAGATGACGGCGGCCGAGGCGAGCCGTGAGCGTTATCAGCGGGGCCTCGATGCCGCGAAGCTCGGCCCCATCACCACCGAGATCCGTCCAGCGCCCGAGTTCTTCGCCGCTGAGGACTATCACCAGCAGTACCTCGCCAAGAACCCGGACGGATACTGCGGCCTCGGTGGCACCGGGGTCGTCTGCGTCGTCTGAACGGCAAGGGCTTGCGATGATCGCCGATCCGCTCGCCCAGATCCTGCTGTTGCTGGCCGCGGCGGTGGGCGTCGTCGCGCTCGCCCGTCGAGTCGGGCTGCCGGCGATCCTCGGCTATCTCCTCGTCGGCACGGTCATGGGCCCTTACGCGCTCGGGCTCGTCGATGAGACCGAGGGTACGAGGCTGCTCGCGGAGCTCGGCGTGGTGTTCCTCTTGTTCACGCTCGGCTTGGAGTTCTCTTGGCCACGCATGGTCGCGATGCGCCGCGAGGTGTTCGGCGTCGGCAGCGTGCAGATGTTGCTGGTGGCAGGGTGCGCCTCGCTCGCGTTCCATGCCTTCGGTGTCGATCTGCTCGCTGCGGTGGCGCTCGGCGGTGCGGTCGCGGTCAGTTCCACCGCGATCCTCGTCCAACAGCTGACCGAGCAATCGGAGCTCAACCGCACCCACGGTCGGGTCGCGTTCAGCGTGCTGCTGTTCCAGGATCTCGCGTTCGTCCCGTTCTTGGTGCTGGCCGGTGCCTTGGCAGCGGGCAGCCTCGACTTCAGCGCCATGCGGATCGGCACGGCGGTCGCGGTCGGCACCTTGGCGGTCGGGTTCGTGCTGCTCGTGGGTCGCTATGCGCTGCGACCGCTCTTCCATGAGATCGCCCACAGCCGTCTGCAGGAGCTCTTCACGCTCGCGGTGTTGTTGGTCGTGCTCGGTTCGGCGTGGGTGTCCCATGCCGCCGGTGTCTCGATGGCCACCGGCGCGTTCCTCGCGGGCGTGATGCTCGCGGAGACGGAGTACCGACATCAGGTCGAGGCCGCCATCCGGCCGTTCCGCGACATCCTGCTGGGGCTGTTCTTCATCTCGGTGGGCATGATGCTCGACCTGCGTGTTCTGCAGGACGATCTCGCGCTGATCCTCGGCATCCTGGTCGTGATGACGGTCGGCAAGTTCCTGCTGATGACGCTGGTCGGCCGGATGTGGGGGCTGCCGCCTTTCAAGGCGGTGCGCACCGCGATCGTGCTGTCGGTGGGGGGCGAGTTCGGTATCGCGATCCTCACCATCCTGATCCAGGGCGATGTGGTGGCGGATGAGATCAGTCAGCCGTTGCTCGTCGCGATCGTGCTCAGCATGGTGAGCGCGCCGCTGCTCTTGCGGCAGAACCGACGCATCGCTCGGCTATTGTTGGGCGAGCGCCGGCCGTCCGCGGGCATCGCGCCCGAACTGACGGCGGAGGATCGTGCCGTCGCCGAACTCGCGGCACGCGAGCATGTGATCCTCTGTGGCTACGGGCGGGTGGGGCAGAACCTCGCATCTGTGCTCGAGGCGCAAGGGCACGAGTGCTTCGCGATGGATCTCGATCCGGCGCGGGTGCGTGCAGGTCGCGCGGCTGGGCGTTCGGTGATGTTCGGCGACGCCTCCGACCCGGAACTGCTCGGGACGGCCGGACTCGCCAACGCGAGTGCGGTGGTGGTGACCTTCTCGGCGCCCGCCGTCGCCATCGGGATCGTGCGCGCGGTCCGCGCGGCACGCGCGGAGGTCCCGATCCTGGTGCGCACGGCCGATGATTCAAATCTCGAAGAGCTGATGGAAGCGGGGGCGACCGAGGTCGTCCCGGAGACCTTCGAGGCCAGTCTGATGCTCGCCTCGCACGCCCTGCTGGTCCTCGGGCAACCGCTCTCGCGGGTGGTGCGCGCGGTCGGGGGCGCCCGCAGCGACAACTACGCGGCCTTGCGCGGTGTGGTGCGTGGGATCGAAGGGTTGCCCGCGTCCGCACCCGGTGCTGCGGAGGCGGTGCAGACCGTGGTGCTACCGCCCGGTGCTTGGTCGATCGGCCAGCGCCTCGATGCGCTCCGTGCGGATGGGCTGACGGCCCGGATCGAGAGCGTGCGTCGCCACGGCATCATCGGCCGCGACCCGGATCCGTCGCTGACCTTGCAGCAGGGCGATGAGGTCGTGATGGTCGGTAAACCCGCCGAACTCGAGCACAGCGAGCTGCTGCTGCTCGCCGGCGAGATCAGCCGGCGCTCGACACCGCCTGCAGCGACTCCCGAAGGGCGGACACCGCGCCGCGGATCTCGTCCTCGGAGGAGATGAAGGGCGGGGCGAGCGCCAGCGTCTCGCCCGTGAACCGCAACATCAGTCCGCGCGAGAGCGCCTGCTCGAACACCTGATAGGCGCGCAGCGCGGGTTTCCCCGGAACCGGCGTGACATCGATGGCTGCGGCAAGGCCCAGGTTGCGGATGTCGGTGACCAGCGCTTCGCCCCGCAGCGAGTGGATGGCGTCCTCGAGCACCGGCGCAAGCGTGGCGGCACGGTTGATGAGATCTGCGGCGGCCAGTTCATCGAGCGTGGCGTGTGCGGCCGCGACCGCGAGCGGATGGGCGGAGTAGGTGTAGCCGTGGAAGAACTCGATGATGTGTTCCGGGCCCGTCATGAAGGTGTCGTAGATCTGTGACGCCGCGAGCACGCCGCCGAGCGGTACGGTGGCGTTGTTGACCGCCTTGGCGAAGGTGGTCATGTCCGGCTGGACGCCAAAGAAATCAGCAGCGAAGGGTGTGCCGAGACGACCGAACCCGGTGATCACTTCATCGAAGATCAGTAGTATGCCGTGCTTGGTGCAGATCTCGCGCAGACGCTGCAGATAGCCCTTCGGCGGGACGATGACGCCGGTCGAACCCTGCATCGGTTCGACGATCACGGCGGCGATGGTGCTCGCATCGTGCAGCGCGACGATGCGCTCGAGGTCTTCGGCGAGGTGCAGACCCCAATCGGGTTGCCCTCGCGAGTACCCCATCTTCGAGGTGTCCCAGGTGTGCGGCAGATGGTCGACGCCGGGGATCATGAGTGGCGCGAACATCTTGCGGTTGGCGAGGATGCCGCCCACCGAGATGCCGCCCATGCCGACGCCGTGGTAGCCGCGCTCGCGACCGATGATGCGGGTCCGCGAGGCCTCGCCGCGTGCACGATGGTAGGCGACCGCGATCTTGAGGGCGGTGTCGACCGCCTCGGACCCGGAGTTGACGAAGAAGACCTTGTCGTCCGGGCGTCCGGCGAGCGAGGCGATGCGCTCGGCGAGGGTGAAGGCGGCGGTATGGCCCATCTGGAAGCTCGGCGCGAAATCGAGCGTGGCGACCTGCTTCTGCACGGCTTCGACGACCCGCGCCGGCGAATGTCCGAGCGGACTGCACCAGAGCCCGGACAACCCGTCGAACACCCGTCGCCCGTCGGCGAGGGTGTAGTACGCACCTTGACCCGAGACGATCAGGCGCGGTTGGGCCTTGAAATGCCGGTTGTGGGTGAAGGGCATCCACCAGGCGCGCAGCGCCGCTTCGCTCGGGACGGCGCTCATGAGCGCACCGCAGCGATGAGGCCGGCTGCGACCCGATCGACATTGGCGGGGCTGATCCCGGCGATGTTGATGCGGCCGTCGGGCGGCATATAGAGGCGGTGCTGCTCGCGTGCGGATCCGACCTGCGTGGCCGAGAGCGGCAGCCGCGAGAACATCCCGCGTTGCGCGCCGATCCAACCGTAGTCGGTGCCGGCCGCGGCGCTCAGCCGATCGGCGAGCAGGGCGCGCAGACCGTTGATGCGACGGGCCATGTGAGCGAGCTCGGTCATCCAGTCCTGGCGCAGAGCGGGTTGTGACAACACACGCTGCACGATCGCGGCGCCATGATCCGGCGGCATCGACCAGAGCGTTCGGGCGAGGCGGCCGAGGTGACCGGTGGTGATGGCGGCGCGCTCCGCACCCGCGCCGAGCGCGATGAGCACGCCGGTGCGTTCGCGGTAGATGCCGAAATTTTTGGAGCAGGACACCGCGACCAGCATCTCGGGCACGGCGCGCGCCATCAGCCGCACCGAGGCGGCGTCGCGGTCGAGGTCTTCGCCGAGTCCGAGGTAGGCGAGGTCCATGAACGGCAGCAATCCGCGGCGGGCGACGACGGAGGCGACCTCGCTCCATTGCGCGGGGGTGAGATCCTGGCCGGTGGGGTTGTGGCAGCACGCGTGCAGCACGACGATGGTGCCGGCGGGCTGGGCGTCGAGGTGGCCGAGCATGCGATCGAACAGCACGCTCGGCTGCTGCGGGTCGTAGTAGGGATAGCGATCGACTTTCAGACCCACGGTGCCGAGCAGCGGGATGTGGTTGGCCCAAGTCGGGTCGCTGACGAGGATGGTGGCGCCCGGCCGTGCCGCTTGCAGCAACTCGGCGCCAAGGCGCAGCGCGCCGCTTCCGCCCGGGGTCTGCGCGAGCGACAGGTCGGCCTTGCGACCGGCGTGATCGCTGCCGAGCACGAGCTCCGTCATCAACGCATTGCAACCCGCGTTGCCGATCGGGCTGACATAGGTCTTGGTGGATTGCTCGGCGAGCAGTTCCTGCTCGGCGGTGCGCACGGCACGCATGATCGGGGTCTTGCCGTGCTCGTCTTTGTAGACGCCGACCCCAAGGTCGACCTTGTCCGGTGAGTCGTCGGCTTGGAAGGCCGCCGAGACGCTGAGGATCGGATCGGGCGGGACGCGGACGAGGGTCTCGAACATGGCGGGCCTGCTGGAGGGGCTGACCCTCGCATTATCGCAGCGAAGTCGGCGTTGTGCGACTTCAGTAACCGTCCAGCCGCGCGCTGCGGTCGCGATGCCAACCGGCGGTACCGTAGAGGGTCTCGAGGACCCGCGCCCGCTTGAGGTAAAGGCCTGCATCGTAGGCGTCGGTCATGCCGACGCCGCCGTGCAATTGCACCGCCTCGTTGCTGACGAGGTGCAGCGTGTCGCCGGCGCGCGCCTTGGCGAGCGAGGCGAGGGAGGCAAGCGAGGCGACCGAGGCGACCGAGGCGACCGAGGCACCTTGGGCCGCCGCCGATCGCACCGATGTGCTGACGCCTGCAGCATCATCGAGCGCATCGAGCGCCGCCAGCACGCAACTGCGGGTGAGCTCGAGGTCGACGAACATGCGTGCCGCGCGGTGTTGCAGCGACTGGAAGGCACCGATCGGCTGGCCGAATTGGCGCCGGGTCTTGAGGTGATCGAGGGTGAGCGCGAACAACGCATCCGCGGCGCCCAGCATCTCGGCCGCAAGACCGATCCGGGCTGTATCGAGCACACCTTCGAGGGCGGTCGCCGCCTCACCGACGCTGCCGAGCACCGCATCGTCTGCGACGCGCACGGCGGTGAGGTCGAGGTCTGCCATGCCGCGGCTGTCCGCCATCGCGAGCGGCTTTCGGACGAGACCGTCCGCCGAGCCGGCCACGCAGAACACGCTCAGGCTTTCCGGTGCGCCAGGCGTCGGCGCGGCGAGCGCCGCGATCAGCAGGTGGCTTGCGGTGGCGCCGTCCGGCACAAAGCGCTTCTGGCCCTCGAGCCGCCAACCGCCCGGCTCACGCACGGCGCGCATCGCGATCCGCGACGGCGCGTGGTGCGCACCCTCATCCAACCCCAAGGCGGTGGTCATCTCGCCTGCCGCGATGGCAGGCAACCAAGCCGCGCGTTGCGCATCCGATCCCAGTGCCTCGATCGCCGCGACGCCGACCAGCGCGCTCTGCAGCAGCGGCGAGGCGACGAGCGTGCGTCCAGCAGCCTCGAGCACGAGGCCGAGCGAACGCCAACCCATGCCCGAGCCGCCGTAGGCTTCAGGGACCGCTGCGCCCGCGAAGCCGAGCGCTGCGATCTCCTGCCAGAGTGCCGGGTCGAAGGGGCGGCCGGCGGCGCGGTCGGCACGCAGTGCCTTCACAGGTGCCCGTTCCGCAAAGAATTCGCGGGCGCTGTCCTGCAGCAGTCGTTGGTCGTCGGTGAGGGGGCGTGTCATGTCAGGTGGGATCCGGCAGACCGAGCACGCGCTTGGCCACCACATTGAGGTTGATCTCGGAGGTGCCGCCCTCGATGGAGTTGCCCTTCGAGCGCAGCCAATGCCGCGTCGCGCGCAGCGCATCAGGATGGAAGCCGTCGCCCTCCCAGCCGAGCCCGCCGAGGCCGAGCGTTTCGACCAGAAGTTCGAGGCGTTGCTGGTTGACCGACGCTGCCGCGTATTTGAAGAGCGGCGCGAGGTGGTCGATGTTGCCGCCGGCGCGGGCTTCGGCTTGCGCGCGGCGCACCGTGAGGTGGAAGGCGCGCTCCTGCATGCGGAACGCGGCGATGCGGACGCGCAGGTCGCCGTCGGCGAGTTGACCGCACATCAGGCCGACGCTCTGCTGGGCGGCGGTGACGAGGTCGAGTCCGACGCCACCGCCGAAGGCCGCGGTCGAGATGCTTTGACGCTCGTGGGTCAGCAAGCGCTTGGCGATCTCCCATCCGCCGTTCAGTTGACCGACGAGTTGGTCCTTGGGGACGCGGACATCGGTGAGGAAGGTCTCACAGAACGGCGATTCGCCGGAGATCAAGGCGATCGGTCGCGTCTCCACGCCCGGTGTGCGCATGTCGAACACGATGAAGGAGATGCCGGCATGCTTGGCGGTGGTGTCGGTGCGCACCAAGCAGAACATCCAGTCGGCCTTGTCGGCGTAACTGGTCCAGATCTTTTGTCCGTTGACGAGGAAGTGGTCGCCGCGGTCCTCGCAGCGCGTGGCGAGGCTCGCCAGGTCGGAGCCGGCGCCAGGTTCGGAATAGCCTTGGCACCAGCGGATGCGGCCGCGGATGATGTCCGGCAACCACGCGTGCTTCTGCGCTTCGCTGCCGAACTCGAGCAGCACAGGTCCGAACATCCAGAGACCGAACGACCAGAGCGGTGCGCGCGCCCCGATGCGCCGCAGTTCTTCCTGCAGCACCGCGTTCTCGGCGGGGGCGAGGCCACCGCCGCCGTAGGCCGCGGGCCAGGTGGGTGCCGTCCAACCGCGCTCGCCCATGCGCTCGAGCCAAAGCCGGGCGTCATCGTTCGGGAACGATGCATTGCGTCCGCCCCAGACGACCTCTTTTTCATCGAGCGCCGTACGCATCGCTGCAGGGCAATTCGTTTCGAGCCAAGCTCGGGTGTCGCGGCGGAAAGTCTCGAGGGACATGGGTCAGCGCGCCGCCAACAAGCCGCCATCGCAGGCGATGACTTCGCCGACGATGTACTCGCCGGCGCGCGAGGCGAGGAAGAGCGCGAGCCCGGCGATGTCCTCGGGCGTACCGACGCGGCCGCTCGGGTTCAACTGGCCGACTTTCTCCCAGTCGACGCCGTCGCCCTCGATCTTGCCGCCGAAGCCGACACCAGTGCTGAGCATCCAGGTGGGGAAGGGGCCGGGTGCGATGGCGTTGACGAGGATGCGCTCGCGCACGAGGCGCGCGGCCAGCATCTTGGTGAGGTGGTGGATCGCGGCCTTGGAAGGGCCGTACGAGAAGGTGTCGAACATCGGCGTGCCGCGGCCATCCACGGAACCGATGTTGATCACGCGGGACGGCGTCCCGGTGGCGGCGGCGGCGCGCAACGCGGGCAGCAACGCTTGGGTGAGGAAGAACGGACCCTTCACATTGGTGTCCATGACCTTGTCCCAGCCCGCTTCGGGGAACTCCCCGAGCTTCGCACCCCAAGAGGCACCCGCATTGTTGATGAGCACATCGAGGCGGGGCTCGCGGGCGGTGAACGCCGTGGCGAGGGCGGTGACACCCTCGAGCGTGGAGAGGTCGGCGGGCAGGGCGGCACATTCACCGCCGTTCGCTGCGACAAGGCGCGCTGCTGCGGCATGGCAGGCTTCGGCTTTACGCGCGCTGATATAGACCTTGGCGCCACCGACCAAAAAGCCAGCCGCCATCATCTCGCCGATGCCGCGCGAGCCGCCGGTGATGAGCACGGTCTTGCCGGTGACGGAGAACAGATCCTTCATCGTGCGGCCTCCGCCGGGCGCGGCACCTGCCGACCGAGCTCGAACTTCGCGATGGCGTTGCGGTGGACTTCGTCCGGGCCGTCCGCGAGACGCAGCGTGCGTTGGCTCGCCCACGCGTAGGCCAGCGGGAAATCGTCGCTGACGCCCGCTGCGCCGTGCGCCTGGATCGCCCAGTCGAGCACTTGCAGCGCGACATTCGGAGCGACGACCTTGATCATCGCGATCTCGCCACGCGCGACCTTGTTGCCCACGGTGTCCATCAGCCAAGCCGCCTTGAGCGTCAACAGGCGCGCCTGTTCGATCATGAGGCGCGATTCGGCGATGCGCTCCAGCCAGACACCTTGTGTGGCGATCGGCTTGCCGAACGCGACCCGCGCACTCAGTCGTTGGCACATGAGTTCTAGCGCGCGCTCGGCGACCCCGATCGAGCGCATGCAGTGGTGGATGCGTCCGGGACCGAGCCGACCTTGAGCGATCTCGAAACCGCGACCCTCGCCGAGCAGCATGTTCGCGACCGGCACCCGGACATCTTTCAGCAGGACCTCCATGTGGCCATGCGGTGCGTCGTCGTAGCCGAACACATGCAGCGGCCGCAGCACCTCGACGCCCGGCGTCTCCGCCGGCACCAGCACCATGCTCTGTTGAGCGTGGCGCGGCGCATCGGGGTCGGTGCGCCCCATGACGATGTAGATCTTGCAGCGCGGGTCGCCGGCGCCCGAACTCCACCACTTGCGACCGTTGATCACATAGTGATCGCCGTCGCGTTCGATGCGGCAGGCGATGTTGGTGGCGTCCGAAGAGGCGACCTCCGGCTCGGTCATGAGGAAGGCCGAGCGGATCTCGCCGCGCAGCAGCGGCTCGAGCCAGCGGTCCTTCAGCGCCTCGCTCGCATAGCGCTCGAGCGTCTCCATGTTGCCGGTGTCGGGCGCCGAGCAGTTGAAGACCTCGGCGGCGAACGGCACGCGTCCCATGATCTCGCAGAGCGGCGCGTACTCGAGGTTGGAGAGACCCTCGGGTGCACGCGGGCTGTTCGGCAGGAACAGGTTCCAGAGGCCGGCGGCGCGCGCTTCGACCTTCAGGCGCTCGATGACTTCGGTCGGCGTCCAGGTCTTGCCGGCCGCACGGTTGTCCGCGATCTCCTGCAGGAACACCCGCTCGTTCGGATAGACATGACGGTCCATGAAGGCCAGCAACTGCGCACTCAGGGATCGGACCCGGCCGCTGTAGTCGAAATTCATGTCATCAACCTCGGGAGTGGAAGAGTTCAGCGCGCCTTGTCCATGGCGTCTATCGCTGCGTCATCATAGCCGAGCGTGCGCAGGATGAGCCGGTTGTGCTCGCCGATCGCAGGCAGCGTGAAGCGGGGTGTGCCTGGTTCGTCGCGGAACTTCACCGGCAGACCGATGTGCTCGAGGCCGTCGGCGTCGCGCAGGCGCATGCCGCGCGCCTCGGCTTGGGGGTCGTCGAAGGCCTCGCGCAGGTCTTTGACCGGCGCAAACCCGATGTCCCGCCCGGCGAACCACTCGACCCACTCATCGCGGCTGCGGGTCGCGAATCTCTCCCGCAGGAAGTCGATCAAGGGCTGTTGATGCGGGCCCGGTCCACGCTCGGCGAGCGCCACGAGATCGGGCCTGCCGAACTCGCCGAGCAGGGTACGCACGAACTTGAGCTCCTGCGCGCCGAGCACGATGTGCCGGCCATCGCGGGTGCGGTAGATGTTGTAGAAAGCGCCGCCTCCCAAGCTGCGCTCGTGCTTCGGTACGGGCGCGCGGCCATGGGCGAACACCTGCCCGGTGATGTTCGGGGTCCAGGAGAGTGCGGAGTCGTGCATCGAGATGTCGATGAAGTCGCCGCGTCCGGTCTGCTCGCGGCGCAGCAAGGCCATCATGATGCCGCCGAAAGCGAGCAGTGAAGCGGCCATGTCCGCGACCGGCACATGCGGCATCGCAGGTTCGCCGTCGTTGCCGAGGTTCAGGCTGACGAGCCCCGCGTAGGCCTCGGTCGCAAGGTCGTGCGCGGGGATGTCGCGATAGGGGCCATCCTGCCCGAAGGCGGAGATCGAGCAATACACGATGCGCGGGTTGCGGGCCGACACGGCGGCGTAGCCGACCCCGAGACGATCGACCACGCCCGGACGGAACGCCTCGATGAAGACATCTGCCGTCTCGGCGAGACGCAGCAGCGCCTCACGCGCCTCGGCTTGCTTGAGGTTGAGGCAGAGGCTCTGCTTGCCGCGGTGGGTGTTGCGGAAGAACACGGTGTGACCGCCGATCGCGGCACCGATATGGCGGTTCGGTTCGCCTTCGCCCGGCGGCTCGACCTTGATCACCGAGGCGCCATGGTCGGCCATCATGAGCGAGGCCTGCGGCCCCGGGAGGAACAGCGAGAGATCGATGACGCGCAGGCCTTCCAGTTTCATCGGGCGCTCGTCAGGTGATGCCCGAGGCCCGCAGCGCGGCGAGTTCCTCGGCCGTGTAACCCAGATCGCCGAGCACCGCCTCGGTGTCGGCGCCGAGCGCCGGACCGCTGGTCGCCGGCAGGCGTCTGCCATCGAGCTTGATCGGGTTCGCGAAGCTGCGGAAATCGGCGCGCAGCGGATGCGGCGTCGTGCGGATCATGCCGTTCGCGATCGGGAAGGGGTTGTCGAGCGCCTGCGCGAGGTCGTAGACCGGCGCGGCGGGCAGCACGCCTTGCAGCTTCTCCAGCCAGTGTGCGGTGGTGTCGGTCTCGAACACGTCGTCGAGCGCTGCCGTCAGGACATCGCGATGCTCGCGCCGCGCCGCCATGTCCGCAAACCGCGGATCGGCAGCCACCGCTGGCGCGTCGATCACGCGCAGCAGTTCCTGCCAGAACTTCTCCGTCATGCACATGACGAAGATCCAGCCGTCGGCGGTCTTGAAGAGCTGCACCGGCGTTGCGGTCGGGTGTGCGCTGCGGGGTGCGCGGCCCGTGACGAGCTGATCGTTGAGATACCAGGTGCCGGGGTATGAGAGCTGGTGCAGCGCCACATCGAACAGGCTGACATCGATGTCCCGTCCGCTGCCGCCACGGGCCACGCCGAGCAGCGCCGAGACCAGTGCAAGTGCGGTGGTGATGCCGGTCATGTAGTCGATGATGGAGAGACCCATGCGGGAGGGCGGTGAGCCCGGCTCGCCGGTCACATGCAGGAAACCCGCCTCGGCTTGCATGAGGTAGTCGTAGCCCGGCCAGCCGCGTCGTTCGTTGTCGCGTCCATAGGCCGAGAGGTGCGCGCAGATGATGCGTGGATTGGCGTCACGCAACGCGTCGTAGGTGAGACCGAGCTTGTCGGGTTGGTCGCCGCGCAGATTGTTGAGCACGGCGTCCGAGGTCGCGACCAGCCGCAGGAAGGCCGCGCGTCCTGCGGGTTGCTTGAGGTCGAGGCAGACGCTGCGCTTGTTGAGGTTGAAGGTCTGGAAGAAATGCGAATCGTGCTCGCCCAAGAAAAAAGGTCCCATGCCGCGCGTGGCATCGCCGCCCTGGGCGCGGTTCTCGATCTTGATGACCTCGGCGCCGAGGTCCGCGAGGTACATCGAGCCGAAGGGTCCCGCGCCGAACGCCTCGAAGGTGAGCACCCGCAGCCCGGCGAGCGGCAAGGCGGGCGAGGGCGGCCGGGGGCCGCCTGCAGCCGTGCGCTGCTCAGACATCACACCGGATTCCGTTCGATGAGCTGGCGCGCGATGATGATGCGCTGCATCTCGTTGGTGCCCTCGCCGATGCACATCAGCGGCGCGTCGCGATAGTAGCGTTCGACATCGAAGTCGGTGGAATAGCTGTAGCCGCCGAAGATGCGCATCGCCTCGAGGCTGTTCTCGACGCCTGCTTCGGACGCGAACAGTTTCGCCATCGAGGACTCGAGGTCGCAGCGTTCGCCGGTGTCGTACTTGCGGGCCGCCTGCTCGATGAGCAGGCGTGAGGCTTCCACCCGGGTCGCCATGTCGGCGAGCTTCAGCTGGATGGCTTGGTGCTGTGCGATCGGCTTGCCGAAGGTCTCGCGCTGCTGGGCGTAGCGCAGGGCGTCGCGCAGCGCGCCGGCTGCGATGCCGGCACCGCGCGCGGCGACATTGATGCGACCGAGCTCGAGTCCGCCGACCGCTTGCTGGAAACCGCGTCCTTCCTCGCCGCCGATGAGGTTCGCAGCCGGCACGCGGAAATCTTCGAACACGAGTTCGGCGCTGTCGATGCTCTTGTAGCCGAGCTTGCGGATCTTCTTGGCGGCGCGGAAGCCTTCGCCTTTTTCGCAGAGGAACATGGTCATGCCCTTGTGGCGGGGCTGCGCGGCCGGGTCGGTCTTCACCAGCACGCCGAAGCAGCTGCCGTAGACGCCGTTGGTGATCCAGGTCTTGGTGCCGTTGATCACATAGGCATCGCCGTCGCGCCGGGCGACGGCGCGGATGGCCTGCAGGTCGGTGCCGGCGTTCGGCTCGGTGAGGCCGATGCCGCCACGGATCTCGCCGCTCGCGAAGCGTGGCAGCCACTGCCGCTTCTGGGCGTCGGTGCCGTGCCGCTGTACGCAGGCCGCCATGATGAGGTGCGAGTTGAAGATCCCGACCGGCGCCATCCAGACCGAGGCGATGCTCATCACCAGACGCGCATAGGTCGAAGCCGACAGCCCGAGGCCGCCGAACTCCGGCGCGATGGTGGCACCGAAGAGGCCGAGCCCTTTCATCTGCTCGACGATGTCCTCGGGGTACTCATCGGCATGGTCGAACTTCCGGGCGACCGGCCGCAGTTCGCGCTCAGCCCAGCGCTCGATGCTGTCGATGATCTCGTGATCGATGTCGTCGGTGCCCATGTTCATGCTCCGGTGCCGTCGTCCGCTGCGGGTTTGGGGTCATCCACCGCGAAACCGCGCTTGGCGATCAGGATGCTGCGTTCGAACTCGCAGACCACGGTGCCATGTTGGTTGCGGCCGAGGGTGCGCACGGTGACCACGCCCGCGGTCGGACGCGACTTCGAATCGCGCTTATCGAGGACCTCGGACTCGGCGTAGAGCGTATCGCCGGGGAACACCGGCGCGGTCATGCGGATGTCCTTCCAGCCGAGGTTGGCGATGGCCTTCTGGCTGACATCGCTCACGCTCATGCCGACCAGCACGGCGAGGGTCAGCGGCGAGGCGACGATACAGCGGCCGAACTCCGACGCTTTGCCGTACTCGGCGTCGAAGTGCAGCGGGTGGGTGTTCATCGTGAGCAGCGTGAACCAAGTGTTGTCCGCATCGGTCAGGGTGCGGCCCGGACGATGTTCGTAGACATCGCCGACCACGAAGTCTTCGTAGTGACGGCCGAAGGATTCCCGGTAGCGACCGGGGGCGAGCTTCATGGGGGAGTGCGACATGGCGGGGGAATCCTGTCGCCCACGCCGCCGCCTGTCAACGCTCGGCGGTGGGTTCGTCGAGGCGCTTCGGGTCGCCCGCGCGGGCGAGATCGAGCGCGAGGATGCCGCCGACGATGAGTGCGATGCCGAGCCACTGCCATCCACCCAACCGCTCACCGAGCAGCGCCCAGGCGAGCAGCACGGTGGTCGGCGGGCCGACCGTCGAGAGCACCGCACCGCGCTGCGCGCCGATGCGCCGGACGCCCTCGGCCTGCAGCAGCGCCGGCAAGAACATGCACAGCACCGAGATCAGGGCGAGCAGCAGCCAGGCGGCGGGGGTGATGGCGGCGAGTTCGGCGCTGGCATCCCGCGTGAAGATGAAGTGCGGGATCAGACAAGCCGCCGCGGCGGTCATCGCGAACAGCGTGAATCGCGGGCTGCCGAGCTCGCGGGTGTACTTCTCGCTGACGAGGAAATAGACCGCGTAGGTGAGCGCCGAGCCGAGCACGAGCACCGCACCGAGCAGGTTGGCGCGCAGTTCGGTCAGATCGAACCCGCCCATGGTGAAGAAGATGCCGAGGTAGGTCAGTGCGGCGGCGGCCAACACACGCCGCGGGGGTGGCTGTCGATCCCGCAGCGCCGTGAACAGCACCACCATCGCCGGGTAGCTGAAGATCAGGACCCGCTCGATGCTGGCATCGATCATCGTGAGCGCCAGGAAATCGAGCAGCGCGCCGGCGTAGTAACAGAGTGCGCCGACGGCGGCGGCGGCGGCGATGGCCGAGGTCGGTGTGCTGCGGATGACCGCCCAACCGTCGCGCCGCAGCGCGAACGCCCAGAAGAGCGGCAGCGCCAGCGTCGCCCGGATGGCCACGAGCGCCACATAACCGACGCCGAGCGCGTAGAGCTGCTTGGCGAAGATGCCCTTGGTCGCGAACAGCATGGCCGCCAGCGCGACGAACAGCGCGCCCGCCGGATCGAGGGCCGGTGTTCGGAAGGCGGCCTTGGGGGGCGGGGGTTCGGGCGGCATGGGCGCCGGAGCGTATCATCGAAGGGGTGTCGATGCCGTACCGTCGGAGGACCGTGATGCCGGGGCCGTTGCATGGCGTGAAGGTGGTGGAGATGACGAGCGTCGTGCTCGGACCTTGGGCGTGCCAGATGCTCGCCGACATGGGCGCCGACGTCGTCAAGATCGAACAGCCGCAAGGCGACAGCCTCCGCGCCTTGGGCGCCGCCCGGAGCCCGGGCATGGGCGCGTTCTATCTCAACTGCAACCGCAACAAGCGCAGCATCGTGCTCGATCTGCGCGTCCCGGGCGCCCGCGATGCGCTGCTCGCGATGGTGAAGGACGCCGATGTCTTCATCCACAACAACCGGCCCCAGGTCATGACCCGGTTCGGTCTCGACTACGCCGACCTCCGGCAGGTGAACCCGAGGCTCATCTACTGCGGCGCGTACGGCTACGCCAAGCAGGGGCCGTACGGTGCGCTGGGTGCGCTCGATGATTCGATCCAGGCGGCGAGCGGCATCGCCATGCTCAATGAAATGGTGCTGGGCGAGCCACGCTATGTGCCCACGATCGTCGCCGACAAGACCACGGCGCTCACGGTGGTGTACGGCGTGACGGCCGCGCTCTTCCACCGCGAGCGCACCGGTCAAGGTCAGGAGTTGGAGGTCCCGATGTTCGAGACCATGGTCAACTTCGTCATGGCCGAGCATCTTTGGGGGATGACCTTCGATCCGCCCGAGGGCAAACCGGGTTATGTGCGCCTGCTGAGCGAGCATCGCAAGCCCTGCAAGACGCTCGATGGCTACCTCTCGGTCTTGCCGTACCTCGACAGCCACTGGGAGAGATTCTGCACGGTGACCGGACACAGCGAACTCATCGACGACGTCCGTTTCCGGACGCTCGTCGATCGCGTGCGCAACATCGATGCGACTTCGCAGATCACGGCCGAGATCCTGGCGACCCGCAGCACCGCCGAATGGCTGCAGGTGTTCGCCCGCACGGGCATCCCGCATATCGTGGTCAACACGCTCGAAGATCTCGCGACCGACCCGCATTTGGTTGCGACCGGATTCTGGCAGTTCTAGGACCACCCGACCGAGGGGCGTCTGCGGATGCCGTCCTTCCCGGTGAACTTTGGCTCGACCCCGGCGATGATCAACCGTCCGGCGCCGCGTCTCGGCGAGCATACTGAGGAGATCCTGCGCGAGGCGGGGCTCGATGCCGCCACCATCGCGGCCCTCGTGGCCGCGGGTGCGGCGATGAGCGCTGATCAGGCTGCGAAGACGGTGGGTAAGGGCGGCGACTGAGTCCGTTCAGCCCGTGAGGCGGTATACCCGCGGCACGTTGTCGCGCAGGAACTTGAGCAGCGGTGCATCGCGCAGGCCCGGCCGTTTTGGGTACGCCAGTGTTGTAACGGTGCAACATATTTTCGGTGGCGCAACGCGTAGGCGTTGCCTGTGGCGGGTCGGCCGACATACACTTATAAGAGATTTCGTCTCAGCTCTTTCATCGATACTCTCGGAGGTTCTAATGTTCCACCGCAATCGCAGGCTCTCCCTCATCGGGGCGAGCGTGATCGCTGCCATCGCCGCTGGTCCGGCGGGCGCACAGGACGCGCAGCTCGAGGAAGTTGTGGTGACGGCCCGCCAGCGTGCGGAGCGCATCGAGGACGTGCCCGTGACCATCACGGCGTTCACGACCAAAGACATCAAGGCCGCCGGCATCGAGCGGCCCCAGGACTTCATCGCCCTGACCGCGGGTGTGTCGCAGGTGCAGACCGCGGAAGCCGGCGATTTGCAGGTGAACATCCGCGGCATCAACACGGGGCGTGACGCCGAGACGAACTTCGCGCTCGTCATCGACGGCGTGCTGCAGACCAACCCGAACGCCCTGAACCAGGAACTGTCCGGCGTCTCGCAGATCGAGATCCTGAAGGGCCCGCAGGGCGCGCTCTACGGCCGCAACGCGTTGGCCGGCGCCATGATCATCACCACCCGCAAGCCCGGTGACAGCACAGAGTTCGAAGTGAGCGGCGGCTACGGCTCCGACAGCAGCTTCAAGGCCAGCCTCTACGCCGGCGGCGCGCTCAGCGACACCGTCCGCGGCTCGCTTTCAGCCTACACCCGCAAGACCGACGGCCAGTGGGAGAACCTGAAGTTGAAGTGCGACGACTGCGTCGACTTCTTCGAGGAGACCGGCGTCCAGGGTCGCTTGATGTTCGATGCGGCCGGCGGTGAGATCGACGTCAAGGTCAAGTACTCCGAGATCGATGCGGGCGCGATCAACTTCAACGCCACCATCGCGCTGTCGGATGCGGCGGCGGGGCTGAACGCACCGGCGTTCTACGCGGACCCGAACAAGAACGATTTCCGCTTCATCAACAACATCGCCCCGCAGAACGAGCAGGAGAACATCAACCTGTCGATCAAGGGCGAGTGGGAGGTCGGCGTCGGCACCCTGACGAGCTACCTCGCCTACAACGACCAGAAGAACTACTTCCTCACCGACGGCACCAGTGCGGCGTTCCTGCTTTACGCGCTTGATGCCACCTGCCGCAGCACCAACGACGCCACCCTTACCGACCCGGGCTACGTGGCGCCGTTCTTCGGCATCCCGTCCGACATCTGGCTGACCCCGGCGGGCGGCAACGGCGCCGGGTTCACGCCGCCGTACGGCCCGAGTACCTGCGACGGCTACCAGTACCAGCAGCGCGACCAGAAGGACACCAGCATCGAGTTGCGCCTGACCTCGCCGGGCGACGAGGAGCTGCGTTGGGTCGCGGGCCTCTACGCCGCCGACATCAAGCGCCGCGTCGTGGTCTCGCAGGGTTCTGACCTGAACAAGGGTCTGACCGCCACGCCCTTCGTGCCGACGAGCGGCCTCAATCCGACCGACCTGCTGTATGACGACGACTTCAAGAGCAAAGTTTACGCGGCCTTCGGTCAGGTGGCCTATAACGTCACCGACCAGCTCGAGCTAGCCTTGGCGCTGCGCTACGACAGCGAGGACCGCTCGGTCAGCAACAACGTGCCCCGCTGCTCGGCGAGTAACACATTGAGCTGCCGCGCGCAGACCCCGGGCTTCAGTTTCTTCTCTAACCCGTACATCAACCCGGCGTACACCGCGACCCCGGCGTTTGCCACGACTGGCATCCCGGGCCGTTCGGAGACCTTCAGCCAGCTGCAGCCGAAGGTTTCGGCCAACTGGAAGGCGACCGACGATGTTGCACTCTACGCGTCGTATGGCTACGGCTTCCGCAGCGGTGGCTTCAACTCCTCGGGCAGCGCCGCCACGGTCGATACGGCTTACGGCCGCGGTGGCAGCACCACGCTCTGCCTCGGCGCCTCGTTCCTGCCGCCCACCTGTGGCGCGGATGCGGTGCTCAACATCACCGACGTCAACGACAAGTACCGCAAGGAAGTGTCGAAGGCGGCGGAGATCGGCATCAAGTCGTTCTTCTTCGACCGGACGGTGAGCCTCAATGCGGCTTACTACCAGACGAAGGTCGACGACATGCAGTTCTTCAACTTCTTCGCGGGTCCCTTCGGTCTGCTGCGCGTCGTCACCAACCTCGACGAGGTCACCATCAAGGGCTTCGAGATCGACGGTCGCTGGCGCGTGAACGATAATTTCTCGCTGTTCGCCGCCTACGGCAGCACCAACGGCAACATCGACAAGTACGTCGGTCGGCCGTACACGGCGGGCGGCGAGGTGCCGTACGCGCCGGAGTACACGGGCAACGTCGGCGTCGATTTCGAGCTGCCCTTCAGCAGCTCGGACTGGACGCTCAACGCCCGCGTCGACGCGTCGCTGGTCGGCGAGACCTGGTTCCATCCGGTGCAGAATCAGCGCCTGCCGAACCTGTTCACCTACTTCCAGTTCGGTCAGGGCACCTTCGACAAGATGAAGCGTGACGCCTACAGCACCGTGAACGCCCGTATCGGCGTGAGCAACGGCCGGTTCGGCGTCACGGCCTGGGGCCGCAACATCACCGACGAGAACTACCTGCAGGAGATCATCCCTGCGCCGGAGTTCGGCGGTTCGTTCATCCACGACTCGGCCGGCCGAGCGTGGGGCGTCGACCTCTCGTACTCGTTCCGCTGACATCTTTCGGGTGCGACGGCTCACCGCCGTTGCCGTCCCGGGATACTCGCGCAGGCCGGAGGGAGCGTTCCCTCCGGCCTTCGTCTTTTGCGGCCCGCCGCGGGCGACGCCCTGCAGCCGATGCGGCGGTCGGGTGTAGACTGCGCGCCGTGGATCGTACCGATACGGATTTCCCTCCCAAGCACGCCGCGCTGCGCGACGATGTGCACATGCTCGGCGCATTGGTCGGTGAGATGCTGCGCGAGCAGGGCGGTGAACCCTTGCTCGAGGTCGTCGAGCGCGACCGCACGCTCGCCATCGCCCGTCGGCGTGGCGATGCGGCGGCCGGAGAAGAGCTCGAGGCGCGCATGCGGGATCGGCCGCCGGGCGTTGCGCGCGATCTCGAACGCGCGTTCACGGCTTGGTTCCAGGCGGTCAACCTCGCTGAGCAGTTGCACCGCGTCCGGCGCCGTCGCGCCTATTTCCTCGACGATGGTGGCAAGCCACAGCCGGGCGGCATCGCCGACGCCATCGGGCGTCTGAAGGCGGAGGGCTGTTCGCTCGAAGACCTGCAGGGCTTGATGGGTTCGCTGCGCATCGAACCGGTGTTCATGGCCCATCCCTCGGAATCGACCCGCCGCACCATCCTGCGTAAGCAGCTGCGTTTGGCGGACCTGTTGTTCGATCGGCTCGATCCGACGCTCGCCCCGCATGAGCAACGGATGCTGATCGATCAGATCCGCATCGAACTCACGACCTCATGGCAGACCGAAGACCACCCTCGGCAGCGGCTCACCGTCGCCGACGAGTGCGAGCATGTCCTTTTTTATCTGGTGGAGGTCCTCTACCACATCGTACCGGCGTTCCACGAGGAGATCGGCGAGGCCTTGGTGCTGCACTATGGCGAGGCCGCCGCCGCGATCGATGTTCCGACCATCATCCGATTCGGGACCTGGGTCGGTGGCGACATGGACGGCAACCCGGATGTCCACGCCAAGTCGATCCGCGAGACGCTATCGCGCCAGCAGCAGGCCATCGTCAACGCCTATTTCGGCGAGGTGCAAACGCTCGGTCAGCTGCTCTCGCAGAGCGCGAGCCGGGTCGGTGTGTCCCCTGCGTTGCAGCAGCGCATCGAGACCTACGCCAATCTGCTCCCAGAGGTGCGGGCGGGCGCATCGGCGCGGCACGATCGCATGCCCTATCGGGTGTTCCTCAGCCAGGTCGCGGAGCGTCTGCGGGCGACCTACGACGGCCGGCCGACCGGCTACGAGGGTCCGGAGCAGTTCAAGCGCGATATCGAGACCGTCGCAGACAGTCTGCTCGCGCATCGCGGCAAGAATGCCGGCCATGCCGCCGTGCAGCGCCTGCTGCGTCGCATCTCGGTGTTCGGCTTCCATCTCGCGCGTCTCGATGTCCGGCAGCACGCCGCGGTGTTGCATCGGATCGTCGCGCGTTCGATCGACGATCCGCTGTGGCAGTCGCTCGATAGCGCTGCCAGGACCCGCTGTCTGGTCGATCTGCTGGCGCGTGAGATGGGGCCCAAGATCGAGCTCGATGCGGCGGCCAAGCGCGCGGTCGCCGTGTTCGAGGCCATGTTGCAGTGCCGTCGGCGTTTCGGCGCCGAGGCGGTCGGTGCGTATGTCGTCAACGGCGTCAACGGCGCCGACGATGTGCTCGCCGCGATGCTGGTCGCGCAGTGGGCCGAGGCTTACGACAAGCGCAGCAACGAACTGGCGATCGATTTTGCGCCGATGTTCGATACCGCTGAGGCGTTGGCGCATGCCGGCGACAGCTTGCGCGATCTTTTGGCCGAGCCGATCTATCGTCGGCACCTCGACAGCCGGGGTCGCAGGCAGGCGGTGCTCGTCGGGTACTCCGAGAGCGCGAAACAGGTCGGTCCCTGCGCCGCCCGGTTCGCGGCGTATCGCGCACAGGGTGCGTTGGCGGCGGTGTTGGCTGCGGCCGGCGAGGAACATGTGGTCTGCCATGTCCGGGGTGGCAGCATCGCGCGAGGTGGCGGACGCATCGACGACATGGTCGCCGCCATGCCGCCCTCGACGATCAATGGTTGGCTGCGTCTCACCGAGCAAGGCGAGGCCCTGACCCAGCATTATGGTCTCGGGCCCATCGCCCTGCGGACGCTCGAGCGCGCGTTCGGTGCCTTGTCGCAGGCCACGGCGGCGGGTCGTCGCGGACTTGTTCGGGAACCTGACCCCGTCGCCCTCGAGGTCGCCGCGCGGCTCGCTGAGGCGAGCAGTGAGACCTACCGGTCGCTGGTCTGGCAGGAGCCGGGCTTCTACGCCTGGTTCCGGGCGGTGACCCCGGTCGATGTCATCGAACGCATGCAGGTCGGAGGCCGACCCGCCGTCCGACCGGGTTTCGACGGTCTGCAGGGTCTGCGTGCCTCGCCATGGGTGTTCGCGTGGATGCAGAACCGCGCGATGCTGCCGGGCTGGTTCGGTGCGGGCAGCGGACTTCACGCCGCGGTGCAGGCTTTCGGGCTTCCGGCGGTCCGCAGCGCGAGCGGTGGTTGGGCGTTCCTGCGCGATCTCCTCGATTCGATCGAGGTGATGCTCGCGCGCAGCGATCTCGACATCAGCGCACGATATGAGCCTTTGAGCGAGGAGGGCGGTGCGTTCGCGCGTCGCCTGCGCGAGGAACACTCCCTCGCCGTCGAGATGGTGCTGCAGGTCAAGGCGCAGCAGGGGCTGCTCGACGGCGATCGTACGCAGCAACGGACACTCCAACTGCGCAACCCTTATGTCGATCCGATGCATCTCATGCAGATCGACCTGTTGCGGCGGTGGCGCGAGGGTGGGCGGGAGGATCGTGGCTTGTTCGATGCCTTGGTCGCGAGCGTCAGCGGGATCGCCCAAGGGTTACAGAGCAACGGATGAGGTTTTTCATGGATAGGCCAAAGATCTCTGATAGGCGCGGCGGGTCGCGCGGCGCCGCCCTGTGCGCCCATCCATACGCCCTGGCATGGGTGATGGTCGCAGCGTGCAGCGTCTCCACGGCCACGGCGATCGAGATCGACCTCGAAGGCCTCGCGGCCTGGCAGGGACGGAATGTGGTGCAGTCGCCGAACGATGCCTCGGGTACGCGATTTTCATTGGAACCCCTCACCGATGCAGGGCCTGCCTGGTCCGGTCGGTTGCAGCTCTCGGGCATCCTCAAGGACCGCCATGAATGGCGGGTGTTGGTCGCTCCGCTCTCGGTCTCAGGGACCGGCCAGACGGACACCCCGATCCGTTTCGAGGGTGCGGTGTTCGCACCCGGTACCGTGGCGGCCGACTACCGCTTCGATTCCTGGCGGGCGACCTGGCGCTGGCGATGGATCGACCGAGAGGACCTCAAGGTCAAGGTCGGCGTGACCGCCAAGATCCGCGACGCCAGCATCCAACTGCGCCAAGGCGGGGTTTCGGCGCGCAAGGACAACACCGGCTTCGTGCCGTTGCTGCATGGCGCATTCGAGCGTCGACTCGCGCCCGGCTGGGCGCTCGACGGCGACATCGATGCGCTCGCGGGTGGACCTGGCTACGCGGTCGATGTCGGGCTGCGGGTCTCGCGGGAGCTGTCCCGCGACTGGCAGGCCACCGCCGGCGCGCGCTGGCTCGATGGCGGCGCCGACAGCGACGAGGTCTACGCGTTCGCGAGCTTCACCAGCGTCACTCTCGGGGTGAGGTGGCGTCCTCGTTGAGCGCCGGCTAGAGCGCCGGCTAGAGCGCCGGCCGATAGCCCGCGGTCCAGGCCTCCGATGCCTGGCGGTTGCTTTCGCTCGGGCAGGTGTTTAGCCTCCCGGCCGCGAGCATCGACCGGCCGTCTTCGTCTCGTTTCCCTACCGCAGCGCTCTGGTATCCCATGTCCTCCAATTTCCTCTCGAGCATCCCCCGGAACATCCTTTGGACTCTCGGGATACTCGCCCTGTTGATCGGCCTCGGCTTGGCCCGGCTGAAGTTCGACTCGCGCCCCTCCGGTGAGAGCACGCCGCTGCCCTTGGTGACCGTGCTCGCCGTTCGTGCGTCGGAACTCGACGATACCGTCACCTTCACCGGGGCCATCGCCGCGCGTGAGGAGGCGGCGCTCAGCGCCGAAGGTGAGGGTGGTCGCGTCGCGGGCATGTTCGCCGAGGTCGGCGATCGGGTGCGTGCCGGTGCGCTGTTGGCCCGGATCGACACCTCTTTCGTCGCGCCGCAGGTGGCCGTTCTGGAGGCCTCTCTCGAGGAGTCCCGTGCCAACGCCGCGGTCGCTGAGGCGGATTACCGTCGTGCCCAGGCGGTCGCGGTCTCGGGCGCACTGTCCGTGCAGGAGATCGAACGGCGCGGGGCGGCCTCGGTGGCGAGTGCCGCCAAGGTGAAGGTGGTGGGTGCGCAATTGAGCGAGGCGCGCGAGCGCTTGCGCCGCACCGAGATCCGCGCTCCGTTCGACGGCATCATCCTCTCGCGCAGCGCTGAAGTCGGGCAGCTCGCAGGTCCTGGGGGTGCGCCGCTGTTCCGTATCGGGCGCGCGGGTGCGGTCGAGATGCGCGGCAACATCGCCGAGAAAGATCTGCCGCGTCTGTCGGTCGGACAGAGTGCGCGGGTGCGGGTGACCGGTGTCGCCGCGGCGTTCGAGGGGCGTGTCCGGCTGATCGGCGCCGTCATCGATCCGGTGAGCCGCCTCGGCAGCGTGCGCATCGATCTCAAGGCGCACCCGGATCTGCGGCCCGGTGCCTTCGCACGCGGCGAGGTCGATACGGGCGCACGGCGCGCCGTGGTGTTGCCGCAGACGGCGGTCATGAGCGACGCCACCGGCAGCTTCGTGATGACCGTCGGTGCCGATGACAAAGTGCTGCGGCGACCGGTCACCGCATCCGGCATGCGTACCGAGGGTGTCGTGATCACGGCAGGCTTGACGGACGGTGAGCGGGTGATCGTCACGGCAGCGCCTTATCTGCGCGAGGGTGAGCAGGTCCGGGTCGCGCCATGAAGAACATGTCCGCGTGGGCGATCCGCAACCCCACGGTGCCGATCGTCGCTTTCCTCGTGCTCACGGTCCTCGGGATCGTGAGTTTCATGCGCTTGCCGATCAACCTCAATCCCGACATCTCGTTCCCGCTCATCATCGTCCAGGTGTCCCAGCCCGGCGCGGCACCCCCTGAGGTCGAGACGCAGATCACGCAGAAGGTCGAGGGTGCCGTGCGCGGCGTATCCGGGGTGCGTACGATCAGTTCCCGCGCGTCCGAGGGCGGCTCCTTCACCTCGGTGGAGTTCGAGATCGGGACGCCGGTCGACCGCGCCCTCAGCGATGTCCGTGATGCCGTCAGCAAGGTCCGCTCCGAGCTGCCCGAGGGCGTCAACGAACCACAGGTCTCGCGGATCGATGTCGAAGGCGGGGCGATCGCGTACTACGCGGTCGGCACCACCGGGCGCACCCCCGAACAGTTGAGTTGGTTCGTGGACAACTCGGTCAGCAAGCGCCTGCTGTCGCTTCCGGGCGTCGCGCAGGTGTCCCGCGGCGGTGGTGAGAACCGGGAGATCCGCATCGAGCTCGATCCAGCGCGGATGCAGGCGCTCGGCGTGACCGCGGTCGAGGTGAACCAACAGCTGCGCCTGCTGAACCTCAACGCGCCGGGCGGACGGGCGCAGGTGGCGGGCGGCGAGCAATCGATCCGCGTGCTCGGCTCGGCGGACACCGCGCTCGAACTCGGCGCGACCCAGGTGCGCGTGGCGGGCGGCACACTGGTGCGTTTGTCGGACCTCGCGGAGGTGCGCGACTCGGTGGCGGAACGCCGGTCCATCGAGCGGCTCAACGGCCGATCCGCCGTGACCTTCGGCGTCTCGAAGTCGCGCGGTGCCTCGGATGTGTCGACGCTCGATCGCGTCGAGGCCGAGATCGCCGTCATCAAGACCGAGAACCCCGATGTCAGCATCACCCGCGTGTTCACCACCGTGGAGAACACCCGCCAGAGCTATCGTTCGGCGCTCACCGCGATGATCGAAGGCTCGGTGCTCGCAGTGCTCGTCGTGCTGGTGTTCCTGCGCGACTGGCGCTCGACCGCGATCTCCGCGCTCGCCATCCCCTTGGCGGCGATCCCGACCTTCGCGTTCATGTACGCGATGGATTTCACCCTCAATTCGATCAGCATGCTGGCCTTGTCGTTGGTGGCCGGTGTGCTGGTGGATGACGCCATCGTCGAGATCGAGAACATCGTGCGTCACATGCGCATGGGCAAGACGGGTTTCCAGGCCGCCCTCGATGCGGCGGACGAGATCGGCCTCGCGGTGGTGGCGACCTCCGCCACCATCATCGCCGTGTTCCTTCCGGTCAGCTTCATGGGAGGCATCACCGGCCAGTACTTCAAGCAGTTCGGCTTGACGGTCGCGGCGGCGGTGTTCTTCTCGTTGCTGGTCGCGCGCCTGATCACCCCTTTGATGGCGGCCTATATCTTGAAGCCGCACGACGAGATCCGTTCGGCGGATGGACCGATGATGAAGGGCTATCTCGAGTCGCTGCGCTGGGCGTTGGCGCATCGCGGTGCGACGCTCGCGGGCGGTACGCTCTTCTTCATCATCTCGATCGGCCTGTTGGTCGCGGTCCCGAAGTCGTTCTACCCGCGCTCGGATTTCTCCGCATCGCAGGTGACGATCGAACTGCCGCCCGGCGTGCAGCTCGAGCAGACCGCGCGTGTCTCGGCGCAGGTCGCCGCATTCCTCGCCAAGCAACCGGAGGTCACCGATATCATCGAGTCGATCGGCGGTGGCGATGTGCGCAACGCCACGCTCTACATCTCGTTGGTGCCGCGCAGCGAGCGCGATGAGACCCAGCAGGAGTGGGAAGAGCGGCTACGGCCCGAATTCGCCGCGGTACCCGATGCGCGGGTCGCTTTCCAGGGCGATGAACCCGGCGGTGGCGGTCGGCCCATCACGCTGTACCTGACCGGTGAGGATCCGGCGAAACTCGAGGCGGCGGGGCGTGCAGCGATCGAGGCGATGCGCGCGTTGCCGGAACTGCGCGATCCGCGTATCAACGGTGACCTCGAGCGTCCTGAGGTCTTGGTGCGGCCGCGGCTCGACCAAGCGGCTGAACTCGGGGTGTCGGTCGCCGCTATCGGTCAGACCATCCGCATCGCGACGCTGGGCGATCTGCCGCAGAACGCCGCGAAGTTCTCGTTGGCCGAGCGGCAGGTGCCGATCCGCGTCAGTCTGCTCGAGAGTTCGCGCAGCGACCTTGCGACCCTCGAGAACCTGCCCGTGCGCACCGCATCGGGCGGCACGGTGCCGCTCAAGTCGGTGGCAGAGATCTCCTTCGGCCGCGGCCCCTCGACCATCCGCCGCTACAACCAGAGCCGACGCATCATCATCGAGTCGGACCTCAACGGCGTCGAGATCGGTCCGGCGCTCGCCAAGGTCAAGGCCTTGCCAGAGATCGCGAAGCTGCCCGACGGGGTACGGCTGGTCGAGGTCGGCCAGGCGGAGTTCATCAAGGAGCTCTTCGGCAACTTCGCGTTGGCGATCGGGGCGGGGGTCCTGATGGTGTTCGCCGTGCTCGTGGTGCTCTTCCAGCGGGTGTTCCAACCGATCACGATCCTCTCGGCGCTGCCGCTGTCGGTGGGGGGTGCCATGATCGCGTTGATGTTGACCGGTAAGTCGTTCTCGATGCCGGTGGTGATCGGCTTCCTGATGCTGATGGGGATCGTCGGCAAGAACTCGATCTTGTTGGTCGATTTCGCGATCGAGGAGATCCGCAACGGCAAAGACCGCTTGGAGGCCTTGGTCGAGGCCGGGCACAAACGCGCGCGGCCGATCATCATGACCACGGTGGCGATGGTCGCCGGCATGTTGCCGGTCGCGCTCAGCATCCAGGAGTTCCGCGCGCCGATGGGCATCGCGGTGATCGGCGGTCTCATCACTTCGACGCTGCTCACGCTGTTGGTCGTCCCGGCGATGTTCTCGCTGGTCGATGACATCGAGCGTTGGGCCGGCCCACGGATCATGCGGTTGATCGGCGCCCAAGGCGAGGCCCCGCCAGCCGGTCCTGCGGTCAACGATCCCAGAGGAGCGTAAGACCGAGCGTTGTGAGCGAGATCCAGAGGGTCGCTGCGCCGCCGAGCGCGAGCGGTCGCCAGCCCTGGGCGATGAGCTTGCGGACATCCGTCTCGAGGCCGACCGCTGCGAGCGCGAGGGCGAGCAAGGCTTGGGTCGCCCACTGCGCGAAGTGTTGCGCCGTCCCGCTGACCCAGCCGGTTCCGGCGAGCAGCACCATGGCGAGGAAGCCGAACACGAACAGCGGGAACGGTGCCTTGGCGCGGGGGCGGGCATCGTTCCTCGTCTGGCGTGCGACCCACGCGCCGAGCAGCAGCACGAGCGGTGCCAGCATCAGCACCCGGGCGAGTTTGGCGACGGTCGCGGCCTCGCCGGTCTCCTCGCCGCGGGCGAAGCCGGCTGCGACCACTTGGGCGACCTCATGCACCGAGGCACCGGTCCAGAGTCCATAGCCGGCGTGGCTCAGGGGCAGCGACGCGGCGATCAGCGGATAAGCGAACATCGCGATCGTCCCATAGAGCGTGACCGTCGCGAGTGCGTAGGCCACCGACTCGTCGCTTGCGCGGGTGACGGTGTTGGTCGCGACGATGGCTGAGGCGCCGCAGATGCCTGTGCCGGCGGCCAGCAGCTGGGCGAGGCCTGGGTCGACCCCCATCCTCGCCCCGAGCCAGAGCGTCACGACAAAGGTGCTGGCCAAGGCAAAGGCGAGCAGCGCCAAGCCGGCCCAGCCGATCCCGAGGATCTCCCCTAGGGTCACCTGCAACCCGAGCAGCACGATCCCGAGCCGCAGCGGTGCCCGCAGTGCGAAGGCAAGTCCTGACTTCGCCGCCTCCGGGCGACCGAGGAGGTTGCGGACGCCCATGCCGATCAGGATGGCGAGCATCAAAGGCGAGAGGTCCGCGACGCCGGGCAAGCCGGTCGAACGCAGCCCGAAGGCGCTCGCCGCCACGGCAGCCCCGAGCAGGAGGCCCGGGGCCCACTCGCGCAGCCGGTCGGTCCCGGCGGGACCGGGCGCGGGGCTCGCGGGGGTGGGGGAGTCCATGACCCGCGCATTATACTCTTGGCTGTGTTATCCTCCGTGGAGATCGTTGCCCCTTCTGACTGCATCTCTGGGCGCTTGAGCGCAGGTCTGCATCCCCGAATCGACATCGATCAGGTGGCCTCGGGCCGTCGTTGTCGCAAGACTTCGGCGAGATCTGTGGTCGGTGTATGTTTTATTTTTGTGAGAGTGTTTCCAGAGATGGCGAAAATCTATGTTGGTAACCTGCCGTTCACGGCAGATGAAGCTTCGGTCCGTACGCTGTTCGCACAGCACGGCGAAGTGACTTCGGTGTCGCTGCCGGTCGACCGTGATACCGGTCGTCCGCGTGGCTTCGGCTTCGTCGAGATGGGTCAGGAAGACGCCGCGCGCGCGATCCAGGCCTTGAACGGCTACTCGATGGGCGGTCGTCCGCTGCGCGTCAACGAGGCGCAGGATCGTCCCCGTCCCTCGGGCGGTGGCGGCGGCGGCGGTGGATACCGCGGCGGTAGCGGCGGCGGCGGCGGCGGCGGCGGTGGATACCGCGGCGGCGGCGGCGGCGGTGGTGGCGGCGGTCGCTGGTAAGCGGCCCCTGCCGATCACAACCCGCAAGGGTCGCTGATCATGGAAAAGGCCTGCGGAGACGCAGGCCTTTTTCTTTTGGCGTCAGCGTTGCAGACCGCGGCGACCGTCCTCCAGGGCACAAGTGAACAAGGTCCGTTCTTCGGCGCCCGTCTCCTCGCGCACCGATTCGTAGCCCTGCAGACGCGCCTCGAGGCGCTGCGGACCGATCTCCATCCAAAGATATCCGCGGCGATCGCCATCGGCGAACAGCACATCATTTCCGTCGCGCTGATAGGCCTCTATCACGCGCTTCGGCGGTGGACCGGAGCTGATCGAGGTGGTGACGAGTTCGCTCATGACGATCGGTGAGGCCGAGTCGCCGGCTCTCATTCTTTGGTCGGCAGCGATGAAAGCGTGGATGTCGCCGCCCAAGATCAGCGGATTGGCGACACCGCTGGTGGCGACCGATCCGAGCAGCCGTTGCCGCGCAGCCGAGTAGCCCGCCCAACTGTCGTTCCAGTGCTGCGTGCGCGGACCGGGATCCTCATCGACCAAGGAGAACACCATGCCTTGGCCCAGCAGGTTCCAGCGGGCTTTGGATCCGCGCAACTGCCCGTCGATCCAGCGCTCTTGAGGCCCGCCGAGCAGCGAACGCTCAGGGTCTTCCCACGCGGGACATTCATCGACGAACACCCGGGAGCCACCGACCCGCGGCGGCTTCGAGCAGACCTGCGGGGATCGGTATTGCCGGGTATCGAGCATGTGGAAGGCGAAGAGGTCGCCGATCTGGGTCGTGCCGAACAAGGACATCGCGCCACCGATCGGTCGCATCGCGCGAGGCATCGGCATGTGCTCCCAATAAGCTTGGTAGGCTGCGGCGCGCCGCGCGGCGAACGCGGCTTGCTCTGCGGGGTGCTCCGACTGCAGCCCCGCATAGTCGTTGTCGACCTCGTGGTCGTCCCAGGTGACGAGCCAAGGGCAGGCCGCATGGGCGGCGCGCAGCGACGCATCGCTGCGGTACCACGCGTAGCGGCGCCGGTAGTCCTCGAGTGAGACACATTCGCCCGGATCGTGCCGACGCACCGGGTTCCCAGAGCCGCTTTCGTAGATGTAATCGCCGAGGTGCAGGACGAGATCGACACCGCGCGCGACCATGTCCCGCCACGCGTGGTAGTGACCTTGTTCGTAGCTCTGGCAACTGGCGAGGCCGACCCGAAGCTTGGCCATCGCCGCCGCAGGAGAGCCGGGCTCTGGCGCCGTCCAGGAACGCCCGATGGGGCTGATGGCGTCACCGGCGCGGAAGCGGTAGAAATACTCGCGTCCCGGGCGGAGCCCCGTGATGTCGAGGTGGACGCTGTGGGCGTCGGCCGCGGGCGCCGTGACCGTTCCGGAGCGGATGCGTCGCCGGAAGGACGGATCCTCGGCGATCTCGTAGTTGAGGGTGAGATCTGCCCATCCGGCCCCGCCATCGGTGGTGTAGGGCTCGGGTGCGAGGCGTGTCCAGAGCACCATGCCGTCCGCGCGCGGATAGCCGGATGCCACGCCGAGCGCGAAGGGGTCGCGATCGAAGCGGGCGCGCCGTGCGGCGACGGCGGGTTCGGGTGCAGCGAGCACCCAGCCTGCGCCGGCGAGTGCGGCGCCAAGGAATCTGCGGCGGGAGGTCATGAGCCGATTCTAGCGCCGCCGCGCGCGGCTTTGCATGACGAAGCGGTTACGCGCGGCACGCATCGCCTGCGCTGAGGCTAGTTCTTCAGCGTCCCGAACACGTTCTGCAGCAACTTGCTCGCTTGACCGAGCGGGTCTTTGCGGATGGCGCGCTCTTCCTCTGCGATCATCGTGAAGAGGCCATCCAACGCCTTGCGCGTGACATAGTCCTCGACCTTGGCATCGCGCGGTTCGATCACGCCCAGTCGCGCGGCCTGTCCGGCGAACTCGTTGTACTGCTTGGAGAGATCGGATCGGTCGGTGGTCTGTTTGACGATCGGCAGGAAGCGCGCCGAGAGTTTGTCGTAGGAGGTGCGACGGAAGTACTGCGTGGCGGCGTCGTCGCCGCCGGTGAGGATCTGACGGGCGTCACTGACCGACATCTGTTTGACCGAGTCGACCAACAGCGTGCGCGCTTCCGGCATCGCCGCTTCGGCCGCGCGGTTCATGGAGGTGACGAGTTCCTTGGCCTGCTTGTCGAGACCGAGCATCTTGAACATGCGTTCGCCTTTGGCGAGCGTCGGTGGCAGCGGGATGCGGACGGTCGGATTGCCGAGGAAGCCGTCGGTCGCGCCGAGGGTCGACACCGCGCGCTCGGCGCCTTGACCGAGCGCGGCCTTGAGTCCTGCCACGCTGTCCTTGTCGGATAGCGTGCCGACCCCCGCAGCCGAGGCTGACGGTGGCGCCCCAGTGCACACGAGGGCGAGGAACATGGCGGTCAGTGCAGCCGCTGGCGCGCGAGGGGAGATTTTCATGCCTCTGATGGTAGCACCGTCCGACGACCCATTAAGATATCCCCATAAGATATCCCCATGGATTACAGTCTTGCAGAGTTTGGCTCGGCGATGGCCATCGGGCTGTTCTTCCTCATGATGTTGTCCGTCGAGGTCGGGCGGCGCATCGGCAGATACCGCTATGCCACCGACAAGGATTCGTTCTCCCAGGGCCTGGGTGCCGCTGAAGGCGCGATATTCGCCTTGCTCGGCCTGCTGATCGCGTTCACGTTCTCCGGGGCGGCTTCGCGCTTCGAGGATCGCCGCCACCTGATCACCCAAGAGGCGAACGACATCGGTACGGCCTGGTTGCGCATCGACCTGCTGCCGCCCGGCGACCAACCGGCCATGCGTGATCTCTTCCGGCAGTACACCGACCTGCGTGTCGTGGCTCACGAGCGCGTCCGCGATACGGCCTCGACCGAGGCCAAAACCGCGACCGCGCTGCGTTTGCAGGGGGAGATCTGGCAGTTGGCCGTGGCAGGGGTACGCAAGCCCGAGGCCTCGCCCGCTGCAGCCCAAGTGCTGCTGCCTTCGCTCAACGCGATGTTCGACATCGTGACCACGCGCAACACCTCGACCCGCAGCCATCCGCCGCTCGCCATCTACCTGTTGCTGGGTGTGCTCTGTGCCGTGGGGGCGATGCTCTTCGGTTACTCGATCGGCCCCAGCCGCAACCCCAACTGGCTGCATCGCCTCGCCTTCGCCGGCATCATGGCGCTCGCGATCTATGTGATCCTCGATCTCGAATTCCCGAGGCGCGGCCTGATCCGCATCGACGGCGAAGACCAGGTGTTGATGGAGCTGCGTCAGTCCTTCGACTGAGCGGTGGCAAGGTCGCGCGGCAACCAGCGCGAGGCCAGCCAATAGCAGGCGGCAGCCGGCAGGAATATCAGCGTCGTCGCCGTCATCGCCCGCTGCAGTCCGAGCCCGTAGGCCCGGGTGCAGACATCCTGTAATGCCGGCGCCAGTGCGGCGAGGTTCCGCGTGCGGCAGGTGGTGGTGTCGAGTGCGTCGCCGAAACCCGAGTCCCGCAGCGCCTGTGCCATGAACCCGTCGCTCAGCAGCCCGACCAGCTGCGGGCCGAGGCCGTTGCCGACCAAGGCGATGCAGAGCAGCACGATCGCGATGGTCGAGGCCCGCGAGCGCGAGGGCACGAGCGATTGGCTGATCGTGAACTGTGCGCTTGCGTAGGAGTAGTGCACCACCGCCGCCACCAGCCAGAGCAGGAAGGCGAGTCCGTGCCGATCGCCCGGAGTGTGGAATGCGGCGAGGTAGAACGGGGTGGCGATGACCAGCGCCGCAGCGGGGAGCCATGCGATCGCACCCGCCGAGCGTCGTGCGAGACGGTCGCTGAAGTAGCCGCCGAGCCAGGTGCCGCAGGCGGCGGCGAGGGCGATCGGGCCGCCGAATCGCAGCGCGAACTCACCGGGCGGCATGCCGTGCAGGCGCTGCATCATCGGCGCTTGGAAGGCGAAATGACCGAAGCCGACCAGCGCCGTCAACGACGCCCCCGCGCACATCACCCAGAAACTGGGCTTGCCCCGCAGCAACCGTAGCGTCTCGCCGAAACCGGCCTTGTCCTGCTGCGCAGCGCCCGGCGGATCGCTGGCGCCGCGTGGCGGCTCACGCAAGGTCAGCAGCACGACCAACGCCACCAAAACCCCGGGGATGCCCAGCGCGAGGAAGACGAAGCGCCAACCGAAGCCCGCGCCCCACTGCAACGCCTCGGGAAGGCCTGCGAGTCCGAAGATCCCGAGCAGTTCGATCACGCGTTGGTCGGAGAGTTGCGCGACGGGGCCACCGATGAAGCTTGCCAGCGCGCCGCCGATGGGGACGCCCATCGTGTAGGTGCCGATCGCGCGTCCGCGGTCCCGCGGCCGGAAGTAGTCGCCGATGATGGAATTGGCGGGCGGCGTACAGCCGGCCTCGCCGATCGCGACGCCGATGCGCGCGATCAGCAGGAACATGAAGCCTGTGGCGAGGCCGCAGAGCGCGGTCATCACCGACCATACCGCGATGCAGAGCGCGAGCAGGCGGACCCGGTTCCAGCGATCCGCGGCCATCGCGAGCGGGATGCCCATCAAGGCATAGAAGAGCGCAAAGGGCGGGCCGTTCAGGAAGCCGTACTGCGTGTCCGTGAGGTTGAACTGCGCGATGATCGGCTGCGCCATCACCCCGAGAAGTTGGCGGTCGATGAAGTTGAGCGTGTAGACCGCAAGCAGCGAAAGCACCACATAACGCCGATAGCCGGCGGTGCCGACGTTGCGGCCGTAGAGGGCTTCGTCGTCCGTCGTGGCGACGCTCATGAGCGGGAGGCTCCGCCGGGGCGACGGGTCACTCGGCCCGTTCCCAGAATTGATCGCGGTGGAACGGGCCCAGCATGCCCCGCACCGCGAGGCGCTTACCGCCGTCGAGCGGTGTCAGCCGGACCTTATAAGTCTTGCCGTTCTTGGGGTCGAGGATGCTGCCGCCGTCCCAATGTGCGCCCGATGCGCTGCGGCGCACCCCTTCGATGATCGCCATGCCCTGCACCGGTTGGTCCTTGCGTGGGCCGCCACAGGCCGCGCAGCGTGCCGTCGCCTTGGCGGGATCGAGCACGCGCTCGATGCGCCCGGAGAGTCCGGCCGGCGTCTCGACGATGCGCACCAGAGATTCGACCGACTGGGTCTCCGGATCGATGGTGCGCCAAAGACCGACCGGCGAGGCCAAGCCTTGCGCAAGGGTGGCGAGGGACAGGCAGATCATCCACGCAGATTTCATCGGCACTCCATCACGGCAGGCGGCAGACGCCGCGGGTCCAAGGATGCCGCAAAACATCCTCCGGGGGATACCATGCCGTCGTGGCGCGACGGAGCACGAACGAGGCTGATGGCTATGTGGAGGACATCCTCTACACCTTCGGCTACCACCCGGAACTCGATCCGGTTCGCATGCAGGCGGTGTTGCGCCGCGCCGGGGTCGAGCCGCCCGAAGTCGCTGCGGCCTGTGAACTCGGCTTTGGGCAGGGGGTGAGCCTCGCCATCCATGCGGTCGCGGGCGGGGCGGCGTGGTGGGGGACCGATCTGATCCCAGCGCATGCGGCGCATGTCCGGGCGCTCGTGGCGGGCACCGAAGCGCGGTTTGACGCGGCCGAACAGGCCTTCGCGGTGTTCTGTGCGCGCGATGACCTGCCGCAGTTCGACTTCATCGGTCTGCACGGCGTCTGGAGTTGGGTGTCGGCGGCGAACCGCGATCGCATCCTCGGACTCGTCTCGCGCAGGCTGCGGACCGGTGGGGTGGTCTATGTGTCGTACAACGCGCTGCCCGGTTGGGCGCCGATGCTGCCGCTGCGCGAGATGATGGTGGCCTACGCCGCCGCGCTGCCCGCGGACCTGCCGCGCGCTGACCGTATCGAAGCCGCGTTGCACGATGCGCAGATGCGCGTGCTGCGCGATCCGGTCCTGCTTGAGACCTGCCCGGGCATCGAGGCGGAACTGCGGGCGATCCGCCACAAAGGCGTCGCCTACCTCGCGCACGAGCTCTTCAACCGCGATTGGGCGCCGATGCCTCCTGAGGAGGTCGCCGCGGCGATGCGGTCCGCGGGCCTGTCGTTCGCGGCGCAGGCAGACGAAGCGGAACCGGCGTCAGGCGCCAGGTTCCGGCGCGAGTACTTCGTCAAAGACGGTGCCCCGCCGATGGACGAGGGGGCGGCCCTCAGGCCCTCTCGCCAGCGCGATGGCCAGCTGCGGGATGTCCAGAGATTGAACGATCGTCTGCTCGCGCTGGCCGCGCGCAGTCCGGGCATGGCCTGGCTCGCCGACCCGCAGACCGGCGGCGGCGTGGAGGTCGGCTGCTCGGCGATGTTGATGCTGGCGGCCTGGCGGAACGGTGCCGTGGATACGGCCTCGGTCGCGCGGGACGCCGAGGCCATGTTGGCGCGTCTCGGGCAGCATCTGGTGCATGACGGTCGGGTGATCGTCGAGACCGCGCGGGTGCGTGCGCGGTTGCGGCTCGAGGCGCAGGAACTTCTGGAAGTGACGCTGCCGCGATTACGCGAGCGGGGTGTACTGGCTTAGGTCGCGAACCGCGCAGGAGAGGGCAGGAGAGAGGGCGGGACGCGCCTCAGGCCGCGGGCTCGGCTGCCCCGATCTTGAAGTTCTGGTCGGCGAAGGTCTTGCCGATGGATGACTTGATCTCCATGGGCACATGCTTTTGGCAGAGCATCGGCATCTCGGCGGTGTAATCTTTGATGCCCCAGGACGGATCCCAGACGGCCTTGCCGTCAGCGCCCTCGTGGTAGGCGACCATCATGCAGCTGCGGACCACCGCACCGGCGCTGTCCTTCGAATCGAAGGCGACGGTCGTGACATAGGCCGGGCGACCCTCACGGTTCACGCCCTTCCAGAGCACTTCGCCGCCCGTGCCCTTGAAGTTGTCGGGCGAGCCGACTTGGGACTTCACGATCTCGGCCGCCTGTGCAGGAGGGCTGGTGTCAGGGCCACCCGCCGAGCACGCGCCGAGCATCAGCAGACCCGCCGTGGTGAGGGTGGCCGCGAGGGGTGCAGCCCAGGGGGGGCGGGTGGGGCTGGTCATATCGACGCTCCGGGGCAAACCTCAAAATACAGGACTCTTTGAGGGTGCTCGGTGATGATGCACGGTAATCGCATCGCCGGACAGCGATTCCGTATCCCTTCGCAGGCGGGGAATGGTCGGGATGAGAGGATTTGAACCTCCGACTCCTACGTCCCGAATATGCGAGAAATGCAAGCAAATCATGGATTTAGATGAGCAGTAAGTGGCACTGCTGACCACGGTGGATCAAAGACTTACCAGGGGTTGCGTGCCACTTGCGTGCCACCGTGTGGGCCCGGATGACTGAGGGATGCGATCTGCGGTACCGCGCGGCAGTCCGTTCGCGGTCTTCGGTTTGTCGTTGCATCTTGAAGCGAAGTTGCATCCACGCGCCGACGACCCGCTCGCAGCATCGCGTTCAGGTCCGCTGCTGTGCTATCGCGCTGTGCGGAGATTCGCTAGGCCACCACCGATTTCAGGTCCACCTCCATCAGTGCGGGCTTGGTTTCCTGAAAGCTGGCGCGCGCCGCCAGCGTGTCGGCGTAAACGGCGAGTTTGGGATGCCGCGGCCGCCAGTTCAACACTTCCAACTCGGCGACGAAGCCATGCTCGATCAGGAACGGAATCAGCAGCAGCATCGATCCCACGGCAATATCGCCGGTATCGATGTCGATGCCCTTCGCCGGTTGCCGGCGCTCGAGGGTCGCCTCGATTTCAGCAATGCCACGCCTGACCTTGCGGCTTTGGCGTTCGACGAACGGTTGGCTGGGTTCCGGACGCTGGAGTTCGAAAACGATCGCATGGATCGCTTCCATGACCCGTTCGCCGAGCAGTTTGACGAAGCGGGTGGTCAATGCCTGCTCCGCGTTCGATGAGATCAGCGGCCGATCGGGATACCTGACTTCCAGCCATTCGAGGATGAAGCTCGAGTCATAGACCGTGGTCCCATCGTCGAGGATCAGGATTGGCAGCTGTTCGAGCGGGCTGTATTGCGCGACGCAAGTGTCTTTGCCCCAGGGGACGTCGTAGGTCACGTCGAATGGGATGGCTTTTTCCTTCAGCGCGACTGCTACTTTGCGCCCGTAAGGACTCGACAGCGCGTTGATCAATCGAATACCCATGGATGCCTCCCTCCGCCGCGAATGCTTGCGGAATCTTTCGCCGTCAATTCACTTCTGCGCCAATGGAGACAGGTCTCTTTTCGCTCTGCCGGCCCACCATGAATGCGATCACCGAAGCCACGGCGAGCAGACTGATGCTGACCAGGACGGGCGTTTCATACGAGCCAAATCCTTCGCGCAGCCGGCCGACGACAGGTGGGCTGAACCCGAACGCCACTGCATAAACGCCGTAGAGCCATCCGTATATGCGTCCGAACGACTGCGGCTCAAACAGGCGGGACGCCATGTAGGCCAGCAAATCCACTTCGGCCCCCAACAGCAATCCGATGAGAATGACGGCCGCGGGCGCGTACGCCAGACCGCCGAACCACAGCATTGCGATGCCAACACTGCCGAGCGCGAATACGGCAACGCCTACACGTCCCGCGGGAAAGCGGTCCAGGCTCAAACCGATGATCAACCGTCCAGCAACGCTGGAGAAACCGATCAGCGACGCGTACCGAGCGGCAGTTGTCGGCTCTGCGCCCAGATCCTGGAAGATCGACACGAGATGAAAGACCATGCCGCCGATGCCGAGCGCCATGCTCGCGGCCAGCGCGGAGGCGAGCCAGAAGGGCCGCGTTCGCGCAGCCTCCCGAATGGACAACCCAACGGGAGGTGCGACGTGCGATGCAGCGACACGGCTCGGTTGCTCGTGGCGTCTGAATCCGAACCACACCAGCGGTGCAGCGACTATCGCCGTGACCGCGAGCGCGCAAAAAGCCGCGCGCCATCCCATTGCGGCGGTGACGGCAGCCACGACGTTAGGCACCCAGAATCCGACGATTCCAGCGCCCGTCAGCGCCATTCCCAATGCGAGTCCGCGCCGCCTGTCGAAGCCCCGGGTGATCGGACGGACGAGAACGATCGGCGTCGATCCCAGTCCCAACACGGCAATTGCGCAGTAGGCAAGCCAGAAGCCCCAGAGCGTATCGACCGTCGTTGCCATGGCGATCGTGGCCAGCCCATATGCCAGCAGGCTCATCGACCCGACAGCCGCCGCGCCAAATCGGTCGCTCAACCTGCCGACGACGGGTCCGAATATAAAGATACAGATCGTCATCAGGGTGACGGCGAACGAGATGTCGGAACGCTCCCATCCGAAGTCCGCCTGCAGTGGGCGCATCAGCGAGCCGAGGCCGTAAAACATCACGGCGTTCATGCTCGTCGCGAGGCCGATTGCGGCGCTGGCGACCAGCAGCCTTCTGCCCTCGAACTCGTTCTGCAGGCTGGTAGCCCCTGAGGACGCAATTTGGCTCATATGGTTCATGTCCATCGGGTTGGCGCTACATCGCTTCTGCGATCGCGCAATCAGCCATGGGAAGCACGGGCCCGCCGTGCGCGCTCAGGTCCAGGGCGAGCCGCGACGAGGCTATGAACTTGCAGATGCATTTTACATCAATGTCAGACAGTATTAGCAAGAGCCTTTTGTCGCGTTCGCCCTGATCACTCGAGGCCGATTTGTGCTTGAATCCGTCCCTGTGATGGGCACGGTGATGGCAATTGATCCGTTCAGCGCCGGCGGCGATCCTGGGCGACGACGAGAATTCGAGGAATGAGTAACTTGGCAAATCCTACAGACAGTGCCCCCGGCGCTGACCAACAAGCGCGCATCGTGGAAGTCGCGGCACGCCTTTTCATCGCGCATGGTTACCACGGAGTCAGCTATCTCCACATCGCGAAGGAATTGGGGATCAACCACTCGAATATCCATTACTACTTCCGCGTCAAGGCGATGTTGGCCGAAGCAGTGCTTCGGCAGGTTTCCGATGCCACTCTGGAATCGATGAAGAAGATCTGGATCAATCCGGAAACCACGTTCCTTGCCAAGCTGCTCAGCACGCGCAACTGGATGTTCGAGCATTACCTGGAGTTCAACCCCGGCGGAAAGGGCGGGCACTCGTGGGGTCTTCTGGCGCGCTTTACGATGGACGCCGACGCACTTTCGCCGCCGATCAGAAAGCTGATGCGTAGCACGCTGCAGCGGCTCGATGACTACATCGCGGAGGGTGTGCGGCTCGCTGTGGAGAGCGGAGAACTTGTGGAGGATGCTCCGCAGGCAGGCATCACGCTGCAGATTTCCAGCCTGCTGTCGGTATCGGGCCAGGCGACTCGTTCAGGTAGCGGTTTCGAGCGTCTCGAAGACCTCATCAAGTGGACGTACACCTCCATCGCTCGGGCTTATGGGCGTCGTGGCGCGGGACTCGGGCAGTGGGTGCAGCCCGGAGCGCCCTAGCAGGCTGGATATCCATGGTAGCTGCACACAGGGAGGTGTTGCGGAGGTTCCTCCTGCGCCCCGCCGCCCCAACGGACGGAGGGGGGCGAACCGCGCGATTTCGATCGGTCACCGCAGAATCGCTGTCCGGAAGCCTGCACAACCAGGTCCTGTGTCGTCGAGCTGCGAGAAGGAATTTGGCCGTGCACCCGTTCGAATCGACCGAACCGTCCGCCTGTCCCGGCGATCGCACTCGGCGAGAGCAAAGAGTCAATCAGCGCGCCCCGAAGCTGGGCGATAAGGAAGAAACGTATGATCAACGACTACTTCGTGATTGATGCCGTCACGCACGCGTACAACCATCTGCCGCAGAACTGGGCGGATGCCGCATATGCCGAGGCCCTGAGCGAGACGGCGTTCAACGTCGGCGCGAATCCTCCCGATGGGCGTTATGCGCTCAACCGCGATGTGTATCTGTCCGACTGGCAAGTCCCGGACCTTGCGAATGTTCTGTTTCGCGAGAGCAATACCGATGTCGCTGTGATGCATCCGGTGGCGATCACGGCCTACAAGGATGGATTTTCGTCTGTTGCCAAGGCAGTCGAGGCGCTTTCGAAGTACCCGAAGCGATTTATTGGCGCCTACGCCTGCGTGGATCCACTGAACACACGGAAGGCCATCGCTTCGCTCGAAGAGCAAGCGGAGTTGCTGAAGCCCATGGGATTGAAGCTCTATCCGACGAGCTGGGATGGATCCAAAGAACGATCGTTTCGGATGGACGACGCAAAACTGATTTATCCGCTTTACGAACGGGCTGCTCAACTGGGGTTGCGCCACATCGCCATTCACAAAGCGGTCCCGGTAGGTCCGTTTCCGGTGGGCGATGCCTATAGCCCGCAGGATCTGGAAACCGCAGCCGCAGACTTCCCGCATCTGAGCTTCGAAATCGTTCACGGGGGAGTGTCTTTCGTCGAGGAGACAGCGTGGTTGCTCGCGCGGTATCCAAACATCTACGTGAACATGGAGATGCTTGATATCGTCGTGGAGCGCCGGCCGCGTGCGTTTGCCCAGGTGCTGTTGGGTCTTTGCCGTATCGGGGGCGGCGAGATGTTGAAACGGCTTTTCTGGGGGTCCGGCGGAACGCTGCATCACCCCCAACCTGGGCTCGAAGCATTCGTGAAGTTCGAGTATCCCGAAGACCTTCTGGAAGGTTCCGGCCTCTTCGGGCCGATCCGGCAGATTGCTGTCGAGGACAAGCGCAACATGTTGGCGGGGACGTTTGCGCGCCTGCACGGCATCGACATCGAAGCGTGCAAGCGCGCGATTGCGAATGATGAGTTCAGTCGGCCTTCAGGTGCTCCGCTATCGGAGCCTTACTCGACAATATCGATGGCCGAACAAGTGAAAACGTGGAGGCAGCAGCGTGTCTGACCAGGAACACTCGCTGCATGCCATGGTGTTGGCGCAGCTGGATGAAATCGAGGACCCCTGCAGCGTTGCAAGCGGTACGCCCATGGGTCTGGTTGAAATGGGTCTCGTCGACTCGGTCAATGTTTCCGCTGGCGGACTAGTAGAAGTCAACCTTCGGCTGACCTCGCCTCTGTGCCACATGATCGGGTTCTTCAAGGTGGAGGCGGTGCGCAGGCTTGCAAGCCTCGCGGGAGTGACGGGCGTCGCTCTGCACGCGGATATGGGCCTCGACTGGAGTTCAGACCGCATGAGCGCCGTGGCGCAAGGACGGCGGGCGCAGCTTGTGAGGAGAATGGAACGTCTTCGGGAGAGCGGCACGATGAGCCAAGCCATCGACCCTGGCTGATGAGTCGATCCGGGCTAACGACACGCGTCCATCCCGTTATTGACTTAGATGTTAGACATCTATATAAATTGCCCTGCGGGTGCTGACGCAGACGGTCCTTCGGGACTGCGCAGCCCCGGACTGTCGAGGGGGGCGCAACGTCATGCAGATTGGGTCGATGATTCGGCGCGCAGCGCTGCAATTTGGATCGGCTCCCTGCCTTACTGAGGGGGGGCGGACGCTGAGCTTTGCGGATTTTGATGCGGCCACGGACCGCGTCGGAAACGCTTTGCTGGACCGCGGCGTGCGACCTGGTGACCGCGTCAGCGTCCTGTTGCCGAACTCGATCGAGTGCCTGATCGTTTACTACGCGCTCGCCAAGGCGGGTCTGATCCGCGTGCAGCTCAATGTGCGCGAGACGCTCGCCAATCACGTCTACAAGATTGCGGACAGCGGCAGTCGCGCGGTGATTCACGACGACATTGAGGGGGTGGACGCGGAAATCCTCATCGGCCGTGATGAACTCTCGCGCATGCTCGAGGAGGGTCGCAGCGGCGCATGCATCGTCGATCGCGGACTCGAAGATCCCCTGCGCTTCGGTTACACCGGCGGCACGACCGGCAAGTCGAAGGCCGTCATCCTCACGACGCGGGGCGAACTCGCTGAAATCAGCGCATTTCTGACCGATCTGGTGCCCCAGATTCGCAGCGGCGACGTGTTCCTGCATGCGGCGCCGATCGCGCATGCTTCCGGCGCGTTCTTTTTGCCCGCGCTGGTCCGCGGTGCGCACGCCATCGTGATGCGGAAGTTCGATGCTGCGGAGTTCCTCACGCTTGCTGAAACGAGCCGAGCCGGGTTCACGTTCCTCGTGCCGACCATGATCGCGATGTTGCTCGAAGCGCCGAGCATCGACTCCGCCAATCTGTCGTTCCAGCGCATTGCCTATGGCGCTGCCTCGATCGCGCCTGCGCTGATGAAGCGTGCCGAGACACGCTTCGGCCGGATTTTCGCGCAGTGCTACGGGCAGGCGGAGAGCCCGATGTGCATCACCTGCCTGCAGCCGGAGGACCACGATCGCGAAGCGTCCTGCGGTCGTCCGTTCACGATCGTGGAAGTCGCGATCTGGGATGAGAACGACCGCCCACTGCCACCGGGCGAACGCGGCGAAATCGTCTGCCGCGGCCCGCAGATGATGTCCGGCTACTGGAACCGCCCGGAACAGACAGCCGAGGCTTTCCGCAATGGCTGGCTCCATACGGGCGACATTGGTGTCATGGATGAGGACGGATACTTCTATATCGTCGATCGCAAGAACGATCTGTTGATCTCCGGTGGTTACAACGTTTATCCGCGCGAAGTCGAAGACGTACTGATGGCGTTCCCGGACGTCATCGAGGCCGCGGTCGTTGGTCTGCCTGACGAGAAATGGGGCGATCGGGTGGTTGCCGTCGTGACCGGCCGGCCTGGCCTGAGTGCGGATGCCTTGATGCAGTTCGCCCGCGCCAATCTGTCGCCCTTCAAGCAGCCCAAGGCCATCGAAATCTGGCCTGAGTTGCCAAAGAGCGCAGCAAACAAGATTCTGAGGCGTACCGTGCGCGACCACTTGGTCGGCCAGGCCGCATCCGGGCGCTGAACGTAGCGGGCAGCGCGCAAAATTCGAGGAGGGTTGCGATGAAAGGTAGAACCGAGGACATCACCACACTGATCGAACTGTTCAGGTCGTCCGGATGGGACGAAATGCACATCGAGATCGATGGCTTGCAGCTTTTTCTGTCCACCGATCCGGCAGCCCGACTCGGTGCGGGAACTATGGCGTTGCCGGCGAGCGAGCCTCGCTCTGTGCCGCAGGCTGCGGCGATTGCATCCGAGGTGTCAGCCAAGCCTGCGGCGGCGGCGATCGAGATTCCCGGCCACTGGATTGCGATTACGGCACCGAACCTCGGCACGTTCTATCGCTCACCGAAGCCGGGCGCAGCGCCATTCGTGGAAGTCGGCCAGACGGTCGAGGCCTCGAGCGACGTCTGCCTGCTCGAAGTCATGAAGCTTTTCACGACGGTCAAGGCCGGTCACAAGGGCACGATCCGGCGCGTCTGCGTCAACGATGCCGATATGGTCGAGCATGCCCAAACGCTGTTCTATATCGACCCCAGCTGATCATGGCCATCAAACGCTTGTTCGTCGCCAACCGCGGAGAAATCGCCGTGCGCATCTTGCGGACGGCGAAAGCGCTCGGCATCGAAACGGTACTCGGCGTGTCCGCTGCGGACCGCGACAGCATGGGCGCGCAGATGGCCACCCGCGCCGTCGTGCTCGGGCCCGCGCCGTCGGCCAAGAGCTATCTGGACGTCAACCTCGTCGTGCATGCGGCCAAGGCCACAGGCTGCGATGCACTACATCCCGGCTACGGCTTTCTGTCCGAGAAGCCGATCTTGTCGAAGATGTGCGCGGAGGAAGGGATCATTTTCGTCGGCCCGCGCGCCGAGACGATCGAGTCCCTCGGCGACAAACTGGGCGGGCGGGCGATGGCTCGTGCCGCTGGCGTGCAGACCGTCCCCGGGACCGACCATATCGCCACCCTGCAGGACGCGAAAGCGGCCGCGCGGGAGTTGGGCTATCCGGTGGTGATGAAGGCGTCTGCCGGCGGTGGCGGCCGCGGCATGTTCAAGGCAATCGATGAAGCGGCGCTCGACGCTTCGTTCGATCGCGCCTCGCGCGAGGCGCTCGCCGCTTTCGGCGACAGCCGGCTGTACATGGAGCGCTTCGTCGAGCGTGCCCGGCACGTTGAAGTGCAGATCGTCGGCGACGGCGAAGGCAAAGTCATCCACTTCGGCGAGCGCGATTGCACGGTGCAGCGTCGCTATCAGAAGCTGATCGAAGAGGCCCCCGCATCGGCGGTCCCTGCAGACACGCGCCGACGCTTGCACGAAGCTGCCGTGCGCCTCACGAGCCATGCCCGGTACCGCAACGCCGGCACGGTGGAGTTTCTCTACGACGTCGATCGTGACGATTTCTATTTCATCGAAGTGAATTCGCGCATCCAGGTCGAACATCCCGTGACCGAAGAGACCACCGGTCTCGATCTCATCGCCTTGCAGCTGCGCGTGGCCGCAGGGGAGGGGCTCGGTCTTGAGCAGCACGACGTACGCGTGGCGGGGCATGCCATCGAGATACGCGTGAATGCCGAAGATCCGGCGCGCGACTACGCGCCTTCGCCCGGGCGCATTACCGAGTGGTCAGCTCCCACCGGTCCGGGCGTGCGGCTCGACACTCACGCGTGCGCCGGCTACCTGGTGCCGCCATTCTACGATTCCATGATTGGCAAGCTGATCGTCAGCGGCGCGGATCGCGCCCAGGCTCTCGATCGCCTCAAGGCCGCGATCGATTCTTTCCGCTTGACGGGTCCCAAGACCACGTTGCCGCTGGCGGCATTCATCGTCAGTCATCCCGATTTCCGCGATAACCGCATCACGACGCGCTGGCTCGAAGATCTCGGGCCGTTCGAATCCGCTAGGAGCTCCGCCCATGGCGCACATTGAATTTCTCGACGAGACGATCCGCGACGGCCAGCAGAGCCTGTGGGGCATGCGCATGCAGGCGGGCATGGCACTCGCTGCCACGCCGCTGCTCGACCGTACCGGGTTCACGACGATCGATCTCACCGGTAGCACGTACATCGACGTACTCACCCGTTTCTGCCACGAGAACTACTGGGACGGCATGGACCTGCTCGTGGGTTCGATGCCGAACACGCCGACGCGTGCCGGCATGCGCTCCAACGCCATTTCCACGTTCGGCGTCAGCCCCGATGCGTTGATGGACCTGTGGGTGCGGCGATTGTCGGCGCATGGCGTGCGCTCGTTCTGGATCTACGACGTGCTGTTCAATATCGACAAGATGCTGCGCCTGGCCAAGGTCGCAAAGGAATCCAAGTCCACCACGACGGTGGCGGGCGCCATCATGTTCACGCTTTCGCCGGTGCACAGCGATGACTTCTTCGCTGACAAGGCAGACAAGCTCTCGGCGTCGACCGACGTCGATACGATCCTCCTCTACGACACCGGTGGCGTGCTCGAAAAGGAGCGCCTCAAGACCTTGGTGCCCGCCATCATCAAGAAATCCCGCGGCAAGCCTATCGAGTTTCATGCCAACAATCTGTTGGGTATCTCGGCGAAGGCGTACCTGGATGCGGTCGACCTCGGCGTCACCGTGCTACACACGGCGAGTCGGCCGATGGCCAACGGACCCTCGGTGCCCTCGACGGAGATCATGGCGCACAACGTCGAGCTCAAGGGGCATACGCACAATCTCGATACGTCGCTGTTCAAGCCCGTGGCCGATCACTTCGAAGCCGTCGGCAAGGCGGCTGGCTTTCTGGTGAACCAATACGCCGAGTACGACGTGCTGTCGATCGAGCACCAGATTCCCGGCGGCATGATGGGCACCTTCAAGGCGCAGCTTGCGCAGCACAACATGAGCGGCAAGCTGGGCGAGGTGCTCGAGGAGACCGCGCGCGTGCGCCGTGAGCTGGGTTATCCCGGGATGGCGACGCCGTTCAGCCAGATCGTCGGAATTCAGGCGGTGCTGAACGTCATCACGGGTGAGCGGTATCGCACTGTCCCCGATGAGGTCGTGCAGTATGCGGCCGGTTTCTTTGGCCAGGCAGTGGGACCGATCGACCAGAACGTCCTGGATCGGATTCTGGCGTCACCGCGAGCCAAGGACGTGGTGGCCAGCCCGCCGCCCCAGCCGACGCTCGAGGATCTCAAGAAGCAATACCACACGGATGACGAGGACGAACTCATTCTTCGCATTACCGTGCCCGAAGCGGACCTTGCCCGCATGCGCGCAGCCGGCCCGATCAAGACCAGCTACCCGCTGCTCTCCACGCCGGAGCTCGAGCAGGTGCGCAAGCTCCTGAAAATGACGAACCTCCCCGTCGTGGACATCAAGTCTCCGGGCCTGACGCTCTCGCTGCGCCGCACACGCTCCAGGAACTGAACGTAGCCGCAAGGCCGGCCACACGCGCCTGACACTGGGCAGGCATTGCGACGCTCGCAAGCACGCTCAAAATTAGACATGCATGTTTGACACAACAATCAGTACTTGTTAACTTTCGACTCGCGCGCTCAATGCCGAGGGAAACACGATGCTCAATCCCACTTTTCCGCCTGCCCCCGTCGCCACAACCCCGGCACCCTTCGATCCGAAGGAATTCGGGCATGTCGCGCCCGATACGGAAGGGCTGAATTTCTTCGGCATCGATCAGAGTCTGCAATCGGCACTGCGTGTTTACGCCAGCCGTGAGGTGTTCGCGCACTTCGAGCCGATCATGCAGCGCTTCGGTGAGGTGGCCGGCGGAGAGCTCGATCGCCTGTCACGCATCGTCGATCGCAATCCGCCCGTGCTGGAGCAGCGCGATCGATATGGTCGCGATCTCGATCGCATCGAGTATCACCCGGCCTATCACCAGATGGAGAAGATCGGTTTCGAGGACTTCCAGCTGCACTCCATGTGCCATCGGGAGAACGCTCTCGGCTGGACAGGCCACGTGCCGCAGCTGATCAAGTACGCGTTCCGATACATGTTCGCGCAGTCCGAGATCGGCATGATGTGTCCGCTCAACATGTCGGACGCCACCACGCATGTCTTGAAGTCGTACGGGAGCGAGGAGCTCAAGGCGTATCTGCTTCCCAAGCTTCTTGCGCCGACCATGAAGGAAATGTGGCGTGCCACTCAGTGGATGACCGAGAAGGCGGGCGGCTCAGATGTCGGCGCCCTCGAGACGGTAGCGCGCAAGGAAAACGGCGTGTGGCGCCTGTATGGCGAGAAGTGGTTTGCTTCCCACACGGACGCGCATGTCGCGCTGGCGCTGGCCCGGCCAGAAGGCGCGCCGCCCGGTATCAAGGGTGTGGCCATGTTTGCGCTGCCTCGTTATCTGCCGGATGGTTCGCGCAACAAATACCGGATCGTGCGCATCAAGGAAAAGCTCGGAACGCGCTCGCTCGCAAGCTGCGAAGTGATGCTTGAAGGCGCCGAAGCGTACCTCGTGGGTCGCGAGGACCGCGGCATCAAGCAGATGATGGAAGAAGTGAACATGTCGCGGCTGTCGCATGGCGTGCGCGCCGCGGGCCAGATGCGCAGGGCCTACAACGAATCCATGCAGGTGGCGCGCAATCGCTCTGCGTGGGGCAAGCAGCTGATCGAGCATCCGCTGATGCGCCGCCAGTTGATCAAGATTCTCGTGCCTGCCGAGCAGGGTGTATCTGTATTCATGCTCGCAGCTTCGCAGCTCGATCAGGCCAACGCGGGCTCCGAATCCGCCAAGCAGGTGGTGCGGATGCTGACGCCGCTGATCAAGATTCGCGCGTGTCGCGATGCGGTGATCGCTGCGCGGGCCGCTCTCGAATCCCGAGCGGGCAACGGCGTCATCGAGGAATGGGTGAATCCCAAACTGGTACGCGACGCGCATATCGCACTCGTTTGGGAAGGCACGAGCAACATCAACGCGATCGATGTGATTCGGCGTGCCGTCGGCAAGTCGCGGGCGCATGAGCCGTTGAAAGCGGTGGTGCTGGACAGGCTCGGCTCTCTCACGCGCCTGCCGGATGCCTACCGGTTGCGTTTGCAGAAGGCGCTGGACCGGGCGTTTGATTTCGCGAATGACACCGCCGCGTCGTCTGCCAACGAGCATCTCGCCCGGCAGGCTGCAAGCGGGATGTACCACGCCGTCAGCGCCGTGATGCTGGCCTGGGAGGCCTGCCAGCCATGCGGGGACGTCCGCAAGCTTCTGACCAGCCGATTCGTGCTGGAGCATCGGCTCGAGCCGATCGATCCGCTGTCCCCGCCCGATGGCGCATGGGAAGACGCAGCCTACACCATGCTTTTCGACGAGACCTGCAAGGTCACGCTCGCCGAAACCGTCGCCCTGGTATCGAACAGCAGCCGTCGCGTTCGCTGATCCGCCGGCGGAAAACCATGAGCGAGCAGCAGAACAAGAAGCCGACCGGACCGCTGAGCGGAATCCGCGTAGTCGACATGACATCCGTGCTGATGGGACCGTACGCGACGCAGATACTCGCGGACTACGGTGCCGACGTGATCAAGATCGAGGACGAAAGCGGTGATCTGCTGCGCATGGGCGGCGCGATGCGCAATCGCGGCATGGGTCAGCTGTTCTTGCAGTGCAACCGCAACAAGCGCAGCGTCGTGCTCGACGCGAAGTCCGAAGAAGGCCGTGCTGCGCTGCTGCGCATGTGCGAGAAGGCCGATGTCTTCATCACGAATGTTCGCCCCGCCGCGCTGTCACGTCTGAAGCTGGGCTACGAAGACATCAAGGCCCACAACCCTGCCATCGTGTACGTCTCGCTCGTCGGATACGGGCAGCGCGGCCTGTACAAGGCCCGCCCGGCGTTTGACGACTTGATGCAGGGAATCTCGGGAATCTCAGCGCTCATTGGCCGTGCGCAAGGCGTCGACCCGCAGTTCGTGCCGTTGAACATCGCGGACAAGATCGCCGGTATCACGGCGGCGCACGCAATCCTCGCCGCGCTGCTTCACAAAGAGCGCACTGGCATCGGCCAAGCCGTCGAAGTGCCGATGTTCGAGATCCTCGCTCAGTTCGTGCTGAGCGATCACTTCGGCGGCTATGGGTTCGATCCACCGATCGGGCCTATCGGCTACAACCGGTTGCTTTCGCGCACTCGACGGCCGTATCCGACCAGCGATGGATTTCTGGCGATCGTCGTATACACGAACCAGCACTGGAAGCGGTTTTTCGAGTTGATCGGCCGGCCGGAGGAGTGCTCCGCGAATCCGCTTTTCCACGATCACGCGACGCGCACGCGAAGCTACGACGACGTGCATCGCTTTCTGGCCGTGGAGATGAAAAAGAAGACAACGGCTGAATGGCAGGCCGCGTTTGACGCGCACGACATTCCCTGGGCCGCGGTGAACAGCATCGAGGAACTGGTTGAGGATCCGCATCTCCGTTCGGTCAATCTCGTGCAGACGATCGATCATCCCACCGAAGGCCGAATACGCCTGGTGGCCTCACCCATCAATTTCAGCGAGACGCCTTCCACGCTCTACCGTCATCCACCGAGCTTCGGCGAGCACACCGCCGAGGTCATGGCGGAGTTCGCACCGGCCGCTGCAGCTCCCGTGTCAGCCTCCCGTGATTAATCCGCTGTCCATGGAAGGCCGCACCGTCGTCGTCACCGGCGCCGGTCAAGGCATCGGACTCGCCATTTCCCGGCTGATCGTCGAGATGGGCGGCCAGGTCGTCGGGGTCGACATGAGCGCCGATGCATTGGCGCGCGCCGTCAGTTCCTTGCCGGACGGTCGGTTCGTGCCCGTGGTGGGTAGCGTCACCGACAGCGCGGTGGCCAAGGCATCGCTGCAGGCCGGCCTCGCGGCTTTCGGTGCGGTTCACGGGCTCGTCAACAACGCTGGAATCAGTCGTCCGGCGATGATCGAGAAGATGTCGATGGAAACGTGGCAGTCCGTGCTCGACGTGCACGTGAACGGGTCGTTCATCTTTACCCAGGTCGTTGGCCAGCATCTGATCGAACGCGCCAAAGGCGGCGAAAAGGATCCGGGCGCGATCGTTTTCGTGGCCTCTGATGCCGGGCGCCGCGGCAGCCTCGGCCAGATCAACTACGCCGCCGCGAAATCGGCGATGTTCGGCATGACCATGACGGTCGCGCGCGAGTGGGCTCGGCACAACATCCGCGCGAATGCCGTGTGCTTCGGCGTCGTGGAGACGGCGATGACCGAGACCGTGCGCAACGACGAGCGCTTCCGTGACAAGTACCTGGAGCAGATTCCGCTGGGACGATGGGCTACGCCGGAAGAGGCTGCGATGCCCACCGTGTTCCTGCTGTCCCGTGCAGCCTCCTACATCACCGGCCAGGTGCTGTCAGTGAGTGGCGGATTCACCATTGCCATGTAGAGAGCGGCACGGTGTCGCGTTGCGACGGGGGGTACGACATGCGGTTTGAAACCAAGGTTGCAGTGATCACCGGCGGGGCGTCGGGCATCGGCGCCGCGACGGCGCGGCTCATGGCACGCGAGGGCGCGCGCGTCGTGATCGGTGATCTGGCCGATGCGAGTGGCGAGGCTCTTGTGCGCGAACTCGGCCCTGATCGTGCGGCGTACCTGAATTGCGATGTCGCGCAGGAGCTTGACGTCAATGCATTGATCGCCGAAGCCATGCGCCGCTTCGGCCGCATCGATGTCCTGTTCAACAATGCCGGCGTGACCGGCATGGGCTCAACGACGGACACCGACCCCGCGCTGTGGCGTCGAGTGATCGAGGTTGATCTGTTCTCCGTCTACTACAGCTGCCGCGCTGCGATTCCGCACATGATTCAAAGCGGCGGCGGCGCCATCGTCAACAACGCGTCGATCTCCGGCATGCACGGTGACTTCGGCATGTGCTCGTACAACGCCTCCAAGGGAGCGGTCATCAATTACACGCGCAGCCTGGCGCTCGACTGTGCGGGCTCCGGGATCCGGGTCAACGCGATTTGCCCCGGTGTCACCGATACGCCGATGGTCGCCGGCGTTGCACAGATTCCGGGATTGCTGGATGCATTCCTCGCGCCAGTGCCGATGCAGAGGCTCGGCAGGCCGGACGAGATTGCGGAGGTCGTGGCCTTCCTCGCATCGAGTGCGGCTTCGTTCATGACGGGTGCGATCGTTCCGGTCGACGGCGGCCTGTCGGCTACGACGGGGCTTCCGAATCTCAATAAATTCATGGCGAGCATCAAGGACCAGTACGCGTGATGTCTGATGCATCTGTCGAGGGGGTCGACGCGATGGGAATGACGATCGGAACCTATCTTCCGCCCTGGGGGACGTCCGATGGGCGCGTCCTGGGCTATGACGAGGATGCGCTCACCATGGCGGTGGAAGCGGCTCGCCTGGTGGTCGACGCAGGAGCGGCGGTCAGCCGCGTCGTATTCGTCAGTCGCGAGTTGCCGCTGCTGGAAGGTGGCAACACAGCTCCGCTGCTCGCGGCACTCCGTTTGCCTGACACACTCGAAGTGGTCGAGCAGATCGGCGGCGCACCCGCGGTGCTCGATGCGCTGATGTCGGCCGCTCCGTCGACCCTGGTGGTCGCGGTGGACGCCGTGGCGCCGGCGGGCGCGGCGGCCGCCTTGATCGGTGCCCGCAATCCGCTGACGTTCGCCGGGCGGGCGCAGCGCAGTTTGCCGCAACGTACGCGGCTCGCTGATGGCCACAGCTATCGCGATGACGATCCGCGCCTGATGCGCGAAAGCGGTGTGCGCACCTCGCTGGCTGCTGCACAGCTTGCTGAAAAGCCTCTGGTGATGGCCGGTGCGTCTGCGCGTGACGCAGCCGCGTGGTCCGCAGCCGGCGCCCCGACCCTGCCGACGCTCGGTGCGTCGAGCACATTGTTTGCGCTTGCGGCGCTCGTCGATTCCTCGCGCAGCGGTCTGGTTGCCGCCATCGAGCAGGCAGCTCTCAGTGCTGCAACGTTCGCTGCCGCGGGCTCGACGGTCCGGCGCCACGAGCGAACTCCGCAGAAGGCGGTTGTCCGCAAGCGATCTCCCGGAGGCGACATCAAGTTGTCGCTGGCTGCCTATGATCGGGCGTTCAAGTCGAAGGTCGGTTGGCAGGCGGGCCAATGCACGAGCTGCGGATTGATGTCGATCCCGCCACGGTTTCATTGCCTGGGGTGCGGCGCGGATGATCAATGGACACTCGCCGCGCTGCCGCGCACCGGCACGGTATACACGACCACGACGATTCATGTCCCCGTACCTTCCCTCGAGTCGCCGTACACGTTGGCCGTCGTGGAATGCGATGGCACGGACGTGCGCTCGCTGATGCACGTCACCGATGTGCCACCGGGTCGCGTGGCGATTGGCGCCCACGGACGGCTCGTGCTGCGCAGGGTGGCGATGCGTACGGGCGTGCCGGACTATGGCCATGCGTTCTCGCCCGATCCAGCTGCGAGCCTGACCGCCGCGGGAGGTGCGACATGAGGCGCGTTGCCATCGTCGGAGCGGGCATGACGTCCTTCGGCGAGCACTTTTCGCGTGGCATCAAGGAACTCATTCCGATGGCGCTCGGCGAAGCGCTGGCGTCGGTGGACAAGGGCATGGATCGCCGCGATATCGGCGCTGCCTGGCTGGGAGAGGTTGGTACCACCGACGGCTTTGGCGCCGGCATTCTGGCGGACTCCTGCGGGCTCCTCGATATTCCCGTGACGCGCACCGAGAATGCGTGCGCCACGGGGCAGGACATCATTCGGCAGGCGATCTATGCGATCGCCTCGGGCTACGTCGATGTGGTGGCGGCCGTGGGTGCTGACAAAGTCCGGGACACCTCGTCGAGCTCCACATTCTGGGACTGGATGGCGCAGACCCGCGACATGGCCTGGGACTTCCCGCTGGGACTGCTGGCACCTGCCAATTTTGCGCTGCACGCGTCGCGCTATCTGCACGAAGCGCCGGCCACGCGCGAACACATGGCAATGATCGCCGTGAAGAATCACTTTCACGGCGTCAAGAATCCCAAGGCGCAGCTGCGCAACGAAATCACGGTAGAGCAGGTGTTGAAGGCGCCGCTCGTGGCGGAGCCCTTCGGCATGTTCGATTGCACTCCGCAGTCCGATGGCGCCGCGACGGTGCTGCTGGTGGCCGAGGAACATGTCGCCAGGTATACCGATCGGCCAGTCTGGGTGCTGGGCTTCGGGCTCGGAATCGATCGGGTCATGCATCAGCACAAACGCGACATGACGTCCTTCACCTGCACGGTGAAGGCGGCCAAGGCCGCCTATGCCATGGCGGGACTCGGCCCGCGCGACATCGACTTCGCAGAGGTCCACGACTGCTTCACTGCAGTGGAACTCATCAGCTACGAGGATCTGGGCTTCGCCGAGCGGTTCTGCGCCCACAAGCTGGTGGAAGCGCGCGATCACTACGTCGGCGGCCGTATCCCCATCAATCCGAGCGGCGGCCTCAAGTCCAAAGGTCATCCTCCCGGCGCAACCGGCGTGGCGCAATGCGTCGAGATCTTCGAGCAGTTGCGCGGCCAGTCGCACAACCAGATCGACGGCGCGCGCGTCGGGCTCGCTCACAACATCGGCGGACCCACGGCCGCATCGGGCATCACGATTCTCGGCAAGAGCCGCCCGTGAGACAGGCGGAGGAAAGCCGAGGCTGTCGACCGTAGCCGAGTGGCGCGGGACTGACATGGCTGTTTGACATCTATATCAGTACCCGCTATGGTGCTGTTCTGTCGTATGAGAGGGGGGACGTATGAGCAAGCATTCCAAACAGGCTTGGAGCACGGCTTTCTTGGCCGCTACGCTGGGATTTTCATCTGTTGCCGCAGCGCAGCAGGACTCTACGGCGGGTAGCCAGGCGTCGAGCGAGGCGGCAGATGGCGCAGTCCTCGAAGAGGTCGTGGTCACCGCCAACAAGCGAGAAGAGTCGGCCAATCGCGTGGGCATGTCGATCACGCCGCTGTCGCGCGATGAACTGGATGCTCGCGGGATCGACACGCTCGAAGGCCTCGCTTCCGTGGTGCCGGGCCTGGTTTTTTCGCCCAGCGTCAACGGCACGCCGATCCTCACGCTGCGCGGCGTCGGTTTCAATGAGAGCTCGATCGGTGTCTATCCGGCTGTCAGCATGTACGTCGATCAGGCGCCAATGCCGTTCGGGGTCCTGGGCCGCCATACTTCGTTCGATCTGGAACGCGTCGAGGTACTGAAGGGGCCGCAGGGGACCCTTTTCGGTCAGAACTCGACGGGCGGCGCCATCAACTTCATCGCAGCGAAGCCGACCGAACAATTTGAAACGGGTTTGGACGTCGGCTACGGCCGCTTCAACCGCTTCGAGGGCAACGGCTACATCAGTGGTCCACTGGGTGAGAACGTCCGGTCGCGTCTCGCGGTCAGCGCTGTGAATTCGGACGGCTGGCAACAGAGCTACACGCGCCCGTACGACGTGAACGGCAAGCAGAGCTATGTGGCTGCGCGCTGGTTGGTCGACTGGGAGCCGCGCTCCAATATCCGCGTGGCGATGAGCCTGAACGGGTACTTCGACACTTCACAGCCGCAGGCGGGACAGTACATTCTGCTGCAGCCGCAAACGCCTGGAGATGAGCAGCCGCAGGAGTTGGCGGCCCCGTTCTCGCCGCAGACTCCGCGAGCCGCCGATTGGGCCACGGGGATCAATGCGCCGCGTGGACGAGCCACTTTTGTCCAGCCGTCGGTGCGCGTGGATATCGATCTGAACGACGCGCTGACGCTGACGTCGCTCACCACCTACAACCACTACGTGCAGAACCAGACGACCGACGGCGACGGTTCTGCCCTGATCGTCACCGATATCCAGGAGGACGTGGGTGACATCCGCTCCCTCAACCAGGAACTGCGCATCGCCAGTACGGGCGACGGGTCGCTTCGCTGGGTCGCGGGCGTCAACTACGAAGACAGCGAAACCTTCGAACGTCAGTTCCTGGTCTATCCCGACAACAACAGTTTCAGCCCGAGCAAGAACTTCATCTTCCAGAATTATCAGCAGGGCGCCCAGAACATCGAAAGCTACGCGGGTTTCGGCAACGTCGAATACGACGTCACCCCCGATGTGACGGTCAAGGTGGGTGCGCGATACACGAACTCCAAGAACGACGCGGCGCAGTGCGGCTTCGACGCCGGTGACGGACAGATCGCTGGCCTGTTCAATTTCCTGGGTTCGTTGTTCAATCCGGCGCCTGGCAGCTTCACGCCTGTCAATTCAGTGGGCTTCTTCGACAACAATTGCTTCTCGCTGGGCGCAAACCTCGCGCCGAGCGGCGCGCCGACATCAACCACGCTCGAAGAATCGAACGTGTCCTGGCGCGGCGGTGTCGACTACCGCATCCGTCCGACGACGATGCTGTACTTCAGTGCATCGCGTGGATTCAAGGCGGGAAGCTTCCCGATTCTGGCCGCGGCAACCGTTTCGCAGTTCGCGCCCGTGACGCAGGAATCGGTGACCGCATACGAGGCAGGCATCAAGACCAGCCTGTTCGAGCGCAAGGCTCAGCTGAACGCTGCAGTGTTCCATTACGGCTACGATGACAAGCAGGTGCTGACGAAAGTGCAGGATCCGATCTTCGGTATCCTGGATGCGTTACGGAACATTCCGAAGTCACGCGTGACCGGCTTCGAGGCGGATTTCACGTATCGGCCGGTGCCATCTCTCAGCCTGAGCGTGCCTGTCACGTATCTCAAGACGGAGATCACCGAGTACAACGGCGTCGACTATGTGGGCACGGCGCGCAGCTTTGCCGGCTCGGCGCTCCCGTTCGCGCCCAAGTGGAGCTATGGCCTCAACGCCGATTACCGCTTCCCTGCGCGCGCCGCGTTCACGCCGTTCGCCGGCATCAGCATCAACGGGCGTAGCGGCGTCGACACCGTGCCGGGTGGATCCTCCATTACGGCCACGAACTCGGTGAGCACGCGAGTCCTGCCGGGTCTGGTTTATCCTTTCCGCACCGAGTCCCATTCGACGGTTGATGTTCGGTTGGGATTCGATTCTGCGGATCGCAACTGGTCGGTGATGCTGTGGGGCAAGAACGTGTTCAACGAGTACTACGTGAACAATGTGGTGACGTCGTCCGACTTCACGGCCCGCTGGGTCGGAATGCCTGCGACCTACGGCATCACGTGGACCATGAAGGCGCGTTAGGCTCAGGAGTCGGATCAAGGCCCGGGGGGGGGGGAGCTATGACGATCAAGATCGAGCGTGTTTGTTCAGCGCTGCTGGCGCTGGTGCTCTGCGGCGCGGCGAATGCAGCCGTGCTCACGGGCACGGTGACCAGTGGCGGTCGGCCAGCCGAGGCGGCGCTCGTGACGCTGTTCGACGACCAGCGTCTTGTCTCCGAAACGGTCGTGTCGGACGCCGCCGGCCGTTACCGGCTGACTACGCAGCTGACCGGCACGTTGCGCCTTCGCGCCCGTGCCGAACTCAGTGCAGACCAGTCGGTCGTCGTCAAGATCAGCTCCAGCAAGGTCAAGTTGCAGCAGTCCTTCAAGCTCAAGCTTTTGAAGGATGCGCAGGCCATTTCGGACAGCCTGCCTGCGAGCGCGCACTTCACGCGGGTGCGGATGCAGGATCCTGAACTGCGCAAGCAGTTTCAACTCGATTGCATGAGTTGCCATCCGGTCGGTAATCCGTTCACGCGCATCCCGCGCGATCGAGACGCGTGGATCGCCGTGATGCGGACCATGACGGCCTATAGCGGCTACGTCACCGACGTGCGGGTCGCCGACTATGCAGATGCGATGCACCAGGCCTTCGATGGATCCACGATCAGTGCTCGGGGCAAAGCTCCGGTTGCTCCGGAAATCTCAACGGTGCGGATCACCGAGTGGAAGCTGCCGGGCGCACTGATCGCGCACGACACGGAATACAACCCTGCCGATGGCCGGTTCTACACGACCGACGAAGCCATCGATCAGATCTATGTCACTGACCCGAAAACCAACACGACGGTCGTGGTGCCACTACCCGATGCGGGTGTGCCGGTTGGCGGGAACTTCGCCGAGAAGGGCTATCCGATCCCGTTCAATCTCACTTCGCGCCACGGCCTGCACAGCATGCAGGTGGGGCCGGACGGTCTGATTTACACCACGGGTGCAATCGGTGGATCGATCGGCGTCTTCGATCCGGTGACCCGCAGCTACAAAGTGCACCGGGTCGGCAACTCCTCCCTCTATCCGCACACGCTTCGCTTTGCGAAGGACGGCTTGATCTGGTTCACGATGTTCATCTCGAACCAGGTGGGGCGTTTTGATCCGGCCACAGGCAAGACCACGGTGCTGGAGCTGCCGAACCGCATGGCCCGCAAGGACGAGCGTCAGCCCGGCGCGTATGGCCTCGATGTCAATCCGGTGGACGGCTCTATCTGGTACAGCAAGCTCTGGGGCAACATGATCGGCCGTATCGATCCGAAGACGCTTGAGATCAAGGAGTTAGAACCGCCGGTGTTCGGGCCGCGGCGACTGCGCTTCGATCGTGCAGGCAACTTGTGGATCCCCGGCTTCGGCGACGGCACGCTGGCAAAGCTGGATACGCGGACCATGGCGTTCACGGTGTACAAGATTCCGCCGCTCGCGCCCGGGGAGGTCGAAGCACCGTATGCCGTCGGCGTGGATCCAAAAACGCAGGACGTCTGGATTACGGCGAATCAATCGGACCGCATGTTTCGCTTCCAACAGGCCGGCGCGCGGTTCATTTCCTATCCCTTGCCGACCCGCGGCACCTACATGCGCGACGTGATCTTTCCGGGAGATGGCCGAGTGTGCTCATCGAGCAACCCGATGCCGCCGAACGAACTGGTCGTCGAGGGCGGAATGGACTCCCTAGTCTGTATTGAACCCGAGGGCAACAAATGAGCGGCTCGACGAAGAAACTCGATGGGAAAGTGGCCATCATCAGCGGTGCTGCTCGCGGGCAGGGCGCCGATGAGGCTCGGCGTTTTGTTGCCGAAGGCGCGAAAGTCGTGCTGACGGATATTCTGCCGGGTGGCGCAGACGTCGCGAAGGAGCTCGGCGATGCCGCAATGTTCATTCGTCACGACGTGACGGTTGAATCTGAGTGGAACGACGTGGTGCAGGCAACTGTGAAGCGCTTCGGCTGCGTCAACGTCCTGGTGAACAATGCGGGCGTGTTCCGCCCGGCTTCAATCCTCGACACGACTGCCGAATCCTACGATCAGCACTATCGAATCAATCAGCTGGGCGTGTTCTTCGGCACCAAGGCAGTAATCGGAGCAATGCAGGCGGCCGGAGGCGGGTCCATCGTCAACATTTCCTCTGCAGCCGGCATGCGTGGGTATCCCGACATGATCGCGTATGCGGGCACCAAGTGGGCCGTTCGCGGCATGACGAAGTGCGCGGCTCGCGAGCTCGCACACCTGCGCATCCGTGTGAACTCCGTGCATCCAGGCCTGGTGAACACACCGATGCTGGCTGATCATGATCCCGCAGCGCTCAAGGCTTTCGAAGAGGCTGTGCCGCTGGGCCGGATGGCACAGACGTCTGACGTCGTCGAGATCGTCGTGTATCTGGCCTCGGACCTCTCGAGCAACATGACCGGATCTGAAATCGTGACGGACGGGGGTCTCGGTCTATAGCGCTTGAGGGCGAGCGATGACGACATTTCTCCTCATCATGCACGGCCTGTTCGCGGTGGCACTGCTGGGTGCGCTCACCCATCAGGCTGCTTCACTGTTTCCGCGTCGCGCCGCAGCGCAGGCCGTGTTCGTCGAGCGATACGCGCGGGTGGATGGCGCGCGCTTCACGCTCGCGATCGCGCTGTTGTACTTCGTGGTGTTCGTGTTGGGCAGTGTGATCTACCCGGCCTACCGGGTGGACGTGCGCATCCCGTTCGAGGAGCTTGGCCTTTTCTGGGCGGTGGGCTTGTTCGAACTGAAGGAACACGCGGGTGGCATCGGGCTTGGCATCCTGCCGTTGTACTTCGTCGTCTGGCGCCGACAGGCCGGGGACTTACTCCTGACGAACCGCCGCATGATCACGGCGCTCCTCGCGGCAGTGGTCTGGTTCGATTTCGTGGTCGGACACGTGCTGAACAATATCCGGGGGCTAGGATGAAGATTGCATGGTCGCCAACTGCATTTTCCGTGCTGTTCTGCTTGAGCTATCTCGTCGTGTTCGGCCTCGAGTTGCCACTGTTTCTCTATTACCCCGTGAACGGCGACTGGGTCTGGGGCGCTGAACCGGACCCAGGAAAGGTGGGTCCCGCCATGGCCTGGTACGGCCTGATGGCAACCTCCGCGCTCGTGGCCGCCTTCGGCGCGTTCTGTATCCGCGAAGCTTGGCTCGTGGCTCGCTTGCGACGTGTACTCTGGGTCAGTCCCTATGCGGCCGTCGCGGGCTGCGTGTATTATCTAAGGCCGTATTTCATTTAACGGGTTCATTTGGCGGACGCCTTCACTTCGGCGTCCGGTGTTGCTCTACCCTCGAGTGACAGGGAGACTTGAATGAAGCCATCTCTGACCGATCGCCTTTTCACCGGCATCGTCTCGCGCTGCGTCGGAACGTTCATGCTCTTCGCACTGGCCCAGCAGACGGCCCACGCGCAGCTTTACATGCTCGATCCCAAGATCGACATCAACACAGCGGCAAACACCTATTTCGGTTCCACCAAAGATTCCGAGGGCCGTTTCCTCAGTGGTGTCACGGTGGAGTTCACCGCGGACAACACTTCCTACGTGATGGTGACGGACGAAGCAGGGCGCTTCAAGGTGCATATTCCAAAGTATTTTTCGCCCGCCGAGGTGAAGTTCAATTGTTCCAAGCCCGGTTACGGGCTGGTGCGATCGATGAAGCGCCCGCCGCCCAAGGGCACGCTCTCGCCGGTGCAAGCCGACTGCATTCTCGCGCCGAAGTCTGACGGTGCGAAGTGATTCGATGGCCGATGGCCCGTGCGGCCGCACTGCTTGTCGTTGCGGTGGCGATGGTGTTGCCGACAGGATCCGCACATGAACGCGCGCTGCGCGCAGCAGCCTCACTGACCGCGGAAGATTTCGTTCCCGCGAACGAGGCAGCGCTGGAGTTGCTGCGGGAACGCGGTGATCTCGTCGGCCAGCGACGCCATCTGTGGCAAGTGCTTGCGAACATCACCGAACCTTCGGGTCGCTCGGGCTTGGCGCGTTTCATGACGTGGTTTGGGGCGGCGGAGACTTTCGCAGAACGTCCTGCCGCGCCGGCGGCGCTCCGTACGGCGGCAATGCCCTTCGCGATCGATGAGCGCAGTGCGCTTCGCGGATCTCTGTCCAATCAACCGCCGCTCATCGTGCTGGCGCATTACAACGACGCAGCCTATCGCCACATCCGCACGAACTCGCTGCATCGCCAGAGCGCCCTCGCTGCGTTGCAGGCGCCTCTGACGACGCCCGCTGGCTCCGGGAGCGCGAACGCCATTCCCGCGTTTCCGCGCGCTGCGATCGTTCTCAAGTCGGCCTGGTGGCCGGTGCCCGCGGAGGGCGCGGTGGCGATGCCCGTTTGGGATGCGCTCGCCAATCCGGCTCACCGCAGCGGCAACGACTATCCGACCTGGAAGAGAGTCGTGGCGGTATGCAATCGGGCTAGCGGCGCCGTGGACGTTGCATTGCTCGGGCGCACGATGCGACTCCAGCAATGTATCGGGATCGAGCGCTTTTTCAATCTGGTGCTCGATGCAGAATTCGCGGCGTTGCTGATGCAGGAACCTACCGCGCGCAAGCTCGCAAACATGGTGATCGGGCGACCATTGCGCGCCGGCGATCGCCTTGCGCTCGTTGCGTTGCACGTCACCACCCGCGAGATCGCTGACTGGGTGTGGGGCACGCTCTGGTGGCACGATCGCGCCGACAGCGGCCCCCATGCAGCGGGGCGCCCGGTCGCGCAGGCGGCACCGTGGCGAAGTTATGTGCTGGATGTCGCTTTCGATGCGGATCGGCCGCGTGAGCCGGATGGCTCTGCCCGCATCGTATTCAATCCATGGCTCGAAGCGCGCTTCGCAGACAGTGGCCACGGTGGCGGTACCGTGAGCAACTGCGTCAGTTGCCACACGCGCGCTGCTTCACCGGCGCTGGACCCGTTTCGTGTCACCCGTGGCGCGGAGCCGCCGACCGTCGGCGCGGGCAGCGGCTCCTCGGTCAGCACTAGTTCGTTGTGGTCGATCCCGCTCCAGGCGCGCTAGCGGGAAGCGCATAGGCGATCACTGCATCGCCGGGTTTGCTTCGCAGCAGCACGTGGCCGCCGGCGTAGATCAGCACGTACTGGCGGCCTGTTTTGCGCGAGGTATAGGTCATCGGATTGGCGTTGCCGCCAGCCGGCAGACGCGCAGACCAGAGCAGCCGTCCGGTCGCGGTCTCGAAGGCCCGGAAGGTGCTGTCCTGCGTGGCACCGATGAACAATAGTCCGCTGCGCGTCGTGACCGCACCGCCAAACATCGGCATGCCCATCGGGATCGGCAGGTGAGAGGTGATGCCGAGTGGCCCCGTGTCGCGCGCGGATCCGATCGGACGGCTCCACAGCAGCTTGTTGGTGCGCAGATCGACCGCGCTCAATCTGCCGTAAGGCGGCTCGTTGCACGGCGCATCGAGCGGCGACATCAGGCCCGACAACAGCACGCCGTAGGGCGTGCCCGCCTGTGGCAGCGGAATGGCAAAGTTCGTCACGGATTTGTCCGCCGATTTCACCAGTTCGAGCCGGCGGTCTGTTTCGGCGCGCGGCAGCAGTTGCACGATCGTGCCGTAGTACATCGTATTGACGATCATGATGTCGCGCTGAGAGTCGATCGACACGCCGCCCCAGTTCATGCCGCCGCCGATGCTCGGATAGATCAGTGATCGGTCCAGGCCGAGCGGCGTCAGAGGTCCCTCGTAGCGCAGACTGCTGAACTCGATGCGGCACCACAGCTGATCGAGCGGCGTCAGGCCCCACATGTCCCGCTCGGTGAGCGGCGGACCGCCAAAGCTGGGCATGCCCGTGGAAAACGGCTGGGTGGGTGAGAGCGTCTCATCCGGCACGGCACCTCGCGTTGGTACTGCACGCTCTTCGATCTCGGCCAGCGGCGCGCCGTTGCGCCGGTCGAGAACGAACAGTTCGCCTCGCTTGGTCGGCTGAACCAGCGCTGGCACCGTCTTGCCGTCGACGGTGACGTCGAACAGCGTCGGCTGCGATGCGACGTCGTAGTCCCACAAATCATGGCGCGTGGTCTGGAACGACCAGCGTACGTCGCCCGTTGCCGCATCCAGAGCTACGACCGAACTGCCGAATTTCCTGGACGCGGCTGACCGATTTCCACCCCAGTGATCGGGAGTGGGGTTGCCCGTAGGGATGTAGACGAGGCCAAGCTCTTCGTCCGCGCTGGGTGGCGCCCAGGCATTCGGCGTCGAGCGGCTGTAGGATTCCCCGGGAGCGGGCTCCCCGTGAAACTCCGGCCGGCCCATGTCCCAGGCCCACACGAACGCGCCAGAGTCGGCACTGTAGGCGCGGATGACGCCGGACGGCTCGTCGGTCGATTGGTTGTCGGCGACCCAACCGCCCACGACGACGTTGCCATTGACGATCGTCGGAGCAGAACTCACGTAGTAGAAGCCGGCAGGAACGTCGCCGAGGCCAGTCTTCAGGTCCACTGAACCTTGGTTGCCGAACGACGCGCACGGCTTGCCCGTGCGGGCGTCGAGTGCCATCAACAGGCCACTGAACGTCGCGGACATGATGCGCTCCGGGCAGTCGGTCGCGGTCGGCGCCCGATAGAACGCCACGCCACGACATGTCGCGACGCCGGACGCAGCGCTCATGTCCACTTCAGGATCGAATCGCCAACGCTCCGTGCCGCTGTCGGCATCGAGTGCGATGACGATGCTGTTCTGGGTGCACAGGTACAACGTGTCGTCGATCATCAGCGGCGTTGCTTCGGGGCCGCCGCGTGCGCCGATTTGCGGAACGCCGGTGTTGTACGTCCAGGCTGTCTTCAGCTGCCCGACGTTCGCCGGCGTGATCTGATCGAGCGGGGAGAAGCGCTCGCCCTCGAGGGTGCGGCCCCACACGGGCCATTCACCTGGCGCACTGTCCGTGTCAGCGACTGCTGCCAATGCGCGCAACTCGCGCTCGGCCTGCGGCGGCTCCCGGGAGGACCAGAACGCGCAGACGATCAATGTCGCCAACGACAGCACGGCGATTGGCCCCGGCTGCAGGTACCGGCGTCGCGGCGGCGCTGCACCGTATAGCGTGCGACGAAGCCACGGAGTGCTGAACATCAGGCCGATCACGGCCGGTGCGATCAATCGCGGTGCGAGCGCCCAGCCGTCCACACCGGCTTCCCACAGCGCCCAGGCGAGGGTCGCCAGCAGAAACAACGCGTACAGCGTGGCGCCGGTCGAGCTTCGTCTCCAGATGAACACCGCGGCGACGATGCACATGATGCCGGCGGGAAGGTAGTAGAGCGAGCCACCCAACCGGGCGAGCTGAAAGCCCCCGAGGGTGAGCAGCGCACCAAAAAAAACCAAGAAAGCAGCCAGAAATCGCGTGACCACGGTATCGCCGGCTCTGTTTTCGAGACCCATGCTAGTCGTCCCCCCGTCTCTTCGAATTGCCCGGCCCGTGCTGCGGTTTGCTGTTCGCGATTTCCCCTGCGGCGCGGGATCGATATCTGCCGCTGCACTATAACAGAGAGTTGACAGATATGTTAGACAGATATAAAAGGGAGCAGTCGCGCAGGACAACAGCCGGGGGCACGCGCCCGACACCGCGACCGAAACGCTGCACAACACAGTCACGATGCTCTGAGGGGGGGCGCAATGATCACTCGCAAATCCTATGGATGTTCTCTCGCTGGTTTAGTGGCCTTGGCAGGGGTTACCGTCTCCGGCCCGGTGGCGCGGGCGCAGGGCGAAGAGCCCGCTGCGGCCCTCGAAGAAGTCACGGTGACGGCGAACCGCCGTGAGCAGAGTGCCAATGACGTCGGCGTTGCGGTTTCCGTGCTCGGGGCGGACGCGCTAGTGGCCGGCGGCATCAAGCGATCCGAGGACATCGTCAATGTGATGCCGAACATCGAGATCACGTCGATCTTCGGCCCCGGCACGAATCCGAACTACTCCGTACGTGGCGTCACGCAAAACGATTTCAACGACGCGACGGAGTCGCCGATCGCGGCGTACATCGATGACGTCTACCTCGTTGCTACCGGCGCCGCCTCCATTCCGCTGTTCGACATGAGTCGGGTGGAAGTACTGCGGGGTCCGCAGGGCACACTGTTCGGTCGCAACAGCACCGGCGGCGCGATTCAGTTCATCAGCAACGAGCCTGGCAGCGAATTCGGCGGCTCGGTTCGAGCGGCGTTTGGCTCGAACGAGTCCGTGAGCTTCACGGGCGCCTTGAACGTCCCGCTCAGCGACTCGGTTCAGGCCCGCATCGCCGTCTATCACGATCAGAACGATGGCTATATCCGCCATCTGACCGGCAATCAGCCCGATCCCGGGCAGGCCGAGACACAGGCGTTCCGCGCCCAATTGGCGTTCCAGCCCAACGAAAGCATCAACAACGTGCTGAAGGTGAGCTGGGCCAATACGACGGGCCGCACCAGCGGCATCTGGCGCGATACGACCGCGAGCAACCCGGTCAATGGCGACCAGTTCGTCACGCCCGGTCCCGATGGCGCGGGCCAGCTGCCGGTGTACGGTCTGGTAGCCGACAACGGCCAGTACCGCGGCATCAAGGCGGCGCGTTCATTGCTGCTGATCAACAAGTTCAGCTGGAAGATCAACGATACGGTCGACTTGACCTCTGTCACCGGCTACAACCGGTACTACCGTGACCTGATCGAAGATTGCGACGGCGGCCAGCTCCAGGTGTGCATGACGCACTACCAGAACCCCAGCAATCAGTTTTCGCAGGAAGTCCGTGCCTTCTTCGACAAGGGCGCGCGGCGCTACACCGTCGGCGCGTACGCATTGAGTCAGCGCCAGACGCTCAATCAAGTCGCCGGATTATTCGGATTCGTCGGCGGTGTTGCGTTGGTTGCCGACGGGGAGCAGAAGTCGAAGGGCCAGGCGCTGTTCTTCCACTCGGAGTTCGACTTGAACGATCGCTTCACGCTGATTGCGGGCGTGCGCGCGGCGCGCGACGAGAAGCACATCAACCACAGCGCAGCCATTGTCGTGCCGCTGCCCACGAACCTGCCGCCGAACCCGTTCCCGACGTATGAAGACACGGCGAACATCGACATTGGAGGGTTCGCTGCCGGGCCGTTTCTGTTCAACGATGCAACAGCCGGTGGTTTGAACCAGTTCACCAAGAACCTGGGCTCGGGAAAGCTGGAGCTTGATTTCAAGCCGTCGCCGGGCCAGCTGATCTATGCCTCAGTGAGCCGTGGCGCGAAGGCTCCGGGCTACAACAACGGCTTCATCTCTCCGGGGCTGCCGAATGCAGACTATTTCTACAAGGCTGAGCAGCTGACTGCATACGAAGTGGGCGTCAAATCGCTGCTGGCCGACCGTCGGGTCCGGCTCAACATGAACGCCTACTTCTATGACTACAAGGACCACCACGTGCTCAACTTCGCGGGCGTGGGCTCGCTGATCAACAACGCCAAGGCCGAAGCGTATGGATTCGAGTTCGATTTCAGCGCGAAGCCGAACGAAAACTGGTTGTTCAGTCTCAACGGAAGCGTGTCGTCGTCAACGTTGTTCGACGTGCGAAATGCCAATGGATTCACCGCGGATCGTGAGATGCCGATCAACCCGAGGCGCACGCTCGCGGCATCTGTCGCTTACGAAACGCCGGCCTTTGGCGACAAGAAGATGGGCTTCGAGCTGTCGGGCCGCGCGCGCTCGTACTTCTACAACAATCCCGGCAACGATTCGGCTTCGCGTGTGCCCGGATATGCCATTGCCAATGCCCGGCTGTTCATCGCCGATCAGGATGGAAAGTGGGAGGGATCTCTGTCGGTCAAGAACCTGCTCGACAAACGTTACACCACATCCGTCTTCCTGCTGGGAGCGGGCATTGCGAATACACGCTACGGGTTCTATGGGCGCCCACGCTGGGTGTCGGCGGAGTTGAGCTACAACTTCTAGCGCCACGAAGCGATCGACTCGCGAGGACCGCTCAACTCGCGAGCGTCGCTGGCTTCATTCATTGAGGTGCAGCATGCGCATGTTCTCTGACGGTCGAGCGAAAAAGCTCGCGCCCGGAGCTCGCTCCCGGTTTGCGATGATGGTGACGGCTGGCTTGATTCTCTCGGCGGGTCTCTCGGCGCCGAGCGATCTCGCCGTGGCGGCCGGGGCGCAAGCGGAGAGCGGCTCGTTGCACGGTCTGCGCACGGTGACCGGCAGTGTCGTTGCCGACAAGCCTTTCAAGTCGGCACAGGTGTACCTCAAGAACGTCGACAAGCGCATTCAGTACATGGTGTTCACGAGCGGAGGCGACTTTCGCGCCGTCGCACTGTTCCCCGGACGCTACGAGGTCACGGCCCGCGCAATCGGACTGGAATCCGAGACGCAGAAGATCATCGTCAGAGGTCGCAGTTTCGACGGGCTGAAGCTCACGATGCGATCGTTGGACGATCCGTCGCTCTTTCCGACGTCAGTGCCTGTCAAGAGCGTTCGTCTGTTCAATGCGGCGGGTTGGAACGACCCGGCGGCGCCGGTGCAGTTCGGAAGCTACGACGAGATCTACCCGCCCGGCCCTGGGCGGGTCGTATTGGAGTCGACCTGCTTCAATTGCCATGGCGAGAATACCTTCTCGCTCACGCCGCGCAGCGAAGACGCTTGGAAGTTTGCGATCGACTACATGCGCGGCGCCCAGCTCGGTGAGCGCGAACGGATCGGTCTCGGAGAAGGAGCGCTTTCCGGGTCGGCTAGCAACTTCCGCTTCAGCGTCGAGGACCGCAAAGTACTGCTCGAGTACCTGACAGCACATGTCGGCGCCGACAAGCCCTCGCGCGCCGTACGCACGGACGTTCAAGTACCGTTCGACGAGAGCGAGCTCGCAAAGGCACAGCTGATCGAGTACTACGTTGGCAAGGAGCCGGACCCGGGCGCCAAGCCCGCCGAGGCCAGCGGCGCGCACTCCGAGCTCGATGCAAGCGTGAGCGCGGACCAGCAAACGCTCATCACCATGCAGCTCGATGCAGAAGGGAACGTCTGGGCCATCAATCGTGCCGTACCTTCGCAGCTCGTCAGGCTCGATCCGCGCACGGGTGAGCAGGTCTTCTACGTGCTGCCGGACCCGACGGCCGGTGTTCATGACCTGGTGATCGACCGCGACGGGATCATCTGGGTAACGGAGTTCACCCGCGATCTTTTCGGCAGCGGCTCGGGCGACGCACACCCGCCACGGCTGCTGGGCTTCAATCCCAAGACCAGCAAGTGGGAGCATATCCTGGACGCCGATCCCGACAACGTGATCAACGTGTTGCCCAAGGGGCCGTTGATGGCACCGACCGTGGACTCGAAAGGCAACGTCTACATGAACTGGATGCTCCGCGGCGCCATCGCCAAGTGGGATCCGTCCAGCAAGAAGATGTTCGTATCGCGGGTGCCCACCTCGGGCGGCACGCCCTACGGTGCGGCCATCGACGGCAACGACAATGTCTGGGTTGCCCTGTGGAACGGCGGCAAGCTCGGCAAATTCGATACCACCGTGAATCAATGGACCGAGTTCACCCCACCGACGCAACCCGCCAACATGCGGCGTGGGCCCGGTGTGGATTCGAAGAACAACGTCTGGGTCGGCATCTGGGCTGGCGGACCTCGTCCTGGGAAAATCGCGAAGCTCGATCAGCAGAGCGGGCGCTGGACCGAGTGGAACATCCCGCACCGCGGTGCCCAGCCATATGAAGCGAGCGTCGATTGCCATGACGACATCTGGTTTCCGGAGTCCGGTGCTCCCGACCTGCCATCCGTGATCGGACGATTCAATCCGCGCACGGAGAAATTCACGTTCTATCCGAAGCTGCAGTTCGTCGCTGATACCTCGCGGCTCGTGCACACGGCGCATGGCGGCGTATGGTATTCGCCACGCTACGGTGCGCCGCCGGGCCACAGCGCGTTCGGCGTTTTGTATCCGGATAAGGACAAGATCACGTCCTTGGCCGCATATGCATTGAACGGGCCGCCGAGCTATGCGTTCACGGTGGGCGGGAAGGCCACCGCGATCAACGCGGCAGGGTCGCGGTGCGAGCAGCCAGTGTCGCCGCACTAGACGCGGCGCGATGATCAACTACAGCGTCGTCAAGGCGTGGGACTTCGGCGAGATCGTCCAGACCTATGCTGCGCGCGACACGATGCTGTACGCGCTGGGCATCGGCTTGGGCGCGGATCCTCTAAATGCTGCCGAGCTCGAGTTCGTCTTCGAGCGCAAGCTCCAGTGCGTGCCGACGATGGCCGCGGTGCTGGGGGCGCCCGGCGCCTGGCTGCGCGACCCGCGGACCGGTGCTGACTACCTGAAGCTTGTGCATGGAGAGCAGGCGGTCAGAGTAATCAAGCCGCTGCCGCCTGCGGCCACGGTCGTTGCGCAGAATCGCGTGGAGTCCCTGACAGATAAAGGCGCCGGAAAAGGTGCGATTGTCGTGGTGCTCAGGCAGCTGCGTGAGCAGGCAACCGGCGAGCTTCTCGCGGAGTGCCGCCACACGCTGTTCCTGCGCGGTGATGGTGGCTTCAGCACGGAGTCCGGCGTCAGCGATCCGGCTCCGGCATCATTGCCAACCGTTCCCGATCGCCTCCCCGATATCGAAGTGTCTCTCCCGACGCTCGAGCGGCAGGCGTTGCTGTACCGACTCAGCGGGGACTACAACCCGCTGCATTCAGATCCCGCCGTTGCGAAGGCGGCCGGGTTCAGTCGCCCGATTTTGCACGGACTGTGTACCTTCGGCATGGCGGCTCATGCGATCCTGAAAGCGACATGCGAGTACCGGGCGGCGCGCATCAAGGAGATCGCCGCGAGATTCACAGCGCCCGTCTATCCAGGCGAAACCATCCGCTTCCAGCTTTGGCAGGGCGCAGCTTCCGAGTGGCACTTGCGGGCAATCGTTGCCGACCGGGACGTGGTCGTATTGAACAACGGACTCGCTCGCTGCGGTTGACTTGCCAAGAGGCCTTGCATCGCGGCGAAGCACTGCCTACGTCGTGTCACTGCTTCAAGAACGCCGCGTTGTGCTGTGCGCGAACGATGGCTTTCGATCTGCTCACGGATTCCTCGCACGTCGGACTCGCGAGCTGCAGATGCCTATTGAAGGTTCGCCACATGCGCGCTCGCGAACGCGTCGTCCGTTAGGGACTCTGCGAGCGTCCGAATACGAGAATTCGCGAGCTATCACTCACGTCGGTCAGTGAATCCAAGCCCCAGCGACCCCTACGTTTCGGACGTAAGGAACAGGCACCTCACGATCGGTGAGAGAACGACGCATTCGCGAACGTGCGCCTGCACGCATCAAGACGTTCGTTTGCAGCTCTGAGTTTGGTCATTTCATGCGCGGCGCAAACGCTGATACGGCGTTTGCGTGCCACATGGGGTTTTTGAGGAGGGGCGATTTGCGCCTAACGCATTGATTCGATTGGTCGGGATGAGAGGATTTGAACCTCCGACTCCTACGTCCCGAACGTAGTGCTCTACCAGGCTGAGCTACATCCCGATCTCAAGAACTGCGCTCGACGGCGAACCGGGCGAGCGTCACAAGGCCCTGTTTGTATGGCGTTTCGGGTAGCGCTTGCAGCGCGGTCAACGCCTGGTCGGCCTCGTCTTGTGCGAGGCGGCGAGTGTACTCAAGTGCCCCGGTCGATTCAATCGTGGCGACGATGACCTCGAGCTGGTCCAGCCCGCCGCGCTCGATGGCGCCGCGGATCATCTGCTTGACCGCATCGTCCTCGGCGAGCCGCAGGGCCTGGATCAGGGGCAGGGTGGGCTTGCCCTCGGCGAGATCGTCACCCAGATTTTTGCCGCGCTCGGCGGGGTCGGACTGGTAGTCGAGGACATCGTCGATCAACTGGAAGGCCGTGCCCAGGTGCTTGCCGTACTCGGCGAGGGCGCGCTGCTGGCTCGGGCTCGCCCCGGCGAGCACCGCAGCGACCTCGGCGCCCGATTCGAAGAGCTTGGCGGTCTTGCGGTAGATCACCTCGAGGTAGCGCTGCTGGGTGGTGTCCGGGTCCCCGGCGTTCATCAGCTGCAGGACTTCGCCCTCGGCGATGACATTGGTCGCCTCGGACATGATCTCCATGACGCGCTGGGAACCGATGGCCGCCATCATCTGGAAGGCGCGGGAATAGACGAAATCGCCGACCAGGACGCTCGCCGAGTTGCCGTAGACCGAATTGGCCGTCCGGCGGCCACGGCGTTGCTCCGAGCCGTCGACCACATCGTCGTGCAGCAGCGTAGCGGTGTGGATGAACTCGATGAAGGCGGCGGCGTCGATGTGGCTCGCGCCACGGTAACCGCAGGCCCGGGCAGCGAGCAGCACGATGAGTGGCCGGATGCGTTTTCCGCCCCCGGCGATGATGTGCTCGGCCACCTGGTCGACCAGCGGCACCGTGCTCTTCATGCTGGCGCGGATGACAGCATCGACGGCGACCAGGTCATCCTGGACGAGCGCCTTGACGGTCTGTAGCGCGTTCATCGTCGGCATCGTAGCCGAATCAAGGGGCGAGAACCCATAAAGGGGTGCAGACACACCGCAAGAGTTTGACCGGCAGGGGGTCGGCCAGTAGAATGCGCGACCTTTTCCGGGTGGAGTCAACATGTACGCGGTCATCGCCACGGGCGGCAAACAGTATCGGGTCGAGGCGGGCACAGTCCTGCGCATCGAACTTCTCACCGCCGAGGCTGGCACCGAGGTCAAGTTCGGCGACGTCCTGCTCGTCGGCTCGGGCGACACGGTCACCGTCGGTTCGCCGAAGGTCGCCGGTGCCTCCGTCACCGCCACCGTGCAGCGGCACGGCCAGGGGGACAAGGTCAGCATCGTGAAGTTCCGGCGTCGCAAGCACTATCTGCGCATGAAGAACCACCGCCAGAAGTTCACCGAGATCAAGGTCACCGGCATCCACGCCGGCTGATCCCGTCATTTTCCGGAGCACACCCTCATGGCACATAAAAAGGCAGGCGGCAGTACCAAGAACGGCCGCGATTCCCACAGCAAGCGACTCGGCGTGAAAGCCTTCGGTGGCGAACAGGTCATCGCGGGCAACATCATCATCCGCCAGCGCGGCACCCGTTATCGCCCGGGTACGAACGTCGGCATCGGCACCGATCACACGCTGTTCGCCCTGAAGGATGGCAAAGTGGCCTTCCGTCGCCGGGGTGCCGAGCAGAAGATGTTCGTGAGCGTCGTCGCCGACTGAGCGACCGCCGCGTTCCCGGATATCGCGAACCCCGGCCGAGCGCCGGGGTTTTCGTTTACGGGGTGGCGTAGCCGCCAAGGAGCATGAGATGAAGTTCGTCGACGAGGCAAAGATGCGGGTGCAGGCCGGCAACGGCGGGCGCGGCTGCATGAGTTTCCGGCGCGAGAAGTTCATGCCCTTCGGCGGGCCGGATGGCGGCGACGGGGGACATGGCGGTGGTGTCTTCCTGCGCGCCGCCGAAGGCATCAACACGCTCGCCGATTTCCGGGTCGAGCGTAACTTCAAGGCACAGTCCGGCGAAGCCGGCAGCGGCAACGACTGCACCGGTCGCGGCGGCGAGGACCTTTACGTGGCGGTGCCGGTCGGCACCGTGGTGCGCGATACCGAGACCGGCGAGCAATTGGGCGATCTGGTGCGCGCCGGCGATATCCTGCAGGTCGCCCGGGGCGGCAAGGGCGGTTGGGGCAACGCGAAGTTCAAGACCAGCACCAACCGCGCGCCGCGCCAGTTCGGCCCCGGTCTGCCCGGCGAGAAGCGGCTGCTCGAGCTCGAACTCAAGGTGATCGCCGATGTCGGTCTGCTCGGGTTTCCGAACGCCGGCAAATCCACCCTTATCCGTGCGGTCTCCTCGGCGCGTCCGAAGGTCGCCGATTACCCCTTCACCACGCTGCATCCGAACCTCGGCGTGGTCTACTGCGGCGAGCACCGCTCGTTCGTGATGGCCGACATCCCGGGGCTCATCGAGGGCGCTGCCGAGGGCGCGGGCCTCGGCATCCGCTTCCTGCGCCACCTGCAGCGCACCCGGGTGCTGTTGCACCTCGTCGATATCGCACCGCTCGACCCCGACGCCGATCCGGTGCGTGATGCGCGCGCGATCGTCGCCGAACTCAAAAAATTCTCCAAGGATCTCGCCGCGCGACCGCGTTGGCTGGTGCTCAGCAAATCCGACCTGCTGCCGGCCGACGAGGCCGAGAAGAAAGCCCGTGCCATCGTCCGCGCGCTGCGCTTCAAGGGACCCTGGTTCCTGGTGTCCGGCGTGAGCGGTGCCGGTACCCGTGCGCTCACCGAGGCGGTCATGACCTTCCTCGAGGAACGCGCGGCGGCGGAAGCGGCCGCAGGCACCTCCCGCACGGCTTTCGATACCGACGCCGAGACCTGATCGGCACAGGATCCATTGGCATGCACGAACGCAACGCCAAGGTCCGTCGCCGCATCGCCGCGGGCAAGTTCCGGCTGCGGATCCGCGACCTGCGCAATCTCGGTCCGAGCGCCGAGCAACAGTTGGCCGGGGTCGGCATCCACAGCGCCGAGGCGCTGCGTCGCCGGGGCGCCCTGGCGGCCTATATGGCGGTGATCCGCGCAGGCGAGGGCCGGGGGTCGTTGAACCTCCTCTGGGCCCTTGTGGGGGCGCTGGAGCCGTGGCCTGAGGGTCGGGACTGGCGGGCGGTGGCGGCCAGCAAGGCACGGCTGCCGCTGCTCTTGGCGCTCGAGGCGGCGGGCGGAGCGGGTACGGGGGTCAAAGCGCCAGCCGGTGGCAGGCGAGGGAGGCCTAAGGCCCCCGAAGTGGACCTGGAGTCCTCTGCCACGGCACCGATTCCGTGGGTGCCGGGCATGCCGTTCGAGGGGCCATCCGAGGGGCCGGTCGAGAGGGATAGGCGCCCTGCTGCGAAGCGAGGGCGCGGTGCGAGGAAGCCCAGCCGTTGAGGCCCGGGCAACCTCGCCAGGGACGGTCTTAAGCCAGCTTCTTGAGCTTGGCGGCGAGACGCTTCTTGTGACGCGAGGCCTTGTTCTTGTGCACAAGACCCTTGTTCACCAGCGAGTCGACCGATGAGGTCGCGGTACGGACAGCCGCGGTGGCTTCGTCCTTCTTGCCGGCGATGATCGCTTCGTTGGCGACGCGCAGCGTGGAACGCTGGCGCGAGCGCAAGGCGACATTCTGGGAACGGTGTTTGACGGCCTGACGGGCGGCCTTTGCTGCGGACTTGGTGTTGGCCACTTAGTGTGCTCTGGGGGGCTGAAAACGGCGCGTATTTTGGTGCTGCAACCTTGGGATGTCAACGGCGATGATGTCGCGCCTTCGGTACACTACCCGGCTGATTCCCAAGCCGGGACCTCATGAGCCGCGCCATCTTCAAGAGCACTTCGGTGGTGGGACTGACCACCCTCCTGTCCCGCATCACCGGATTGCTGCGCGATATGGTCTATTCGCAGGCGTTCGGCGCCGGCACGCTGATGGACGCGTTCCTGGTCGCCTTCAAGATCCCGAACTTCCTGCGTCGCCTGTTCGCCGAGGGGGCGTTCTCGCAGTCCTTCGTCCCCGTGATCTCGGAGTACAAGGTACGGCGCAGCCACGACGAGGTGCGTGAGCTCGTCGGCGGCGTCGCCGGCACGCTCGGCACCGTGCTGATCGGCGTGACCGCGCTCGGCGTCATCGCCGCGCCGCTCGTGATCCTCGGTTTCGCGCCGGGCTTCACCCAACAGCCCGGCAAGTACGAGCTCACGGTCGAGATGCTGCGTTGGACCTTCCCGTATCTTTTCTTCGTATCTTTGGTGGCGCTCTTCAGCGGCGTGCTCAACAGCTACGGCCGCTTCGCAGTGCCGGCGTTCACCCAGGTGATCATGAACCTGGTGATGATCCTGTTCGCGGTGGCGATCGCGAGCGATGCGCAGAACCCCGGTGTGACGCTCGCGATCGGCGTGTTCGTCGCGGGTCTCGCGCAACTGCTCTTCATGCTGCCGTGGGTCGCACGCCTCGGATTGCTCGGTCGCCCTCGTTGGCAGCCGGCCGCCGAGGGTGTGCGCCGCATCGGCAAGCTCATGTTGCCCGGCATCTTCGGCTCCTCGATGGCGCAGGTGAGCCTGCTGCTCGATACCCTGATCGCCTCGTTCCTCGTCACCGGCAGCATCGCGTGGCTCTATTACGCCGATCGCCTGATGGAGTTCGCGCTCGGCGTGTTCAGCATCGCGCTCGCCACGGTGATCCTGCCGAGGCTCTCGGCGCAGCATACGGTGGGCGATGCCGAGCGGTTCTCAGGCACGCTCGATTGGTCGCTGCGGCTCGTGGTGCTGGTCGTGGTGCCGGCTGCGGTCGGTCTGTTGGTGCTTGCTGGGCCGATGACGGCGACGCTCTTCGGCTACGGCAACTTCACCGCGCGCGATGTCGAGATGACGCAGTACGGCCTGATGGCCTACTCCTGGGGGCTCATCGGCTTCAGTCTCGTCAAGGTGCTCGCGCCCGGCTATTTCGCGCGCCAGGACACCCGCACGCCGGTCCGGGTCGGGCTGATCGCGCTCGGCGTGAACATGGCGATCAATCTGCTGGTGGTGCTGCCCGCGCACTACGCCGGTTTTGCGACCCCCTTCGTGCTGCTCGCCACCTCGACCTGCATCTCGGCGGCCGTGAACGCCTTCCTGTTGTGGCGTGGTCTGCGGCGCTCCGGGGTCTATAGGCCGCGCGCCGGTTGGGGTGCGCTCATCGGCCGGGTCCTCCTCGCCAATGCGGTGATGGCGGGTCTGTTGCTCGCGTTGTCGAAGGATCTCGCGCGTTGGCTCTCGGCACCGCCGATGTATCGCGCCTTCTATCTTTTGGCCTTGATCGCCGCGGGTGCGGCGGCCTACGCGGCGGTGCTGTGGGTCTCCGGGCTGCGCACGGCGCACCTGCGCGCGGACGAGGGGCGCTGATGGATCTCGTACGCGGTGTCGGCAACCTCGCGGCGGAGCACCGCGGTGGCATCGTCGCGATCGGCAGCTTCGATGGTCTGCATCTCGGGCACCGGGCGCTGATCGATGCGACGCGCGCGCAGGCTGCAGCGGCGGGGCGTCCCGCGCTGCTGTTGACCTTCGAGCCGCTGCCTCGCGAGTTCCTCACGCCAGCCGAACCGCCCGCCCGCCTCACCAACCTGCGCGAGCGCGTGCGCCTGCTCGAGCGCAGCGGCCTCGATGCGCTCGTGCTGCTGCGCTTCGACGGGCGGCTGCGTGGATTGGATGGTGCCGGCTTCGTCAGCCTGCTGCATGAGCGCCTGCAGGTCGCGGGCGTGGTGGTCGGCCACGACTTCCACTTCGGTCGCGGCGGCGCCGCCAACGCCAACTTCCTGCGCGAGGCGGGTCTGCGTCTCGGCTTCGGTGTCGAGGTGATCGCAGCGGTGGCGGCTGATTCGGCGCGCGTCAGCAGTTCCGGTATCCGCGCCGCGCTCGCCGCGCGCGACCTCGAGGGCGCCGCACGCCTGCTCGGTCGCCGCTACAGCATGCGGGGCAGGGTGGTCGCCGGCCAACAACTCGGTCGCACACTCGGCTTCCCGACAGCTAACATCCGTGTACGGCGCCGGCGGCTGCCGCTCAGCGGCATCTGCGCGGTGCGCGTGCACGGCATCGGCGACGGGCGGGACGCGCGGACCTATGGTGGGGTGGCGAGCCTCGGCACCCGACCGACGGTGGGCGGTGTCGAGCCGCTGCTCGAGGTGTTCGTGTTCGACTTCGCGGGCGATCTCTATGGCCGCGAGCTCGAGGTGGAGTTCGTCGCGCACCTGCGCGAGGAGGCCCGCTTCGAATCGCTCGAGGCCATGGTGGTGCAGATGCATGCGGATGTGGCCGAGGCGCGTGAGCGCTTGGCCGGGTTCTTCTAACGGATGATCCAGTGACCGACTACAAACAGACGATCAATCTCCCGCAGACGGGCTTCCCCATGAAAGCCGACCTGGCGCAGCGCGAGCCTGCGCTGCTCGCGCGTTGGGAGGCCGAGGACACCTACGGCCGCTTGCGCGAGATCGCGCGCGGTCGGCCGCGCTTCGTGCTGCACGACGGGCCGCCGTATGCCAACGGCGCCATCCACATCGGCCACGCGCTCAACAAGATCCTCAAGGACATCATCGTCAAGGCGCGCTCGCTCGAGGGCTTCGATTCGCCGTACATCCCGGGCTGGGACTGCCACGGGCTGCCCATCGAGCACGCCGTCGAGAAGAAACACGGTCGTCCGGGCCAGAAGCTCGACACCAACGCCTTCCGCGCCGCCTGCCGCGCCTTCGCGGCGGAGCAGATCGAGCAGCAGCGCCGCGACTTCAAACGATTGGGCGTGCTCGGCGACTGGGACCGTCCCTACATGACCATGGCGCCCGCATTCGAAGCGCAGCAGATCCGCGCTTTCGGTCGCATCGTCGCCAACGGCCATCTCTACAAGGGCGCGAAGCCCGTGCACTGGTGTCTCGATTGTCGCTCCGCGCTCGCCGAGGCCGAAGTCGAATACGAGGACAAGACCTCGGTCGCGATCGATGTCGCGTTCCGCGTGGCCGACGGGGCGGACTTTGCGGCGCGCATCGGGCTCGGCGCGGGCGTGGCGACGACGACCCCTGCGGTCGTCATCTGGACCACCACCACCTGGACTTTGCCCGCCAACGAAGCGGTCGCGCTTGGCGCCGAGATCGACTACGCGCTCGTGTCGGTACCGGGGACCGACGCCGCGCCGGCGCGCATGTTGGTGCTCGCCGCCGACCTCGTCGCCGATTGCGCCACGCGCTACGGCGTCGACCCGGCCGCCGTGTCGGTGCTCGCGCGCTTCAAGGGCGAGGCGCTCGAAGGGCTCTTGTTGCAGCATCCTTTCCTCGAGAAACAGGTGCCGGTGATCTTGGGTGAGCATGTCACGCTCGAGGCGGGTACCGGTGCGGTGCACACCGCGCCCGCGCACGGTCAAGAAGACTTCGTCGTCGGCCAGCGCTACAAGTTGCCGGTCGTGAACCCGGTCGGCGGCGATGGCCGTTATCTGCCGGGTACGCCCTTCGTCGAAGGTCTCGGCCTCGAGGAGGCGGGCGCGCAGCTGCGTGAACGCATGACCGCAGCCGGCACGCTCATCGTGCAGGCGCCGTACCGCCACTCCTACCCGCATTGCTGGCGCCACAAGACGCCGGTGATCTTCCGCGCCACGCCGCAGTGGTTCATCAGCATGGAACAGGCGGGCTTGCGCGCGGGCGCCCTGCGCGACATCCCGAAAGTGGCCTGGACGCCCGCCTGGGGCGAGCAGCGCATCACCGGCATGATCGCCAACCGCCCCGACTGGTGCATCTCGCGCCAGCGCATCTGGGGCGTGCCGATCCCGCTGTTCGTGCACAAGGTCACAGGCGCGCTGCACCCGCGCACGCAAGAACTCATCGAGGCGGCTGCGGCGCGCGTCGAGCAGGGCGGCATCGAGGCCTGGTTCGCGCTCGATCCGGCGGAGTTGCTCGGTGCCGAGGCGGGCGACTACGACAAGGTCAAGGATGTGATGGATGTCTGGGCGGATTCCGGCCTGTCGTTCCACTGCGTCGGCACCGCGCGCCCCGAGATCGCGGCGCCGGTCGATCTCTATCTCGAAGGCTCCGACCAGCACCGTGGTTGGTTCCACTCGTCCTTGCTGATGTCGGAAGCCCTCGACGACCGCGCGCCCTACAAGGCCGTGCTCACCCACGGCTTCACGGTCGATGACAAGGGCCGCAAGATGTCGAAATCTTTGGGTAATGTCATCGACCCGCAGAAGGTCACGGCGACGCTCGGCGCCGATGTGCTGCGCCTGTGGGTGGCCTCCACCGACTACGCGAACGAGATCGGCGTCTCCGACGAGATCTTGAAGCGCACGGCGGACTCCTATCGTCGCATCCGCAACACCGTGCGGTTCCTGCTCGGCAACCTCTCGGGGTTCGATCCGGCGGCCGATGCGGTCGCGCCTGCGGACATGGTCGCGCTCGATCGTTGGGCGCTCGGTCGCGCAGCGGCGTTGCAGGACGAGATCCGTGCGGCCTACCAGAGCTTCGACTTCCACCTCATCTATCAGAAGATCCACAACTTCTGCGTCGCCGATCTGGGCGGCCTGTGGCTCGATGTCACGAAGGACCGCCTCTACACCACGCCGGAGAGATCTTTGGCGCGGCGCTCCGCACAGACCGCGCAGTGGCATGTCGCCGAGGCGATGGTGCGCTGGCTCGCCCCCATCCTCTCGTTCACCGCCGAGGAGATCTGGGGGTTCCTGCCCGGTGCGCGCGAGGCCTCGGTGTTCCATGCCACTTGGCACCGTTTCCCGGCGATCCCCGCGGACGGCATCGATTGGGAGGCGTTGATCGGCTTGCGCACGCAGGTCGCGGGCGAGCTCGAGCGCTTGCGCGCGGCGGGCGAGATCGGTGCACCGCTCGAGGCGGAGGTGCGCATCGAGTGTCCGCCGGCTGCCCACGCCGCCCTGTCGGCGCTCGGCGACGAGCTGCGCTTCTTCCTGATCACCTCCGCGGCCGAGATCGTCGCGGTCCCGGGTGCAGAGGCGATCGCCGTGCGGGTCACGCCGACCACTTCAAAGAAATGCGTGCGCTGTTGGCACCGCGTCGCGGATGTCGGCACGCATGCCGAGCATCCGGAGCTCTGCGGCCGCTGCGTCTCCAACATCACAGGTCCGGGTGAGACGAGGCACTACGCATGACCACGGTGACCCCATCCCTCGGTCGCAGCGGTTGGCGTTGGCTGCCGCTCGTCCTGCTCGTCATCGTCGCCGACCAGCTCAGCAAGGGCTGGATCGAGGCGAACTACCTGCTCGGGGAGTCGACAGCGGTGCTGCCGTGGCTCGACATCGTCCGTCTGCACAATCCGGGCGCTGCGTTCTCCTTCCTTGCAGGGGCGGGCGGTTGGCAGCGCTGGTTCTTCACCGTGCTCGCGCTCGGCGTGAGTGTCGTGCTGCTCTGGTGGTTGCGCAGCGTGCATGAGGCTGCGGAGCGGCGGCTGGCGCTCGCGCTCTCGCTGATCTTGGCCGGTGCGATCGGCAACGTCATCGACCGCATCGAGCACGGCTATGTGGTCGACTTCATCCATGTCCACTGGGGCAACTCAAATCCGGCGTTCAACATCGCCGATGCGGCGCTCACCGTGGGCGCTGCACTCATGATCTTCGATGCGTTCCTCGAATGGCGGCGCGAGCGGGCAGGGGGCGGCGCGTGAAGCTCCGCCTCGCCAACCCGCGCGGGTTCTGCGCCGGCGTCGATCGCGCCATCGACATCGTCGAGCGGGCGATCGTGCTGTTCGGCGCGCCGATCTTCGTGCGTCACGAGGTGGTGCACAACCGGCATGTCGTCGAGCGGCTGCGCGACATGGGCGCGGTGTTCGTCCAAGAGCTGCACGAGGTGCCGGACGGCGCCACCGTCATCTTCTCGGCGCACGGCGTGTCCAAGGCCGTCGAGGACGAGGCGAAGCGCCGCGGTCTTTCGGTGTTCGATGCGACCTGTCCGTTGGTCACCAAGGTGCACATGGAGGTCCGGCGCTATGGCCGCGAGGGCCGTGATGTGATCTTGATCGGTCACGACGGTCATCCGGAGGTCGAAGGCACGCTCGGGCGCTTCGACCCCGCGAACGGCGGTCGGATCCGCTTGGTCGAGTCCATGGCGGACGCCGAAACGATCGACGTCTCCGATCCGTCCCGGCTCGCTTTCGTCACCCAGACCACGCTCTCGGTCGATGACACCGCCGAGATCGTCGCCACCTTGCAGCGACGGTTCCCCGGGCTTGCGACACCGCGCAAGGAAGACATCTGCTATGCCACCCAGAACCGCCAGGACGCCGTCAAAGAACTCCTGCGGGAGGCCGACCTGCTGCTGGTGGTCGGCTCGGTCACGAGCTCCAACTCGAACCGCCTAGTCGAACTCGGCGTGCGGGCCGGGGTGCCGGCTTATCTGATCGATGGCGCTGCGGACCTGCGTCGCGAGTGGTTGGACGGCCGGCACTGCATCGGCTTGACCGCAGGGGCCTCGGCGCCCGAGGTGCTGGTGCAGGAAGTCGTCGAAAAGCTCGGGGAGTGGGGTGTCGAGCGACCGCGCGAGCTCGACGGGCAGCGCGAACATGTGGTTTTTGCGCTACCGCGTGAGCTCAGGCTCAAGCCGCCGAGTCCGTAGCGCCCGTGTATTTTCCTGCGATTGCCCTATAATCCCGCTCATGTTGGTTCCGACCGCCTTGCACCCCGTCGCCGAGCGCCTGCGCAGCTGTGGCATCCAGCCGACGGCGCAGCGCCTTAAAGTCGCCTCGCTGCTGCTGAGCGCGCCCCAACACCTCACCGCCGAGGCGATCCTCGAGCGCCTGCGCACCGAGGGTGCGCGGGTGTCGAAGGCCACGGTCTACAACACCCTCAACCTCTTCGCCGCCCGGGGCGTGGTGCGCCAGCTCGCCGTCGACGGCGATCGCGCCTGGTTCGACTCCAACACCGAGCCGCACTACCACTTCCAGGACCTCGAATCCGGGGCCCTGACCGACCTGCCGCACACCGCCGTGCGTTTCGAGCAGTTGCCCCCGCCGCCGCCCGGCACCGAATACGCCGGCATCGAACTTTTCATCCGGCTGCGACGCGTTTAAGATTCGCAGCCCTTCCGGGCCCGGATAGCTCAGTTGGTAGAGCGGCGCATTCGTAATGCGTAGGTCGTAGGTTCGAATCCTATTCCGGGCACCATCTCCTGCGGCGTGTGAAACCAGCCATCCACTTCCACCCCGAGGCGTACTCCACCGGCGGCCCCAAACTCATGGGACGCAATGCGGCGGGGGAGTCCTTCCTGCGCGGCTTCCTGCGCCATAGCCGGGCCGATGGTTTCTTCGTCGATGTCCGCGACCCCTCGCATGCAGAGGGTTTTGCGAGCGCCGCCCGGGCTGCGGGGCGCACTGAGTCCGTGCGCTCGATCACCGCCGCCAACCTCGGCGATCTCGCCCAAGCGGAGGTGCTCTACCAGCCCGACCCGATGCTGGGCGCGCAGGCTTGGCGTCGTGCCGCCTTCGGGCATGGTTCCTGGAGTCTCTGCGGCATCACCCACACCACGGCCTCGGCGGGCGTGATGGACGGCATCGCCGATCTTCTGGTCGCCCCCGTGCAGCCTTGGGACGCCTTGATCTGCACCAGCCATGCAGTGAAGGACAATGTCGAACGCCTGCTGAACGGCCAACAGCGACACCTGCGCGAGCGGCTCGGCGCCACCCGGGTCGTGATGCCGCAGTTGCCCGTCATCCCGCTCGGTATCCACACCGAAGATTTCGAGTTCAGCGCCGAACAGCGCGATGCCGCTCGCGCTGAACTCGGCGTGACCGAGACGACGCTCGTGGTGCTCTTCATGGGGCGGCTGTCGTTCCACGCCAAGGCCCATCCGCTTGCGCTGTACCAGGCGCTCGAGACCGCCGCGCGAGCCACGAGCCGCGACGTGCTGCTGATCGAGTGCGGGTGGCACGCCAACGACTTCATCGCCTCGGCCTACGACGAGGCCGCTCGCTTCGCCTGCCCGGGTGTGCGCGTGGCGGTGAGAGACGGTCGGCTACCGCAGGTCCGGCTGGGTTGTTGGGCAGCGGCTGACATTTTCTGCAGCCTGTCCGACAACATCCAGGAGACTTTTGGTTTGGTGCCGCTCGAAGCCATGGCCGCGGGGTTGCCGGTAATCGTCTCCGACTGGGACGGTTACCGCGAGACCGTCCGCGACGGCATCGATGGCTTCCGCATCCCGACGATGGCACCGCCGCCCGGCGTGTCGGGTGATCTCGCGCTGCGGCATGCCTTGGGGGTCGACAGCTATGATCTCTACTGCGGCAACACCTGCAGCTTCGTCGCCGTCGACATCCCGGCGACCGTCGCCGCGTTCGAGCGGCTGTTCGCGTCAGCGGCCTTGCGTTGCGAGATGGGCGAGTCGGGGCGCCGCCGCGCCCGCGAGGCCTTCGACTGGCAGGTGATCATCGCGCGGTATGAGGCACTGTGGTCGCAGTTGTCCGATCTGCGTCGCGAAGCGATCGACCGTGGCGAGGGCGGTACGCCTGCCCGTTGGCCCGCTCGGCCCGATCCCTTCGAGGCCTTCGCCGCGTATCCGAGCCGGCCTCTGACGCCGGACACGGTGCTGAGCCTCGCTGCGCCGGATGCCGACACCGCACTGCGTCGCCTCGAGGCGCTCGCTAACCTCAAGATGGTGCGCTTCGCGCGAGCTGTGCTACCTGCACCCGACGAGCTGCGCGCGGTGTTGACCCAAGCGGCCTCGGGGCAGCAGACCGCCGAGGCATTGGTGACCGATATCCCACGCGCGCGCAGGGCCATCGTCTCGCGCGGGTTGCTGTGGTTGGTGAAGATGGGGGTTCTTCGGGCCGGCGGGTGAATTGCGCACTGCCACCGCGGCTAGCGTCGCGAGGCAAAGGGACATGGTGGAAGTGACGAAAGCAACTACACTTAATCGAAAATTTCTGATATCCGTCGTGACCATGATGCATGCCCAAATCAATACGGTGGCGGTGTCGGTTGGACAGGGTGCGGGTTCGTGATTACCTCTGCCTCTCGTGTCGCAACGCTGCTGCTCGTCGTGGCCCTTTCTGCCTGTGGTGCCAAGACGAGCGAACAGTCAAGTAAGGAGACCAAAATGACGTATCCGCCACCGCTGAAGCCCGGTCAGGTGTTGGATCCAGAGAGTCTCTACGCCAA